>NZ_JBIAQM010000014.1:0-222205 GCF_042888945.1 Streptomyces sp. NPDC002698
TGATGCCCTCCTGGGCCGGGATGGGCAGGGTCACGATCTGCATGTTGACCTTGCGCAGCCGGTCCACGAACGGCACGACCATGGTGAAGCCGGGGGAGCGGACCTCTCCCGCGAGCCGCCCGAGGCGGAAGACGACCCCGCGTTCGTACTGCTTGACCACCCGGGCGCCGGCCGCGACGTAGATCACCGAGGCGGAACAGGCCGCCGTGATCGCCACGATGAGTTCCTGGACCATGACGACCCCCTTCCGAGCCGCCTGACAAGTCTGGCCATTCCACTCTACGTCGCGGGGGCACGGTTGTTGCCGGGTCGGCGAGGGGGTTCCTGGTGCCCTGCCCCGCGTCCCGCCGCATCATCCCAACGACGGACCCTAGGCTCCCGGGCCCTCCACGAGCCCCTTCGCGTCGCGGGCGAGCGCGGTCAGCCGGGAGATCGCGCGGAAGTACTTCTTGCGGTAGCCGCCGTTCAGCATCTCCTCGCTGAACAACTGGTCGAAGGGCATTCCGGAGGCGAGGACCGGTACCTCGCGGTCGTACAGCCGGTCGGCGAGCACGACGAGCCGCAGCGCCGTCGACTGGTCCGGGACGGGCTGGACGTCGGTGAGGCAGACCGCCTGGATGCCGTCCGTCAGGGCGCCGTACCGGCTGGGGTGTACGCGGGCGAGATGGCCGAGCAGGTGCGGGAAGTCGTCGAGGGACGCGCCGTCGGTGGCGTACGCGGCCTTGGTGACCTGCTCGTCGGAGAACGGGGCGGGCGCCTCGGGCAGCCCGCGGTGGCGGTAGTCCTCGCCGTCGATGCGCAGCGGGCGGAAACGCGCGGACAGGCCCTGGATCTCCCGCAGGAAGTCGGCGGAGGCGAACCGGCCCTCGCCGAGCTTGCCCGGAAGCGTGTTCGAGGTGGCGGCGAGCGCCACGCCCGCGTCGACCAGCTTGCCGAGCAGGGTGGAGACGAGGACGGTGTCGCCCGGGTCGTCGAGTTCGAACTCGTCGATGCACAGGAGGCGGTGCCCGGAGAGGGTCTGCACGGTCTTCTGGAAGCCGAGCGCGCCGACCAGGTTGGTCAGCTCGACGAAGGTGCCGAACGCCTTGAGCGCGGGCTCCGCCGGGGTCGCGTGCCACAGCGAGGCCAGGAGGTGGGTCTTGCCGACGCCGTAACCGCCGTCCAGGTAGACACCCCGGGGACCGGCCGGCGTCTTCGGGGCCTTGCCGCGGCCGAACAGCCTCCGCTTGGGCGTACCCACGGCGTGCGCCCCGCCGAGACCCCCGGCGAAGGCCTCCAGGATGCCTACGGCCTCGACCTGGCTGGGCTGGTTCGGGTCCGGGATGTACGTGGCGAAGCGGACCGAGTCGAAGCGCGGCGGCGGCACCATCTCGGCGACGAGCCGGTCGGCGGGGACGTGCGGCTCGCGGGCGCACAGGGACAGCGGGGCCGCTTCGGCTATCGGGTCGATCGCGGAGGCGGTGGAGGTGGACGACACGGTTACCCACTCTATGCGCCGTGCCACACTGCAACCCATGCGACGCCTGTTCCCTGTGACCTACGAAACAGCAGCCCAGCCCTCCGGCGAGGCTTCCGGGACGGATGGGACGGAGCGTGAGTGGGAGCTCGGGGAACTGGCCGAGGCGTACGCCTACCCCGACGTCCGCCTGCCCTGGCTCCGGGCCAACATGGTCTCCACGCTCGACGGCGCCGCCCAGCACGACGGGCGCTCGCAGCCCATCTCGAACGCCACCGACATGAGGATCTTCGGTGTGCTCCGGGGGCTCGCGGACGTCGTGGTCGCCGGCGCGGAGACGGTGCGGCAGGAGGGCTACCGGCCGGCCCGCGCGCGTGAGGCCTTCGCGGCGCCGCGGGAGGCCGCTGGGCAGGGCCCCGCGCCCGCGATCGCGGTGGTCACGGCGAGCCTCGACCTGGACTTCTCGCTGCCGCTGTTCACCTCGCCCCTGGTGCCCACGCTGGTGCTGACCGGTGCCGCGGCGGCCCCGGACCGGGTCGCCGAGGCCGAGCGGGCGGGTGCGCGGGTGGTGATCGCCGGGGACGGCGTGGGGATCGATCCCGCGCGTGCCGTACGGGTCCTGGGCGACCTCGGGCACACCAGGCTGCTGACCGAGGGCGGGCCCAGGCTGCTGGGTCAGTTCGTCGCGGCCGGTGTCCTGGACGAGATGTGTCTGACGCTGGCCCCGATGCTCGCCGCGGGTGACGCCCAGCGGATCGCGGGAGGGCCCTCGGTGTCGGTTCCCCAGCACTTCGAACTGGCGTCGCTGCTGGAAGAGGCCGGGTTCCTGTACAGCCGGTACCGTCGATCCGGCCGACAGTCGGAACAGTAGATTCCGTTTCTCTTCGGACGGGCACACTAATTCGCGCAGTACCCGTGCTGTCACGGGGCAGGATGGTTTCCGCAGGGGGCCGGGACGGCCCACGGACGAGAAGGGCGCCTGGCGTGTTCACGAGCGTATTGATGATCGAGAAGGCCCTGACGTCCGCCGACGTGGAGTTCGTCACCACCTTGCACGGTGACGAGGCGGTCACTTTCCATGTGCTGCTCCAGCCCCGGGGCGACCAGGCGGACCGGCTGCTGCGGGCCATCGACGACGTCGCGATGGGCGAGCTCGACGAGGCGACCCGCGAAGGCGAGACGCCGGAGGGCGAGGAGGCCGTCGGCCAGGGCGAGCGGGCGCTGGAGGTGTCGCTGACGGCGCTGCGCGGGTCCGGCAGCACGGCCGAGGGCCGGCTGATCGAGGACCACCCCCTCGACGCGCTGAAGACCTTGGTCGACCAGGTGGAGGCCGACGAGGTCATCGTGCTGACCGACCCCCACTACGTGGAGGAGTTCTTCCACCGCGACTGGGCCTCCCGGGCCCGCCACAAGGTGGGCGTGCCGGTCCTGAAGCTGTTCTCGCACAGCAAGGCGTGAGCCGGCTCCCGGTGCCGGGGACCGGTGTGAGCAGGCTTCCGGTTCCGGGGACATGGGAGCGGCCCGGGCGCGTGTCCCCGGGCGTCCGGGCCGGTCCGCCGGTGTCCCTTGTGAGGCGCCGTCCGCCGCACCCAATAGGCTGGGCCCGCGTTCCCCTCGGGAGAACGCGCCCACCTTCGTACCGGATCTTGGGGAGATACACGCATGGCACCCGGCCTTCCTACCGCGATGGACCGACCGCACTTCATCGGCATCGGCGGCGCCGGGATGTCGGGCATCGCGAAGATCCTCGCGCAGCGTGGAGCCCAGGTGGCGGGCAGCGACGCGAAGGAGTCCGCCACCGCCGAGGCGCTGCGCGCGCTGGGCGCCACGGTCCACATCGGGCACGCGGCCGGCCACCTCGCCCCCGACGCCACCTGTGTCGTGGTCTCCTCCGCGATCCGCGCGGACAACCCGGAGCTCGCCCGCGCGGCCGAGCTCGGCATCCCGGTCGTCCACCGCTCGGACGCCCTCGCCCGGCTGATGGACGGCCTGCGCCCGATCGCGGTCGCCGGCACGCACGGCAAGACGACCACCACCTCGATGCTGGCCGTGTCCCTGTCCTCGCTCGGCCTGGCCCCGTCGTACGCCATCGGCGGCGACCTCGACGCCCCCGGTTCGAACGCCCTGCACGGCGAGGGCGAGATCTTCGTCGCCGAGGCCGACGAGTCGGACCGCAGCTTCCACAAGTACGCGCCCGAGGTCGCGATCATCCTCAACGTCGAACTCGACCACCACGCCAACTACGCGTCGATGGAAGAGATCTACGAGTCCTTCGAGACGTTCGTGGACCGCGTCACCGAGGGCGGCACGCTGGTGATCTCGGCGGACCACGAGGGCGCCCGCGAGCTGACCCGGCGCCTCACCGGCCGTGGGGTGCGCGTCGTGACGTACGGCGAGTCCGCCGACGCGGACGTCCGGGTGCTCTCCGTGGTCCCGCAGGGCCTGAAGAGCGAGGTGACGGTCCTGCTGGACGGCGCCGAGCTGACCTTCGCGGTCTCCGTACCCGGCCGCCACTACGCGCACAACGCCGTGGCGGCGCTGGCCGCCGGTGTCGCCCTGGGCATCCCGGCCGCCGAGCTGGCCCCCGCGCTCGCCTCGTACACCGGCGTGAAGCGCCGCCTCCAGCTCAAGGGCGAGGCGGCCGGCGTCCAGGTCGTCGACTCCTACGCGCACCACCCGACCGAGATGACCGCAGACCTGGAGGCCATGCGCGCCGGCGCCTCGGGCCGCATCCTCGTGGTCTTCCAGCCGCACCTGTTCTCCCGCACCCAGGAACTGGGCAGGGAGATGGGCGAGGCCCTGTCGCTGGCGGACGCCTCGGTCGTCCTGGACATCTACCCGGCCCGCGAGGACCCGATCCCCGGGATCACCAGCGAGCTGATCATCCAGGCCGCGCGGACCGCGGGCGCGGAGGTGACGCCGGTCCACGACAAGGCCGAGGTCCCGTCCGTCGTCGCGGGAATGACGAAGCCCGGTGATCTCGTTCTCACCATGGGCGCCGGCGACGTGACGGATCTCGGACCCGAGATCCTCGCCCGCCTGGCCGAGTGACCGTGGCCCCTCAGTGGGCCTCCTTGAACGTGAGGGGTTGAGCTTCATGTCGTACGACATCGAAAAGCCGGACGAGCAGTGGCGCGCGGAGCTGACCCCGGCCGAGTACACGGTGCTGCGCAAGGCGGGCACCGAGCCCGCCTTCACCGGTGAGTACACCGACACCAAGACGACGGGCGTCTACTCCTGTCGCGCCTGCGGCGCCGAACTCTTCACCTCCACGGAGAAGTTCGAGTCGCACTGCGGCTGGCCGTCCTTCTACGACCCGAAGGACTCGGACGCCGTCGAGCTGATCCAGGACCGTTCGCACGGAATGGTGCGGACGGAGGTGCGGTGCTCCCGCTGCGGGTCGCACCTCGGCCATGTGTTCGAGGGTGAGGGGTATGCGACGCCGACGGACCAGCGGTACTGCATCAACAGCATCTCGTTGCGGCTGACGCCGGACGAGGGCTGACGCGGCTTCGGCCCCGAAGGCGCCTCGGCGCCTTCGGGGCCTGACCGGGGCCGGCTCCATGAAGGCTCGCTCCGGTGCCGTGCCCTCGACGCGGTGGCATCGCGGGGCCTACCTTCTAGGTCCCTCGTTCTTCCCGTGCAGGGGGACTCCATGCCGTCGCTCAGACCCGGGCCGCTCACGGCGGTACGGTTGCTCCTACGCCTTCAGATGATGTTCTCCGGAGGCAAGTTGCCGGGATTCGGCTGGCCTCTCGCGAACGCGCGCCTGTTCATCTGCACGGCGCCCGAGGGATGCCGCTGGGCCCGGTTCCTGCTCCATCCCACGAACCGTGATCACTGTCCGGATCACGGCCTGGGCACCCGCCATCCGGCCGAGGACGGTGACCGGAACCTGGACGTGAGGTGCCCGGAGCCCGGGTGTGCCGTGGAGACGCGCATCGACGCCTACGACGAGGCACGTCACCACGCGTCCTTCTTTCGCTGCGCGAGCCATGGGGAGAGCGGATGAGTCAGCTGAGCGCGCTGGGAGTCGTGGACGCCGACCTCACCCCGAGGCTGAAGTTCGTCAACATCCTTCCCTCCGCCCTGCTCATCACCGTGGTGGTCGCGCTGGTTCTCGGCGGTGCGCCTTCCCACGCTCCCACCATGAGCCTGCTTCTCCGCAACGCCGGTTCGCACGGCTGGGCCGGTGCCGTGGTCGCGACAGCGGGCGCGCTCGTCGCCGGGCTGCTGCTGCAGCCGCTCGAGCTCGCCTCCATCCGGCTCCTGGAAGGCTACGTCAGCCCCACGGGCCCGCTCGGGCCACTGGCCCGGCTGCGCACCTGGGTGCACGAGAACCGCAGGTCCAGGCTTGCCTGGCAGAAGACCCACCTGCGGGACGAACCGGGCACCGAGACCGCGCGGTCCAGGCTCGCCCTCATGCCGGACCAGGCGCCCGTCCTGCCCACCACCCTGGGCAACCGGCTTCGCGCGGCCGAGGAACGGGCCGGCCGCCCCTACGACCTCAAGGCCCTGCTGGCGTGGCCGCGCCTGTACTACGTCCTTCCCCAGGACGTGCTGCGCTCGATCTCGGACGACCGCAACCAGCTCGACACCGCGGCCCGGTTGTGCCTCTCCTTCGCCCTCACCTCGGCCACCACGGCCGGGCTCCTGCTGCCGCACCCTCGGTGGCTGGTGCTTCCGGCGGTCTTCGCGGTGCTGTCGTGGTGTGCCTACCGGGCTTCCGTCCACGCGGCCACGACATACGGGGAGTCGGTCGCGGCCGTGTTCGATGTCTACCGGTTGAAGCTGTTGCAGGAGATGAACCTCGCGATTCCGGCCGACACGGCGAAGGAACGCGTGCTCAACAGGCGGCTCATGGACTACTGGTCACGGGACGACGACACCGCACGGCCCCGCCCGCTGACGTACGACACCGGCAGCGGCGGATCCGGCGGACAGGGCGGTTCAGCGGCTCCCTGACGCCTCGTCGGACGTACGGATCTCGATCCCGCCGAGCAGCGAGAGCCCCTTGATATGGAGGGTCGGCTTCGCCGGCGGACCGGGATCGAGCGGCTGCGGTCGGCGCCAACCGGCGGAATAGCGCTCGACCTTGAGATCCCAGTCCGCCGGGACCACTATGTCGATTCCGCTGAGCACGGCCGTCACGTCGAGTCTGGCCTCGTGTCCGACCCTGCCGTTGCTGTCGACCGTTTCGTGGAGCCGTGCTCCCCGCAGGTCGATCACACACCCGCTGGCGATCGCGGTGACCGTGGCGAGGGAGAACACCCCGCGCGGCCACACCACGCTTCTGGCCTCCGCCACCGAGACCAGGCGTGTCACGAGCGGCCCGTCGGCGGGGGGCGTCGTGACCGCCATGCCGACGAGCATGAACGTGCCCGCCAGCAGCAGTGCCAGTGGCCACAGGTAGGGGCGGACGGAGTCGGGGAGGGGGTCGCGGGTCAGGAGGAGGAGCAGAGCGCCTGCGAAGGTCACGGCCAGGGGGCCGCGGAGGACGTTCTTGGCGGCGAGGAGGAGCCGGAGGGTGCCGCCGAGTCCGAGGGCCACCAGGGCGAGGGGCCACCAGTCGCGCAGGAGGGTGAGGAGGTGCGCCGTGGGCGCGAGCCGGTCCACCAGGGCAGCGAGACCGGTGGCGGACAGCGCCAGTGCGATCCATATGCGCAGATGGCTTCTCACGGAAGCGAACGTTAGCCCATCGTCCGTACACCGAGTGCGGGTGGCGGACGCTTCGCCGTCGCGCCGTTCACAGCACCTTGCGGTGCACCAGGGCTGACAGGATGAGCGTGCCGGGGAGCAGCGGGATCCAGACCGTCAGGACGCGGTAGCCGATGACGGTGGCCGTCGACAGGCCCGTCGGGGCGCCCAGCGAGACCATCGTGAAGACCATGGCCGCGTCCACGGGGCCGATTCCGCCCGGTGCGGGCACGGCGCCGACGGCGGTACTCGCGATCAGCAGCGCGAACACCACCTGGGCCCACGACAGCGGCAGCCCGAGCGCGAAGCCGACCGCCGCGATCGTGCTCCCCTGGAGCACCGGGGCGACGGCCGAACCGCCCCAGAGGGCGAGCACGCGGCTGGGCCGGGTGTGCAGGATCCGTACATCGGTCAGCGCGGTGCGGACGAAGTCGACGGCCGGGCGGCGCAGTGGACGGACCGTCGTCACGAGCAGGCAGACGGTCGTGAGACCGAGCGCCGCGCTTCCTGCCGCCGTCAGCAGCGTCGAGCGGTCCGGGGCGAGCGCGCCGAACCGCAGGGTGTCTCCGACGGCCACCAGGAAGACGATGAGCACCGGAATCCTCGCCACCGGCTTGACCAGCGAATACAGGGCGAGCGAGGCGGTCGCGCGGGCCAGGGGTATGCCTCTGCCCCGCAGGAAGCGCAGGGTGACCGCGTGGGCGCCGATGCTCGCCGGCAGCACGTGGTTGGCGGCGCCGGCGGCCAACTGCGACGCCAGCAGCAGGCCGGGCGGCAGCCGTTCCGGCAGGGCGCCCTGCCGGACGCACGCGGCGACGACCCAGCCCAGCAGGGTGAAGAGGAACCCGGCCAGCAGCCACCAGGGATCGGCGTCGCCCAGCCGGGCGACGCCGTCGAGCACGGCGCTCCGGTCCAGCGCCGCCCACGTCCCGATCAGCAGCAGGGGGAACAGCGTCACCACCAGGCGGGTGAGGCGCGAGAGGGACGTGGGGCGGGCGGCGGCGGGAGGGGAGCAGGTGGTTGTCGACGGGGAGTGCGCCGATGCGGGGTGGGCGGGGCAGGACACGTCGCCGGCCGCGGGGATGGTGGTGCGTGTGGGTGACGGTGCCGCTGGGGGCGTGGTGGCGGGGAGGCTGTCGAGCGGAGGCAGGGACACGGCGCACGTCGTCCTTCCGCGTCACGCCCGGGTACGGACGGACGGATCCAAGGCGAAGCAACGGGGACGGGGGAAACGTGCCCGCCCGGTGTGACGCCACGGTGTCCGGGAGTGGAAGGGGGACCAGCGCGTGAGCGACACGGCGCCCGGCAACGGAGCGGCAAGGGAGGGGAACGGCGCGAGACCGCCACGGCCGAGGTGCCGCCCCCGGTGCCGGACGCCCCGCGAACCCCGGTGGTCGAGGTGTCGTTCCCGGTGGCGGATGCCTGGTGAACGCCGGGTTCGGGCGCTCTGCCGACCACGGTGACGGAGGTGTTGATCCCGGTGGCGGATGCCTCGTGGTCCCGGTGGTCGAAGCGCCGTTCCCGGTGTCGGATGCCCGGTGGACCCCGGTGGTCGAGGTGTCGTTCCAGGTGGCGGGTGCCTGGTGGACGCCGGGTTCGGGCGCTCTGCCGACCACGGTGACGGAGGTGTTGATCCCGGCGTCGGGTGCCCCGTGGTCCTCGGTGGTCGCTCGGCGGACTCCGGTGCCGGACGCCCCGCGAACCCCGGTGTCGGATGCCCGGTGGAGCCAGGTGGTGTGGGTCCGGTCGGCCCCGGTGACGGACGTCCGTGCCCGGGGAATCGGCGAGTCGCCGTCCGAGGCACACGCGCACCCCCGATCCTGACCTGACGCGCGGCCCTGGACTCCCCGGCCCGAGGGCCGCGCGCCCATCGCCGCTCCCGTGCCGCCCCGGAACCTACGGAGAACCATGGACGCCGACAGCAATCACCCCGCGGACGACGGCGCCGAGGACCCCACGGGCACCGCGGGCGAGGACGACGGTGCCGTCACCCGCCCCGGCGGACGCGACGGTACGGACGACGGCGCGGCCGCCCCCGCAGGCGCCCCCGTCCAGGCGCGCGCCGCCACGCTCCTGCGCCACCCGAAGCTGTGGCTGGTGCCCACCGTGCTGACGGGGCTGCTCGCGCTGCTGCTGTCGCTGCTGTACATGGGCGGCATCGTCGACCCCAGCGGGCATCTGCGTCACCTGCCGATCGGCCTGGTCAACGAGGACACCGGCGAACCCCCTCCGGGGCAGCGGCAGAACGCGGGAACCCAGGTCGCCGCGGCCGTCGTCGCGAGCGACACCTCCGGCACCGTGCGCTGGCGCAGGCTCACCCGCGCTCAGGCCCAGGACGAACTCGCCTCCGGCAAGATCTACGGCGCTCTCGTCGTCCCCCGGAACTTCACCGACTCGCTGACCGCGCTGACCACGGCGAACGCCACGGTCCGGCCCACCATGACGGTGCTGACCAACCCCGGTACGGGCAGTCTCGGTTCGTCCCTCGCGAGCCGGATCACCACGGCGGCCGCCCAGCGGAGCTCCACGACCATCGGCAAACAGCTGACGGCGTCCCCGGCGACCGCGAAGGCGGACGCCACGACACGACTGCTCCTCGCCGACCCCGTCCAGGTCGTCACCCGCATCGGGCACCCCATCGGCACGCACAGCGGCCTCGGGCTGAGCGCGTTCTACTACACCCTGCTCCTGGTGCTGGCCGGCTTCCTCGGCGGCAACCTCATCGGCACCGGCGTCGACACGGCCCTCGGCTACGCCGACACCGAGATCGGCCCCTGGCACACCCGCCGTCCGACCGTGCCGATCAGCCGCACCCAGACCCTGCTCCTGAAGATGGTCATGACCGCCGGGATCACCGTGCTCACGGTCTCCCTGGTCATGCTGGCCACCGTCGCGATCCTGGGCATGGACGCCACGCACCTGCCGTTGCTGTGGATCTACTCCTACTGCGCGAGCCTCGCCGTCGGACTGGGCGTCCAGGCGATCAACGCGGCGTTCGGCGGGATCGGGCAGCTCGTGTCCATGTTCGTGTTCATCGTGCTGGGCCTTCCGTCCTCGGGCGCCACCGTCCCGCTCCAGGCGGTCCCCGGCTTCTACCGGTTCCTGTCCGTCTTCGAGCCCATGCGCCAGCTCAGCGACGGGGTGCGCGCCATCCTCTTCTTCGACGCGCGGGCCGACGCCGGGCTGGGCCGCGCCTGGCTCATGATCGGCGTCGGCGCGGTGCTCGCCCTCGTCTTCGGCTTCGCGATGACCCACTACTACGACCGCAAGGGCCTGGACCGGCTGACGCCCCAGCCGCCCACCCGCCCGGCCACCCGTCCCGCGGCGTCCACCTGACCGGGCCGGCGGCTACGCGCGGTCGGGCCCGTCCTCAGGTCAGGTGGCGCAGGAGCGCGCGGACCGCGGGAGGGGGATCGCCACGGGGGTGCACCATCATGATCTTCCAGTGCGGGGCGTGCCGGGCGAACGCGTGGGTGCCGAGGCCCGGGAACCGTCCCGCGATCGAGGCGGGCATGACACAGACGCCCAGGTCGTCGCGGACGAGTTCGGCCGCGGCCACGATGTCGTCGACCTCGAAGACCGCCTCCCGTTCCACACCGGCGGCACGGAACGCCCGGTCCACGCAGAGACGGATCGCCCAGCCCGGCGCGAAGTCCACCAGCGGCAGCCGGGCCGCCTCGGCGAGGGTGACCGTACCGTCCGGGCCGGCTCCGGAGAGCGGGCGTGAGGGGGCGGACACCAGCACCATCTCCTCGTACGACAGCAGCCGGGTCACCAGGCCCCGCTGCCGCTGCCGGTCGAGTGCGACCACGGCCAGGTCGACGCTGCCCTCGCGCAGCCCGTGCCGGATGTCGGCCATGGACCCCTGCCGCAACCGCACCACCACGCCCGGATGCTCGGCCCGCAGCGCGGCCAGCGGCCGGTGGAGGTCGGCCCAGACACCCCGCGCCGTGCCGATGGTGACCCGGCCCCGCAGCTGCCCCCGGACCAGGTCGACGGTCGCCCGCGCCTGTTCCGCCGCCCGCAGAGCGGCGCGCGCCGCCGGGACGAAGGCCTCGCCCGCCGGGGTCAGGACCACCCGGTGCGTGGTGCGGTCGAACAGAGGGGTGCCCAGCTCCCGTTCCAGCGCGAGGACGGCGCTCGACACGGCGGACTGCACCACGTGCAGCCGCTGGGCCGCGGCGGTGAAACCGCCCTCCTCGGCCACCGCGACCACGACCTCCATCTGCCGCAGATCCATCTCCGCTCCCGGGGCAGCAGCCCGTCGTGTACCGGGATCCCGTACTGGAGCGGGATTCCGTCCCGTACCGATCGTCGGTACCGATCGTCCGTACCGATTGTCCCAGGACGTGATCGTCCGTGGGGGCGGCGGAAGCGGCGGCCGGGGCAGGCGCGGGCGGGTGGATGTACGGGGGAGGGGATCGGGTGAGCGGTCACGTCCCGCGGACACCGTTGCGCATCTCGCGCGGGCTCACCCCGAAGCGCTGCCGGAAGGCGGTGCTCAGCGCGCTCGCCGACGAGAACCCCGAGGCGTAGGCCAGATCGGTGATCGTGAGGCGCTCGCAGTCGCCGCACCGGAGCCGTTCGCGGACCAGCCGCAGCCGCTCCTCGCGGATCAGGTCGCGGGGGGTGGTGCCCGCGTGCTGAAGGGCGAGCTGGATCTGGCGCAGCGACCAGCCGAGGGCGCGGGCCATGGACGTACCGGTGAGGCCGGGGTCGGCGGCGTTCTCGCGGACGTGGCGGCGCACCACCGTCTCCACGTCGGACAGGTGACGGGCGCCGTCGGGGCGGTCGTCACCGGCGGTGAGCATGCACAGCAGTTCCACCACCCGGTCGGACACGGCGTTGAACTGGGCGTCGGTGAGGTCGTCGCGCTCGGCGTGCAGACCGTCGAGCATCGAGCGGACGACACGGCCGAGGCCCCTGCTCAGGTCGAGGCCGGTGGCCAGCGGCGACTTGCGGTTCAGCGGGCCGTCCAGCTCGCGGGCCGGGATCGTGAGGACGAACGCCTGCGTGGCGGCGTCCTGGACGCACTGGAACGGCGACCCGAACGAGACGATCGTGCCCGTCCCCGGCGTCAGCCGTGCCTCCTGACCGTCCTGCCGCAGGAGGATCTGCCCGGTCAGCGGCAGCAGTAACCGGTAGTCCCCGTCGGGATCCTCACGGATCTGCCCCACGGTCCTGCTGTACTCGATCTCGTCCGACCGGAACCTGACGAGCTGATACGCCTCGGTGCGCTGTCGGACCGTCTCGCCGCGGAAGTCGTCGGTGCGGCTGTACCGGTAGTCCATCCGGGGCTGGTACGACCCGATGTGCTCGCTCCAGAAGTCGGTCCGCTCCGACGATTCCACCGCACCCGTCGACCGGGTTTCCACCAGGTAGTTCCCCGTGGGCAAGGCCACCATCGACTCCCGTGCGGGTGAGGGCAGTTACACGGTGTCAGCCTAGTGCACACAGCCGGTGCGCATGGCGGCAACTTCCTTGCGCGCAGGGGAAAGCGCGAACGCCGACGCGCGGCTACCGTCATGCGCCCCGCCAACTCGCACCACATCCCTCACTGTTCCAGCTCGTGCCCCAGCAATGCGTTTCCGCATAAGAGGACTTGAGGACCATGACCGAACGGATACCGGAGGCCGCGTCCTGGTGCCTGGCGGCCGGGCTGCTCGCCGTCACCGTGCTGCTGCTGCGCCAGCGCGGGATCAGTTCGCGGCAGCGCCGGCGGACCGGCGATCTCACGGAGGACCTGCGCGCCCGCGACGAGGAGCTGCGCCACCTGGCCGAGGTCCGCCTGCCCACCCTGGAGGACACCCCGCACCAGCACGTCACCCCGGGTGCTCCGCCCACCGCTCTGCTCGACGCCCGCCTGGCCGGCACGGACTTCGCGAAGCACCTCGACGGCGTCCTCGAACGCTTCTCGGAGGCGGTGGGACACGCACAGGCGCGGGCCGACCGGTCCGCGAAGTCCGCGCTCAAGGCGTCGATGCGCTCGATCCAGGCCCTCGCCAACGAGCAGCAGGTGTCCATCGCCGAGATGCAGGACCGGCACGATCACCCCGACGTGCTGCGCGATCTGCTCGAGATCGACCACACCAACGCCCAGTTCGGCCGCCGAGCCCAGGCGATCGCCGTCCTGTGCGGCTCCTGGCCCGGCCGGCAGCGCGGTGCCTCGGAGCTGATCGAGGTGGTGCGGGGCGCGACCTCCCGCGTCCGTGACTACCGGCGCGTCCGCGTCAACGGACAGGTCGACGTCGCCGTCGAGAGCCGCGCGGTGGAACCGGTCGTCCTCGCCGTCGCCGAACTGCTGGACAACGCGGCACGCCACTCACAGCCCGGCACCACCGTCGAGGTCACCGTCCAGTCGGCGCACAACGGCGCCTGCGTGGTCGTCGACGACGCCGGTGTCGGCATGGACGGCGGAGCGGTCGAGCGCGCGGCCGGGCTGCTGACCGGCCGCGACCTGGTGGACGTGACCCGGCTCGACGACCCTCCGCAGTTCGGCTTCGCCGTCATCGGCGTACTCGCCGCACGGTACGGATTCAGCGTCTCGGTGGACACCCGGTCCCCGTACGGCGGCGTGCGAGCGGTGGTCTTCCTGCCCACGACGCTGCTCACGCATCCGGCCCCGGCCGTGACGGTGCCCCCGTGGGCCGGGCCCACACCGACGGCCGGAAGGCCGACGGGCGCGCCGCCGGTGCTTCCCACCCGGCGGTCGGCCGAGCCCGTCGAGACGACGACGGCCGGTGGCCTGCCGAAACGGCGGCGCCGGGTCCCGGCGCCGCCGGGCCTCGCGGGACAGTCCGCCGCCGTGCCTGCCGTGCCTGCGCCCGCCGAGGACGTCAGCGCACGGTCGGCCGAGGAGAACGCCCGGCGCATGGGGGCGTTCGCCCGCGGCACCCGCTTCGGCCGCGCGGAGCAGGACACCACCGGGACCCGGGCCGTCCCGCAACCGCCGCACGCCCCCGGCACCCCCGGTAACCCTGGTACCTCCGAGACCTCCGAGACCCCGTACGGAACACCCCACTCGATCGAAGGGAGCACACAGGGATGACCGCGCCCATGACCAACGAGCTGGGGTGGATGCTCGACGAGGTCCTGAAGGTGCCGGAGGCCCGGCACGCGATCCTGCTGTCCACCGACGGCATGCTCCGCGCCCACTCCGCGGACATCGGCCGGGACGACGCCGAGCGGCTGGCCGCCGGCCTGTCCGGCGTGCAGTCGATCAGCCGCAGCACCGCCGAGTTCTGCGGCAGCCCGGACACGCCCTGGCGGCAGACCCTGATCGAGTTCGCGCACGGATACGTCTTCCTCGTCGCCGCGGGAGAGGGCACCCACCTCGCGGTGTCCACGACCGAGAACGTCGACATGGAGGCGGTCAGCTACCGCATGCACAAGATGGTCGACCGGCTCGGCAAGGAGCTGACCAGCCCCGCCCGCGAGGACACCGGCAGCCCGGCATGACACCGCCCGGACGTCGTCCCGGGGAACGGCTGGTGCGGTCGTACGTCGTCACCGGCGGCCGCTCGCAGCCCTCACGCAACACCCTCGACCTCGTCACGCTGCTGATCGCCGCCGCCGGCCCGCCGCTCACCGGGCTGAGCCCCGAGGCGCGGCGGCTGATGGAGCTGTGCCGGCCCGGGGCCCTGTCGCTGGCCGAGGTGGCGGGCCATCTGGAGCTGCCCGTCAGCGTCACCAAAGTGCTGGTCGCCGACCTGATGGACAGCGGTCACCTCGTCACCCGCGCGCCGATCCCCTCCGCCGGGCCGTCGTCCGACACCCGCATCCTCAAGGAGGTGCTCGATGGACTGCGCTCCCGCCTCTGAGACCGCGTATCTGCCAGAGGGCGTGCGGACCGCCGTGAAGCTGCTGGTCGTGGGCCACTTCGCGGTCGGCAAGACCACGTTCGTCGGCGCGCTCTCCGAGATACGCCCGCTGCGCACCGAGGAGGTCATGACCCAAGCCGGTTCCCTCGTCGACGACTTGACGGGATCCCGGGACAAGACCACCACGACGGTCGCCCTCGACTTCGGCCGCGTCACCCTCAACGACACCCTGGTCCTCTACCTGTTCGGCGCCCCGGGACAGCGGCGCTTCACCGGACTCTGGCGGGACCTGACATGCGGAGCGCTCGGCGCGCTCGTTCTCGCCGACACCCGCCACCTGGACCGGTCCTTCGAAGTCATGGGCCTGCTGGAGGAGTTGGGGCTCCCTTACGCCGTGGCCCTGAACGACTTCGACAACAGGCCCGCGTACGGCCTCGACGAGGTGCGCGAGGCTCTCGACCTGCTGCCCTCCACCCCGCTGCTGCGCTGCGACGCCCGCGACCGGGTCTCCGCCACCGAGACCCTGATCGCCCTCGTCACTCATCTGCTGGCCCGCACCGGCGAACTGGAGAACGCGTGAACGCCGTACCTCCCCCCGGCTGCCCGGCCCGCCGGTCCCTGTACGGGCCGGAGTTCGCGGCCGATCCGAGGGCGGTCTACCGGCTGCTGCGGGAGTCGGGACCCACCGCGCCCGTCGAACTCGCCCCCGGCGTCCGGGCCACCCTTGTCACCGGGTACGACGCCGCGCTGCACGTCCTGCGCAGCCCGGAGACCTTCTCCAAGGACCCGCGGCACTGGAAGGACCTCGCCGGCGGTACCGTCCCGGCGGACAGCCCGGTTCTCCCGATGATGACGTACCGGCCCAGCGCCCTGTTCACCGACGGCGAGGAGCACGCCCGGCTGCGGGGCGCCATCACCGACACGCTCGCCCGCGTCGAGTCCGGCACGCTGCGCGGCTATGCCGAACGCGGCGCCGACACCCTCATCGACCGGTTCGCGCCGCGCGGCACGGCGGATCTGCTCGGCGAGTACGCACAGGTCCTGCCCCTGCTCGTCTTCAACCACCTCTTCGGCTGCCCCACCGGGCACGGTGTCCGGCTCGTCGAGGGAATGTCCGGGATGTTCGACGGGGTGGACGCCGAGAAGGCGTACGAACTGCTCATCGACACTCTGCTCGACCTGGTCGCGCTGAAGCGGCGCCGGCCGGCCCCCGACCTGACGTCCTGGCTGATGGAACACCCGGCCGCGCTGACCGACGAGGAGCTGATCCACACCCTCGCCGTGCTGATGGGGGCAGGCACCGAACCGCAGCAGAACCTGATCGCGAACGGCCTGCGCCTGCTGCTGTCCGACGACCGCTTCGCGGGCGACCTGTCCGGCGGGACCCTGCCGGTGGAGGACGCCCTCGACGAGGTGCTCTGGACCGACCCGCCGATCGCGAACTACGCCGTGCACTATCCGCGGTACGACGTCGTGTACGAGGGCACGCCCCTGCGCGCGGGCGATCCGCTGGTGGTGAGCCTCGCCGCCGCGAACACGGACCCTGCGTTGACGAGCCGTCAGCGCACCGGCAACCGGGCCCACTTGGCGTGGAGCGCCGGTCCGCACACATGTCCCGCGCAGGGTCCGGCACGGCTGATCGCGTCCGTCGCGGTGGAGAAACTCCTGGACCGGATCCCCGACATCGAGCTGACGGTTCCCGTGGAGGAGCTCCAGTGGCGTCCGGGCCCGTTCCACCGCGCGCTCGCCGCCCTGCCGGTGAGCTTCCCGCCCGTCCCGGCCGTCGAACGCTCGGAGAACGGACGCTCGGAGAACGGACGCTCGGAGAACGGACCGCCCGGGGGTGGACGCGCCGACGGCCCGGAGCGGCCGTCGGTCGACTCCTTCCCGCCGCCCGCGTTCGAGCCCTGGGCCCCGGGGACCGGCCGCCCGCGGAGCGCCTGGGCGCGGGCGGCGGCCTGGTGGCACGGGGAGTGACCCGGTCCCGGTGAGGCCGGACATCAGGCACAGGACCCTGGGAACCCGACCCGAGGAAGGAACCCGACCCGAGGAACCCAACCCCAGGAACCCAGGAACTCGAACCCAGGAACCGACCTGGGAAAGCGCCCTAGGAAAGACGGACCGGCAGTGAGCGGTGGCCGTTGGAGATGAAGGAGCCGACCGGCCTCAGCTCCTCCTCCGGGACGGCGAGCCGGAGGTCCGGGAAGCGGCCGAACAGGGCCGGCAGGGCGATCCGGGCCTCCAGGCGGCCCAGCGGCGCTCCCAGGCAGCGGTGCACGCCGTGGCCGAAGGCGAGGTGCTCCTTGTCGGCGCGGGTGACGTCGAACTGATCGGCGTCCTTGCCGTGGCGCTCGGGATCACGTCCGGCGGCGGCGTAGGCCACGAGGATCGCCTCGCCCTCGGCGATCACGGTCCCCTCGGGGCCGCCGAGTTCGGACAGGGCGATGTCCTCGACGGCGTACCGCAGCGGCAGACTCGCGACCGGCGCGTCCGCCCGCAGGGTCTCCTCGACCACGTCGTCCCAGTCGGCGCGGCCCTCCCGGACGTGCGCGAGCTGGGCGGGACGGGTGAGCAGGGCGTGCACGGCGTTGTCGATGAGGTTGACCGTCGTCTCGTGACCGGCGCTGACCATGAGGCTCAGGGTGTCCAGCAGTTCCTGTTCGCCGAGCGCGGTGCCGTTCTGGTCGTCCCGGGCGGCGATGAGCCCGGACGTCAGGTCGTCGCCGGGCGACTTCCGCTTGGCGGCGACGAGTTCGGCCAGGACGGCGAGCAGCCGGCCGTGGGCGGCCGTCATCTCGCCGGGGTCGGCGGAGGTGTCGAACAGACGGTCCACCAGCTCGCGCAGCTCGGGACCCCGTTCCTCGGGCAGTCCGAACAGTTCGCTGATCACCTGGATCGGCAGCGGGTAGCAGAACTCCTCGCGCAGGTCGACGACCCGGGAGCCGCGTCCGGCCTCCTCCACGCGGTCCAGGAGCTGCCGGGTGATCTCCTCGACGCGCGGCTGGAGTGCGGCCGTCCGGCGGGCGGTGAACGCCTTGGAGACCAGCGTGCGCAGGCGCCGGTGCTCACCGCCGTACGCCGTGAACATGTTCTGTACGGTCACCCAGGTGAACAGCGGCCACTCGGGCGTGATCGTGCCGTTCGCCAGCAGGGGCCAGTGCTGCTTCGCGTCCTTCGACACCCGGGGATCGACGAGCAGCCGCTTCAGGAGTTCGGGGCCGCTCACCGCCCAGGCCTCGACGCCCCCGGGAAGCTCCACCCGGGCCAGTGGCCCGCTCTCGCGGATCCGGGCGGCCTCCTCGTGGATGTCGCGTCCGGTCACGTCGATCACCAAAGGACGTGGACTTCCCATCAGGAACCTCCCGGCAGTCGAACTCCGATGTGCATACGGCGCGTCACGGTACGCGATGGCGCGGGATCGTCCGCAGGCGCCGGTGCCGGATGCGTACGGTGTCAACTTCCTTGCGCGTAGGGGCAATTACGTCTTCCCTGCGTGTGCGGGCAAGCCAGTGGGGGTCCGGATCACGCCGGGCCTCCCGCCTCAGGCGTGCTCGCGGCGCAGCAGCCGTCTGCGCGGCTTCTGATCGGGGAGCCAGCCGAAGGCGAGGCAGCTTCCGACGACCCCGAGGAGCAGGCCGATGAAGAAGCCGCCGAGGTTGGAGGTGACCCAGGTGCCGAGCGACAGCAGGATGCCCAGCAGGGAGTAGAACAGGCGCTGGGCCGGGTTGAAGAGGATCAGCAGGCCGCACAGCAGCATCACGGTGGGCAGCAGGTAGCCCGCGAGGCCCTGCATCCCGATGTGCAGGACGACCTTCAGCGACGCCTTCTCGGTGAGCAGGATCTCCGCCCCCGCCAGGGTGAGCAGCAGCCCGCCCCAGAAGGGGCGGTTCGCGCGCCACCGCCGGAAGGAGCCCCTCAGGTCCCGGGAGTCGTCCGTCCGCGCTTCGGTGCTCATCAGCATCCTTGGTCGCTGAAGCGGAGCTTGAGGCCCGGGAGCTTGAACACCCCGGCCGTCGTCGCGTAGTTGGTCTGGCGCAGGTTCGCGATGCGCACGGTGTCGGCCTGCTGGCTGAACACGCCCTTGGGGCCCTGGACCCCGGCCTTGTCGAGCGTGCTGGCGTCGTTGCCGATCTCGATGTTGTTGAAGGAGGCGTTGCCGGACAGTTCCGTGGAGTCGGTGGTCAGGTTGGTCGCCTGGACCTTGTCCGCCCCGCTGCCGGCCGTGATGAGCAGGTTCGTGCCCCCGAGGTCGACGCTCTGGCACAGGTGGTCCAGGGTCGCGTTCTTGATCGCCGAGGTGACGATGAGGACCTGGCCGCCCGTGTCGCCGGCGTTCGGGCTGTCCTCGGCCATGTTGTCGAGGCCGCCGAACTGCTCGAAGCCGGTACCGTTCAGCTCGGTCGCGGTGACCGTGAACGGCATGCCGGAGATGGCGAACTGGACACCGAGGGCCCCCTGCGCCGTCGCGATCATCAGCCCCGCGGCGACCGCGGTGGCGGGTATCGCCATCACGGCGGCGCGGCGCAGCCGGACCCGCCCGCGTCGGTCCTGTCCGGCGGCTGAACCGCTTTCCGGGGTCTCGGGCGTGGAACCGTTGGACGCCGTGGCGTCCGAGGACGAAGCCATGTCTGCTCCCTGGGCACGTTCGATGCGGGTATCGATGCGGGTTGGGCTCAGTGGCGCGTTGTCCTGGCGCGGACAGCGGCTGCCGCGTACGCCTCCTCGCGCCTCCCGGCGGTTGCAAGGGCTTTCTCGTTACGCGGCAGTAGCCTTCGAGGAAGTTACCGGGGGTTACACGCACGGTCAAGGCACGTGTGGGAAACCCGTGCCCGTTGTGCCTCACCTGTGAACACGCGTCGGCCGGAGAGTCGTGCTGACCTCCAACTTCCTTACAGCGCCTTGACGTTGACCCTTCATCAGGTCTACAACTCTCCCTGTTTCCCGGATCCGTGGCGCCGGATCCGTCCGCCGACGCGCCCGTCACCTCCCGGACCCCGCTCTGCGGGGCGGTCATGGCGTGTTCCGGAGCGGCCCTGACGCGTACGCCGAAAAAGGCACGCCCCTCGGCCGATCCCCGAACCCGTGGCACCGGCGCGGTCACCTTCCCCCGAGGGCCGTACCGGTCGCCCGGCTGTCGCCGCCGGTCCGTGACGTACGGAGAAGGCGTCACGGACCGGCGGCGGTCCATCACCGCACCACTCCCGCGGGCGGGCCCGGTATTCCGGCCCGTCGTCGCGCGCGGCCCGTTCGACCCCGCACACCCGCGCCACCTTCTCGACCCGCACCCCCGCGCCCCGGCGCGGTCAGGCACCCACACCCCCATCGGAGAAGAGGCACCCCCCATGCGTACTCGATCCCTGCTCGCCCTCGCCGGCGCCGTCGCGGCTCTCTCGGCGTCCGCCGTCGTCCCCGCCTCCGCGGACGACGTCGCGGTGCTCACCACCGGCAGCGCCGGAGGAACCCCCGTCGCCGTCGGCGACGTCCTCACCGCCTCGCTGGCGAGCGGCACCAACGCCACGCTCTACTCCAGCAGCACCGGAACGAGCGGCGTCTCCTGTTCCGCGTCGACCTTCACCGCGACCGCCGCCGACAATCCGGCGTCCCCCGGCACGGCCACCGAAACCCTCACGGGCCACACCTTCGGCGCCAGTTCGTGCAGCAGCAACGTCGTCGGCGTCCTCGGCGTCACCAGCATCACGGTCGACAACCTGCCCTACAGCACCGCGGTGGGCTCCGACGGAAGCGTCACGGTCACCCCGGCCGCCGGCTCCAGCATCCAGACCACGGTCAAGCTGCGCTCCCTGCTGGGCACGCTGACCTGCGTCTACCGGGCGGCGAGCCTCACCGGAACGACGGACAACTCCGACAACAGCCTCAGCTTCACCAGCCAGCAGTTCACCAAGTTCTCCGGCTCGTCACTGTGCTTCGCGAACGGCTTCTTCACCGCGAAGTACGCCCCCGTGACCGACACCAGCCAGGCGGGCAGCCCGGCTGTATTCGTCAACTAGCCCCCGCGGGAGCCCGGTTCACTGCCGGCGTCGTAGCACGACCGCGACGCCGGCAGTGAGCAGCAGGGCCGCGCCGGCTCCTCCGGCGACCAGGGGGAACGCGGGGCCGCCGCCCGTGGTGCTCTCGGCGGCGGGCGCCAGCCGGTCGGTGCCCGCCTGCGCGGCCGCCGAACCGGCCTCAGGAGAAGGCGAGTCGGCGGACGGCGACGGGGCGGTGGGGCTGGGTGCCGTGGATGCCGGCCGTGTCGCCTTGGGGGATTCCTTGGTGCTCTTGCCGGCGGAACCACTCCCGGCGGTCCCCGGGGTCCCGGCGGTCCGGGCCGGCTTCGACGTCCCGCTCCCGCCGGAGAACACCACGTCCGAGCACGAGTAATAGGTGTCCGCCGTACTGGAGTTCTGCCAGATCGTGAACAGCATCTGGCGGCCGGTGCGGTCGGACGGCAGCGTCGCGTTGATCCGGTAGGCGCCGCCGACCAGGGCGGGATCGGTGACCGTGGCGAACGGCCTTTCCGGCAGGTCGGACCACTTCAGCGACCGCGTCGGGCTGTAGCCCTGCTTGGTCAGATAGAGCTTGAACGTCCCCGTGTGCGCGATCGTCGAGCTGTACTTCATGGTCATGGCCGCACCGGGCGTCAGACGCGTGGCCGGGAAGTCGGAGCGGGCCAGGTCGAGGCCCTTGTAGGCGGGCAGACCGCCGCTGCACAGCTTTCCGTCCGGGATCACCGAGCGGTCCCGGCCGTTCACACCGCCCACCCGCAGGTTGTCCCACGCCGTGAACGGCGAGCCGTTCGCCGCGATCGCCGCCCGGCAGGCCGCCGTGCCCTGGCTGCCGCCCTCGGGCGAGCACGCGTACACCCGGCTGACCGGGGACGTCGGCGCGCCGTGCGCCGACGCGGTCCCCGCCGCCCACGTCGTGAGCAGCAGCGGAGCCGCCAGGGCGACAGCGGCCGCGGTGGCGGTGCGGTAGGCGGTCATCCGGAACGTCTCCTCGGTGCGTGGGCGAAGCGGCGCGCCACCGCGCGCGGCCGGGACGCACTCCTCGCACGGGGCACGGGGGGATACGGATCCGGAGCGCGGAGTGTTCAGCCGGATCCGCAATCCGTGCGAATCGGGACCACCTCGCCGCGTCACGGGCGGGCGAGGGCCGAACACCGCCCGGATCGAGGGTTTTCCCGCTATCCCTCCGCCGGGCCGCCTGCCTATCGTTCAGCGCGACCGCCGGGGGGCGCCGCACCCCGGATCATGGGCACGACCGCGCGGCACCCGCAACGGCCGACAGCTCGAAGTCGACCGCTGGGCTCTACGGGGGGAGGGGCCGCTCGGCGCGCACCGCGTCGGACGGCCCCTTCTGTTCTGCCGGTACGGTGAGCCGCATGCGCGATCCCGACGCCCCCGCCCCCTCGGCCGCCGATCCCGACGACGCCCCGGTGGTCGTGAGCTCGGAGCGGGGCTCGTTCCCCTGGAGCGTGCTGGCGCAGCGGCATCCGGCGCTCATCCGGAAGGTGCGGGACGCCTTCCCGTACGGTCCCGAACAGCGCCACGCGCTCGACGCCCTGCTCGGGAACTGCGCCGAGGGGGTCGTCGAACCGCTCATGGAGCCGGCGGCGGACCGCGGCCGGTGGGATGCCTGGGGTGGCCGGGAGTACTACGGCCGGTCCTGGTTCGACCTGCCGTTCCTGTGGTCCGAGAGCTACTTCTACCGCAAGCTCCTCGAAGCCGTCGGCTACTTCGAGCCGGGCCCCTGGCAGGGCATCGACCCCTTCCGCCCCTTCAAGCTCGCCGAGCTCGACACCCCGGAGGCGGACGAGGAACTCGCCGCGCTGGACGACCTCGCGCGGCGGCCGGCCGGGGAACAGGAGGAGGCGCTGCTGCACGGCTCGCTGTGGGGCAACCGCGCCGACCTCGGGTTCAGCCTGGCCGGCACCGGGGGCGGGACGGCGGCCGAGTCCCAGCTCGTGGCGAACGACGCGGACGTGCTGCGGTCCCTGCTCGACGGCGGCACCCTCTGTCTCGTCGCGGACAACGCGGGCCGGGAACTCATTCCCGACCTCCTCCTCGTCGACCACCTGCTCCGGCACGGCCGGATCGGGCGGGCCGCCCTGCACGTGAAGCCGTACCCGTACTACGTCTCCGACGCCACGACGGCGGACGTGCTGGACGCCCTGCGCCGGCTCACCACCGCGAAGGGAGCGGCCGGCGAGGCCGGGAACCGTCTCTGGGCGGCCCTGTCCGAGGGCCGGCTCACCGTCCGGACCCATCCCTTCGCCTGCGGCCCGCTGCCGTACGCCGATCTGCCCGACGACCTCCGGCGGGAGTTCGCCGCGGCCGACGTGACCATCCTGAAGGGCGACCTGAACTACCGCCGGCTCATCGGCGACCGGCTCTACCCCGCCACCACCCCGTTCGCCGCCGCCACCGCCCGTTTCCCCGGCGCGGTGGCCGCGCTGCGCACCCTCAAGTCCGATGTCGTCGTCGGGCTCACCCCCGCCGTCGAGGCGGCCCTCGACGCCGCCGAGGACGACCGCTGGCGCACCGGCGGAACCCACGCGCTGATCCAGGCGAGACGCGGATGACCACACGCCGGGCTCCCGGAGCCCGTGGCGCCGGCTGAAGCGGCAGGGACGGGAACGGCGAGGCGGCGGGGTGGTCCCGACCTGATGGAGAGGCCGTCGTGCGCGGCTTTCGGCGCGGTTCACGCGATGGTGTGATCATGTCCTGGCCTGCGGATGTGCGTGCGGGGCCCTGGGTAGGGCCCGGCCATGACGCAGCCGTTCGAACTCCCCCACTTCTACATGCCGTACACCGCCCGGCTGAACCCGCACCTGGACGAGGCGCGGGCGCACTCGGTCGAGTGGGCCCGCGACATGGGCATGCTCGAAGGCTCGGGCATCTGGGAGCGGTCCGACCTCGACGCCCACGACTACGGCCTGTTGTGCGCCTACACCCACCCCGACTGCGACGGACCGGCCCTCTCCCTCATCACCGACTGGTACGTGTGGGTGTTCTTCTTCGACGACCACTTCCTGGAGACCTTCAAGCGCACCCAGGACCGCGGCGGCGGCAGGGCCTACCTGGACCGCCTGCCCCTCTTCATGCCGCTCGACCTGTCGACCCCCGTCCCCGAGCCCGAGAACCCCGTCGAGGCGGGACTCGCCGACCTGTGGGCCCGCACGGTGCCCTCGATGTCCACGGCATGGCGCAGGCGGTTCGCCGTGTCCACCGAGCACCTGCTCAACGAGTCGATGTGGGAGCTGTCCAACATCGACGAGGGACGGATCGCCAACCCCGTCGAGTACATCGAGATGCGCCGCAAGGTGGGCGGAGCCCCCTGGTCGGCGGGGCTCGTCGAGTACGCGACCTCCGAAGTGCCCGCGTCCGTAGCGGAGTCGAGGCCGCTGCGCGTCCTCATGGAGACGTTCTCCGACGGAGTCCACCTGCGCAACGACCTCTTCTCCTACCAGCGGGAGGTCGAGGACGAGGGCGAGCTCAGCAACGGCGTCCTCGTCCTGGAGACGTTCTTCGGCTGCACGACCCAGCGGGCCGCCGAGACCGTCAACGACGTACTCACCTCACGGCTCCACCAGTTCGAGCACACCGCGCTCACCGAGGTGCCCGCCCTGGTCGCCGAGAAGGGGCTCACCGCGGCGGAGACCGGCGCCGTCGCCGCGTACACGCGGGGCCTCCAGGACTGGCAGTCCGGCGGACACGAATGGCACATGCGCTCCAGCCGCTACATGAACAAGGGCGTCGTCGAGGAGGCGCGGCCCTTCGGCACGGGCGGGTTCGGGACATCGGCGGCGGACGTCGGGGCGCTGCTCTCCGCGGCCGGGGCGGAGCGGCTGCGCGCGTACACCCACGTCCCGTTCCAGAAGGTCGGACCCTCCGTGCTGCCCGACTTCCACATGCCCTTCGAGGTCACCCTCAGCCCGCACCTCGCGGGTGCCCGGGACCGCCTCGTCACCTGGATGCACACCACGGGCATGCTCCAGGAGGGCGTCTGGGACGAGGACAAACTCATCGCCTACGACCTGCCTCTCTGCGCGGCGGGCATCCACCCCGACGCGACACCCGAGGCCCTCGACCTCAGCTCGCAGTGGCTGGCCTGGGGCACCTACGGCGACGACTACTACCCGCTGCTCTTCGGCAACCGCCGCGACCTGGCCGCCGCCCGGCTGACCACGACGCGCCTGTCCGCCTGCATGCCCGTCGGGGGTGAGGAAGCGCCCGTCCCGGTCAACGGCATGGAACGGGGACTGATCGACCTGTGGCGGCGCACCACCGCGGACATGACCCCGGACGCCCGGAGCACCCTGCGCGCGGCGGTGGACGTGATGACGGAGAGCTGGCTGTGGGAGCTGTCCAACCAGACGCAGAACCGCGTCCCGGACCCGGTCGACTATCTGGAGATGCGCCGGGCGACGTTCGGTTCCGAGCTCACCATGAGCCTGTGCCGCCTCGGACACGGCCGGACGGTCCCGCCGGAGGTCTACCGCAGCGGCCCCGTCCGTTCGCTGGAGAACGCGGCCATGGACTACGCGATGCTCCTGAACGACGTCTTCTCGTACCAGAAGGAGATCGAGTACGAGGGGGAGATCCACAACGGCATCCTCGTCGTGCAGAACTTCTTCGGCTGCGACTACCCGGCCGCGCTCGGCGTGGTCCATGACCTGATGACCCGGCGCATGGAGCAGTTCCAGCACGTCGCCGCCCACGAACTTCCCCTCCTGTACGACGACTTCAAGCTCTCGGAGGAGGCGCGTGGGATCATGCGGGGCTATGTGGCGGAGCTGGAGAACTGGCTGGCCGGAATCCTGAAGTGGCACCAGGACTGCCGCCGTTACGGCGCGGCGGACCTGGCCCGGCGCGCCCACGGCTTCGTGCCGGACCGGGTTCCCGCGCCGCCGATGGCCCTTCGGGCGCAGCCCGTCGCGCTCTGACGGATCCGCGGGGCGCGGGAGTCAGCGCCGGACGCTGCGGCGGGCCGCCTCGGAGAGCTCCGACAGGAGGACCGCCGCGGCCTCGGTGACCTCGCGGACCTCCTCCGCGAGGCCCGGGTCCGTGGCGGCCGCGCGGGCGACCTCGTGGTGCTCGTCGACGATGAACACGCCGAGGTTCGTGCCGCGCCAGTGCTTCAGCGAGTTGCCGGGCACCTGCGCGGTCTCCCCGGAGCCCGGTTCCGCCATGAGCGTCTCTCTGAGCCGCGCCAGGGTCCGGGCGGCCTCACGGGGCCGGCCCGCCTCCCGCTCCAGCCGGGAGAGCGTCAGGAGCGCCGAGACCCTGCTCCGGCCGATGCCCTGGAGCGAGGTGTGCAGCCGCTGGGCGCGCAGCGCCTGCGACGTGTCGCCCAGATCCATGAACTCCCGTGCCAGTCCGGACAGTTCGGAGATGCCCGACCCGGCCGACTCCCGGGCTTGGGCCCGCAGGTCGATGCCGTCGAGCCGCCGGATCAGCGCCACGCGCGCCACCTCGTCCATTCCCTGCTCGCGGGCGAGACCGGTCCAGGTGGACTCCGGTTCGTCGCCCGGATCGGTCCCGAAGAACGAGAAGTCGAGGCCGCGTGCCCACTCCCGCAACTCCTCGCCGCTCGCGCCCGGTTCCGGTATCCCGCCGAGTCCGCACCAGGTGTCGTACGTCGTCTCGCGGACGGTGTGCAGCAGCGGGAGGTCCTCGGCCAGGCCGTGCAGACCCACGAGGACGGCGGCGAGCCGCAGTTCGTCGGTCATCGAGGCCTCGGCCTCGTGCGCGAGGAGGTGGCGCAGCAGGGGCAGGTCGGTGTCGCGCCTGTCGTACTGGGCGGCGCGCAGCGCGAGCGCACGGCGGACCGGGTCGCGCGCCACCTCGTCCCGGGCGGTGCCCTGCCGCAGGAGGGCGAGGTCGGCCCTGCCCTGCCCGAGCACGGTGTCCCACAGGGGTGTGCGGGGGTGGTGGTCCAGCAGTTCGTAGGCCCCGCCCTCCTCCGCGTTGAGCAGCAGGAAGTCAGGCTCGGTGCGCAGCAGGGCCGCATGCAGCATGCCGACCAGTTCCACCGGTGAACGCTCGGGCAGTCCCAGCGCCGCGCGGAGTTCGGCGCGCTCGGCGTCGATTCCGTAGGACTCGCGTATCTCCTCCTCGGTCTCGGCGACCGCCGCGAGGATCACCTCAGGGCCGTCGGCGGGCGTCAGGTCCAGGTGGTCGTGCCAGCCCGGCAGCCCGATCACCGTCTCCAGCGCCTCGTCGACGCTGTTTCCGATGATCCCCGCACGGCCCTCGGAGTCGGCGTACAGCACCGAGCCGTCCGCGCACACGAAGTACGTGCCCCCCGTGTCGTCGCCCGCCACCGGCTCCAGCGGGCCTCCCGAGGCGAGCCGGACGTCCTCGCAGTGGTCGGCGCGGTCCAGGTCGAAGTCGAAGGGGAAGGCCGCCAGTTCGGCCAGGCGCGAGGTCTCGCGGAGGAGCCGCAGGGCGTGATCGCTCATGTCACAGAACGTAACAGCCGCCACTGACAAGGGGCCGGCCGTCTCCTGGGTCGGAGACGGAGACGGAGACGGAGACGGGGTCGGAGGCGGGCGGGGGCGGGGCGGCAGTCTCACTCGTTCGGGGATCGTCGTGGGCCGGAGCGCGGGGTAGAGCATCAGCCGAAGGCGGTCCGTAGAACATCTGCCGGAGGCGACCCATGGAACAGACCGCGCTGCGTCCCAAGCCGATGCCCGGCGGGGATCCGTCCGGCGGCACCCGTCCGTACGACAGCACCCGTCCGTCCGGCGGAGCCCGGCGCCCGCACGCGGCGCGGCGTCGTGGAAGGCGTCTGATCACCGTGGTGGCCGGGGTGTCCGCCGGAGTGGTCCTCGTCCTGTCCGGCGTGGGGCTCGGCGCGGTGGGCGCGACCGTGATCGGCGTGAGCAGGCTGGCGGACCTGCAGAGGCAGACCGGCGCGGCCGGGCAGCCACATCAGCCCTCCGCCGCCTCCGAAGCGCCGAAGCCGGGCGGTTCCGGGGCGCCGGGGCCGGGCGGCACCGGAGTGCCGAGGCCGGGCGGTTCCGGGGCGCCGGGGCCGGGCGGCACCGGAGTGCCGAGGCCGGGCGGTTCCGGGGTGCCGCGGGCCGGTGGGGTCACGGCGGAGTCCGGCGGCGGACCGGTCCGGCCGGGGGAGTCCGAGCGGCGGTCCGCACGGGGGACCCTCGGGGTCGAGGCGGTTGACGCCCCCGGCGGCGCGGGCGCGCTCGTCGTGGGGGTGCACCTCCCCGGTCCCGGCTACAGCGCGGGCCTGGTGCGCGGCGACACCCTGCTCGCCCTCGACGGGACCGGGATCACCTCGGCCGCCGACCTCGCGCGCGCGGTGGCGGACGCGGCGCCGGGCGTCGAGGTCACCCTGCGCGTGCGCCACGCGAACGGCAGCCGCGGACAGCTGTCCGCCGTCCCGGGCACCGCGACCTGAGACCCGGAGCCGCCGCCCCCGCCCGGGAGCCCGGAGCCGCCTCGCGGGCACGCACCCCGTTCCGGTGGGGCCGGGAGAAACATGCTGGTCAACGGCTCCGCGGCCCGCCATGATGGCCGCATGCTGAGCACCCTCGTCGCCTTCCTCGGCGCCTGCACCCTCATCGCGGCCTCGCCCGGACCGAGCACCGTGCTGATCATCAAACGGTCCCTGGGAAGCAGGCGGTCCGGTTTCCTGACCGTGCTCGGCAACGAGACGGGCGTCTTCCTGTGGGGCGCCGTCGCCGCGTTCGGCCTCACCGCCCTGCTCGCCGCCTCCGAGATGGCCTACGGCGTCATGCGGATCGTCGGCGCCGTGGTGCTCGTCGGCTTCGGCGTACAGACGCTGTGGCAGGCACGCCGCTCCAAGGGCGCCGCCGACGGCGGCTGGGAGGGCGCGGAGAGGAGCGGCTGGGCGTCCTACCGGGGCGGGCTGCTGCTCAACCTCGCCAACCCGAAGGCGGCCGTCTTCGCGATGTCCTTCCTGCCGCAGTTCGTGCCGGAGGGCGCCCCGCACCTGCCCGCCATGCTCGGCCTCGCCGCGCTCTGGGCGGTCTACGAGGTGGGGTACTACGGCGTCTACGTGTGGTTCGTCGGCCGGATGAAGGCCGTACTGTCCCGGACGGGCGTGCGCCGGCGCCTGGAGCAGGTCTCCGGAGGCGTCCTGCTGCTCCTGGGCGCCCGCCTCGCCCTGGAGGGCTGACCGGGCGCGGGCACGACCGGCTCGCGTACACCCCACCGGAGGGGCAGGATGCTGCCGTAGCCCCCTGGGGAACTCCGCACACACGGAGGCATGGATGACCGCCGCCACACCCGAGCCCTTCACCGCCGACGACTACGAGGCCCGTATGCGGCGTGCCGCCGAGGCCGCGGCCGACGCCGGGCTCGACGGCGTCCTGGTCGCGCCGGGACCCGACCTGGTGTGGCTGACCGGGTACCGCCCGGTGGAGACGGAGCGGCTCACCCTGCTGGTGCTGCGGGCGGGACAGGACCCGGCCCTCGTCGTGCCCACCCTGGAGGCGCCCGACGCGGCCAAGTCGGCCGGCGCCCCCGCGCTGACCCTGCACGCCTGGACCGACGGCACGGACCCCTACGCGGCCGCCGAGCCCCTCATGGGCCGCGCAGGCCGCTTCGGCATCAGCGACAACGGCTGGGCCCTGCACCTGCTGGGCCTTCAGAAGCTGCTCCCCGCGACCCGCTACTCGGCCCTGACCGAGGTCCTGCCGATGCTCAGGGCCGTCAAGGACGCGGCCGAACTGGAGCGGCTCGCGGCCGCCGGAGCCGCCGCGGACGAGGCGTTCGAGGAGATCCGCAAGGTGCGCTTCGCGGACCGCAGGGAGTCGGAGGTGTCCAAGGACCTCGCCGATCTGCTGCGCCGGTTCGGACACTCCCAGGTGGACTTCACCATCGTCGCCTCGGGCCCCAACGGCGCCAACCCGCACCACGAGGCCGACGAGCGGGTGATCGAGGCCGGCGACATGGTGGTCCTGGACTTCGGCGGACTCAAGGACGGCTACGGCTCCGACACCTCCCGCACGGTCCACGTCGGCGAACCGGACGACGAGGAGCGCAAGGTCCACGACATCGTGCGCGAGGCGCAGGAGGCGGGCTTCCGCGCCGTGCGCCCCGGGGCCGCCTGCCAGGACATCGACCGCGCCGCGCGCGCCGTCATCGAGGCCGCCGGGTACGGCGAGTACTTCATCCACCGCACCGGGCACGGCATCGGCGTCACCACCCACGAACCGCCGTACATGGTCGAGGGCGAGGAACAGCCCCTGGTCCCCGGCATGTGCTTCTCCGTGGAGCCGGGGATCTATCTGCCCGGCCGTTTCGGGGTCCGTATCGAGGACATCGTCACGGTGACCGAGGACGGCGGACGCCGGCTCAACAACACATCCCGCGAGATGGTGATCGTCGACTGACATGCGCCCGCACACCGCGCGGCGATCCCTTCGCCCCCGCCCCCGGACGACAAGGGCGCGACCATGAACCCGACACCGGCACCGGCCCCCGTACCGACCTCCGAGACCGTCCGCCAGCTGGTCCGCGCCCTGCTCTCCGACGACGCCGCGCCCGGTCCGGGACCGGACGTACGGCCCGTCCGCGAGCAGGGCGGGCACACCTGGTGGGTGGGCCGACGCCATGTGCTGCGGCTCGCCCCGGACCGTGAGGCCTCCCTGCGGCAACGCCGTGAACTGCGGCTGCGCGATCTGGTCCGCCCGTTCGTCGGGGGCACCGTTCCCATGAGTGTGGCGCAGGGCGAGTGGGCGAGCGGACTGACCTACACCCTGGACACCAGGGTGCCCGGTGTCCCGGGCGAGGAACAGGCCGTCTCGGCACTCGGCGAGGCCGACCTGGCCGACCTGCTGACCGGGCTGCGCGAGGTCCCCGTACCGCAGGCCGAGACGCTGGGGGTGCCGCGGACCCCGCAGCGCTCCCTGGAGGCCCTGCGGGCCGCCGCCGTACGAGCCGCCGAACGGATTCCCGCGGAGGAGTTCGACCCCGCCCGCTTCGACCAGCTCGCCGCGTCCGCCGCCGTGCAGCTCGGCGCGCAGACCGGCGCCCCGGTGCTCGTCCACCACGAACTCCTCGGCGAACACCTCGTGGTCAGTCCCGACGGCCGGGTACGGGGCGTCCTCGACTGGACCGGCGCGGTGACCGGGGATCCCGCCGAGGACATCGCGGGACTGGCCCTCGCCGTCGGCGCCCCCGCGGCCGTACGCGCCGCCACCCTCGCCGGTTACGGCGCCCGCCCCTGTCTGCGCGGCCTGTGGCTCGCCCGCTGCGACACCGTCATCCGGCTCGCCGACCGCCTCCGCGGCGACGACGCCGGACAACTCGCGCTCGCGGAAGCCCGGTTGGCGCGCACCTGGGAGCCGATCCTGCTGGAGCGGGTCACGGACCTGCGGGACCCGCCGGACGGGACGCCGTAGGGACGCGCCGGACGGGACGCCGCAGGGACGCGCCGGACGGGACGCCGCAGGGACGCCCGTCCGGAACGGCCTCACCCCTGGGTCAGCACCACGCACGACTCGCCCGGCACGTTCAGCACCCCGTCCGTGCCCGGTGCCTCGACGGGGTCCCAGGCCGCGAGGACGCGCGCCCGGCGGATACCAAGGGGAATCGACGCCGGGTCCTTGCCGAGGTTCACGGCGATCCGGACGTCCCCGCGCCGGACGGCGACCCAGCGGGCCCCCGGATCGTGGGCGACCCTGACCGCCGCGAGGTCGGGGTCCGACAGGTCGGCCTGGCTCCGGCGCAGGGCGATCAGGTCGCGGTACCAGGCCAGCAGGCGCGCGTGCGGAGCCCTTTCGGGTTCCGACCAGTCGAGACACGAGCGGTCCCGGGTCGCCGGGTCCTGCGGATCCGGCACGTCCTCCTCGGCCCAGCCGTGCGCCGCGAACTCTCTCCGCCTGCCCCGCCGCACGGCGTCCGCGAGCTCGGGGTCGGTGTGGTCGGTGAAGAACTGCCAGGGGGTCGTGGCGCCCCACTCCTCGCCCATGAAGAGCATCGGCGTGAACGCCGCGGTGAGCGTCAGCCCGGCGGCGCAGGCCAGCAGCCCGGGGGAGAGGGCCGCCGACAGCCGGTCCCCCTGGGCGCGGTTGCCGATCTGGTCGTGGGTCTGGGTGTAGCCGAGCAGCCGCTGCGCCGAGACCCGCGCCCGGTCGAGCGGACGGCCGTGACGGCGCCCGCGGAAGCTGGAATAGGTGCCGTTGTGGAAGAAGCCCGACGTCAGCGTCTTGCACAGCGCGGCGAGCGGGGGGTGCGCGAAGTCCGCGTAGTAGCCCTGCGCCTCGCCGGTCAGCGTGGTGTGCAGCGCGTGGTGGAAGTCGTCGTTCCACTGGGCGTGCAGCCCGAGGCCGCCCTCCTCGCGGGAGGTGATGAGCCGCGGGTCGTTGAGATCCGACTCGGCGATCAGGAAGAGCGGTCGGCCCAGGTCGCCGGCGAGCGCGTCCACGGCCGCCGACAGCTCCTCCAGGAAGTGCACCGCCCGGGTGTCCCGCAGCGCGTGCACCGCGTCGAGACGCAGCCCGTCGAGCCGGTAGTCGCGCAGCCAGGCCAGCGCGCTGCCCACGAGGTACGCGCGCACCTCGTCCGAGCCGGGCGCGTCGAGGTTCACCGCGGAGCCCCAGGGCGTCTGGTGGGTGTCCGTGAAGTAGGGCCCGAAGGCGGGCAGGTGGTTGCCGGACGGGCCGAGATGGTTGTGCACGACGTCCAGGACGACTCCCAGGCCGAGTTCGTGCGCCCGGTCGACGAAGCGCTTCAGCGCCTCGGGACCGCCGTACGGCTCGTGCACCGCCCACAGGGAGACACCCTCGTACCCCCAGCCGTGCCGGCCGGGGAACGGGCACAGCGGCATCAACTCGACGTGGGTGACGCCCAGTTCCGCGAGGTGTCCGAGCCGGTCCGCCGCCGCGTCCAGGGTGCCCTCGGGGGTGTACGTCCCCACGTGCAGTTCGTAGAGGACCGCGCCCGGCAGCGGGCGCCCGGGCCAGTCGGCGCGCCACGCGTACCCCGCCGGGTCGACCACGGCGCTCAGTCCGTCGGGACCGTCCAGCTGACGGCGCGAGCGGGGATCGGGCAGGACCGGCCCGTCGTCCACCGCGAACCCGTACCGGGTCCCCGCCGCCGCCTCCGCCTCGCCCGTCCACCATCCGGCACGCCCGGGATCACGGTCCAACGCGCGCGTGACACCGGCGCAATGGAGCGTCATCCGCTCGGCCCGTGGTGCCCACACCTCGAATCGCATGGACGCTTCCCCCTCGTAGGCTCGCAGTGACTCAGCCCGTCCATGGTGCTCCACCGGAGATCAATTCGCTTTCGTATCCACCCTTTTGCCGCGTGTTCGTCGCCCTTTGGTCGCGCGAACGGCCGCACGCGGCCCCACCAGCCGTTTCCGGGTCTTCTGGACACCCTGTCGTTACTGGCCGACAATCACGAGCGTGACGTCGTCCTTCGAGTTCCACACGTACCCCGCGCGGCTGTCCGACGCGGAGCGCGACCGGGCGCTCAAGTCCCTCCGTGACGGTGTCGCGCTCGGCCGTCTTTCACACGACACGTTCATCCGCCGTATGGAGCTGGTGCTGTCCGCCCGCCGCTCCGAGGAACTCGCCGTGCTCACCGCCGACCTGCCCGGCGACGGGCCCGCCGCGCGGCGCTGGTCGAAGCGGGTGTTCGGCACCGTGGAGGCCGTGTCCGGCTTCACGGTCCGGCTGCGCCGGGCCTGGCAGGCCGAGCGGCTGCCCAAGCTCCAGCTGCCCGACCCGAGGGACGCCTACCCGCTGCGCATCGGCCGCGACCCGGCCAGCGGACTGCGCCTCAACCACGAGACGGTGTCCCGCGTGCACGCCGAACTGCGCCGCCAGGACGGTGTCTGGGTACTGCGCGACCTCGGCTCGACCAACGGCACGACCGTCAACGGGCGGCGCGTCATCGGCGCGTCCGTGGTGAAGGCCGGCGACCAGATCGGCTTCGGCCGCATGCTGTTCCGCCTCGCCTCGGCCTGAGCCGCGGCGCCGCACGGGAGTGCCGAGGAGCCCTGGCGCGCCCGGAGAGCGGGCCCGGCCCCGGGTTCACCCGCCGGCCCCCGCAACATCCTTTCGCTCCCGTGGTGTTGACGTACCCCGGGACTCGTGACTGACTGTGTGTACTTCGTGCACATCAGGTGAACGACGGCACCGTTCGAGTGGAGGTGTGCCCTGCCGCCACTCCGTCGCTACCCGACCGTGGACGAACTCGGCGTCCGCGCCGCCGCCCTCGTCGCCAGGCGCCCCGACGACGCCCGGCTGCGCCGCGTGGGCACCTCCCGGGCGGGCACACCGATGCTGCTCCTGTCCGTCGGACACGGCAGCCGCCAGGTCCTCGTCGTCGCCGGACCGCACGCCAACGAACCCGTCGGCGGCGCGACCGTCCTGCGGCTGGCCGAACGGGCCCTCGCCGACCCCCGCCTCACCGAGGGCGCGGACGCCACCTGGAACCTGCTGCTCTGTCTCGACCCCGACGGCTCCCGCCGCAACGAGGCCTGGCTCCAGGGCCCTTACACACTCGGCCACTACTTCCGGCACTTCTTCCGGCCCGGCTTCCTCGAACAGCCGGAATGGCTGCCCGAGGGCCCGGACGCCGCCGCCCTGCCCGAGACCCGCGTCCTGCTCGCCCTCCAGGACGAGCTGCGCCCGTTCCTCCAGTGCTCCCTGCACGGCGTCGACGTCGGCGGCGCCTTCGTCGAGCTGACCCGCGATCTGCCCGGCCTCTCCCAGCGGGTCGCGCACAGCGCGGCCCGCCTCGGCATCCCGCGCGAACTCGGCCCCTACGACACCCTGTACTGGCCCGCGCTCGGCCCCGCCGTCTACCGCGTCCCGCCGCCGCGCCGGGGAGACCTGGCCGCCGCCATCACGGAGGCCGCGGTCGACTCCACCTGGTTCCACCCCCAGCCGCACGGCACGGTCACCGCGATCGTCGAGGCACCCATGTGGGGCGTCGGCGCCGTCGAGGACCGGGCCCGCCCCGCCGATCCCGACGCGGTGCTGCGTTCCGTCAGCCACACCCTGCGGCACGACACGGCGGTCCTGGAGGACATCCTGGCCCGGGTGCGGCCCGGCCTCGGCGGCTCGTCGGAGGCGGCCCGTCTGCTCGCGCCCGTCGACGACTATTTACTGGTCGGACCCGGACTCGCCGACTCCTGGGACCCCGACGTGCGCGACGCCGACGGGCGCGCCCTGCCCTCGCTCGACACCGCCCGGCTCACCGCCCTGCGCCTGGCCGGGCGCAGGGTCGCGCTGCGCACGGCCGGGCTGCTGCACCAGCTCGTCACCGCCTCCGGCCAGGACCCGTGCGGCGCGCTGCCCGAGCTCGACCGGCTGATCGACGCGTGGTGCGCCGAGTACCGCGACGGCTGCGGAGCACGCTGGATCCCGGTCGCGCGCCAGGTCGAGTACCAGGCCCGGGTCGTGCTGGCCGCGTTCGAACTCGCCGGGCGTCACACCGGCACGCGTTCCCGTTCGGGTGACTCCGGCTGGACCGCGCAGGCCACGGTGCCGATGCACCGGGAATGACGACAACCCTTCGAGCGATCCGCGCCGGCCTGCTCGTCCCGCTCGCGCTCCTCCTGGCGGGCGCGGCCCCCGCCGCCCACGCGGCACCCGGACACGACCTGCCCGGCGACTGGCTCCGCCTCGCCGTCACCCGCGGCGACGCCCCCACCGGCGACGCCCGCGGCGTCCTGCTGCTCTGCGACCCGCCCCGGGGCCACGCCCACGCCGAGAAGGCGTGCCGGGAACTCGCCGCCGCCGGGGGCGACATCGGCCGCATCCCGCGTCGCGCCGGTGCCATGTGCCCGATGCTCTACGCGCCGGTGACGGCGTCGGCGTACGGCGTGTGGGACGGCCGCCGGGTCGACTACACGCACGCGTTCTCCAACTCCTGCGTGATGGGGGCCGAGACGGGCGCGGTGTTCGACCTGCCGGGCTGAGTCAGGCGGCGCCGTCGCGTGCGTGTCGGGCGGCCGCCATCACCGTACGGGCCTGGTGCTCGACCTGGTTCTCCAGCGGCACCCAGCGGGCCCGGAAGCGTTCGGCGAAGGCGTCGCTCCAGCCGGCGACCAGCTGTCCGAGGCGGGGCGCCTCGCGGTCGCCGGCCTCCTGGAGGACGCGCAGCAGCATCGACGCGGCCCGCAGCGGGATCCTCCGGCCGAACGCGTCCACGCTGCCCACGTACGCCATCGTCGTGTCCACGGGGGGTGGCAGCGACCAGTCGGCCGCCAGCCCCGGCACCAGTTCCAGCGCCCACTTCGCGGCCCGCAGCAGCGGCCCGTCGGGACCCCGCAGCCGGGGCAGGGCCCGCCCGAGCACCTCCTCCACCTGACCCGCGTCCGTCACCAGCCGCTGGGCCAGGCGTCGCATCGCCGCCGCGGGCGCGGGGTGCGGCGCAGGGTCGTCCACCAGGTCGCTGGCCCACATCGGCACCTCCACGACGGCCGTCAGACCGCCGTACCGGTGGGCGTGGTACCAGGTGCTGTGCCGGGCGTCGTCCGGCATGCTCGGGTACGCCGTGACCGAGCCCGGCGCCGGCATCACATGCACCCCGGGCCCGGAGGCGGGCCAGCCCGCGGCGTCCGAGGCGGCCGTCTCGACCGGGATGCGCAGCTCCGCCGCCGACTTGGCGAACGGCTCCGCGAGGCCCGGGATGTCCTTGGTCAACTGCACCCAGCTGCCGCCCAGATCGGTCCCGTGCAGCGTCACCTGGAGATAGGGCCGCACCTCGTCGATGACCCGGGTCAGCGCCCGCGTCTCCGGCGGCAGCCGGTCGGGCGGCAGGACGGAGGGCGACCACTCCGGCTGCTCGGGCCCGGCCGGACGGAAGAAGCCCAGGTGGTAGTCGAGGAGCGTCCGGGGCGCGGGTGTCACATGAAGGCTCGCCCCGTCGGGGTCCGCGCACAGCAGGAAGTGCCAGGAGGTGTCCCTGCGCAACTCCCGCCGGTACAGCACACGTTCGGCCAGGGACAGCAGCGTCGAACCGCCCGTCGGTTCGTTGGCGTGGGCCCCCGCCACGACGAGCACCGCGTGCCGGGCGTGACCGACGGACAGCAGGTGGAGGGGTCTGCCCGCGCGGGAGGTGCCCACTTGTCTGAGGACGCACAGGTCTGGCCGGCGGGCCGCCAGCGCCCAGGCGGACGACACGATTTCGGTCACACTGGGGTAGCGCAACTCCGGCAGATGACTCACCCCCGACTTGTCCGCCCTGCGTCGCTTTTGGCAGTACTCCACGGTCTCGGAGAACTGTCAAGGACACGTCTGCGCGGCCGCGAGGGAGTCCAGGTGGCATTTTCCGCCGGCAACGGGCGGTGGAAGGTGCGCGGCCTTTCCCGGCCGGAGCGGACGGCGTCCCGCAGGCCTGCGGCGTACCGGACGGGACTCCCGCAAGGGGCGCTCGGGAGGAGACGGCCGGCGTACGCGCGCGCCACGGGCGGGAGGACCGGGACGACGTACACGATTCACTCGTCCGGGTGTACGGGAACTGCGGTCCGGGGCGGTCGGTGGTCGACTCGGAACAACCGCGCGCGGGTCCGGCGCGCAGACCCGAGGTGGTGGCCCGCGGTGCTGTGTCCACACGGCCTTCCCGGCGAAGGCGCCCCGCCGGCGACCCCCACGGTCCCACCGGCCCCGATCCCGTCACCTCCACCGCCCGACGCGGAATCGTTCCTGCCGTTCGGCGCCGGGACCTTCCCGTCGTCGGACGCCGGGACCTTCCCGCCGGTCGCTGCCCCGGCGCCGGCCCACGCGCCGGTGGTGCCGTTCGCCCCGTCCACCCGCTCGGCGGACGGGCCGTGCGGGCCCTACACGCCGCCGCGCGGGTCGTCCGCGCGCGTGGGCGTACCCGCGAGCCTGCTCGATCCGGGAACCGAACGTGACCCCCACCCGCTCTACCGCACCCTGCGCGGAAACTTCCCCCTGGTCCACGACGAGCCGTTCGGCGCCTGGCTGATCAGCAGGTACGCCGATGTGCGCGCCGCGCTCGCGGACCCGCGGCTCGTCGCGCCGTCACCCGGCCCGGTACCGGCGCACGGGGAGCGCCGCACGCACGACGCGTACCGGGCCCTCGCCTCCGCGGCGCTGAGGAACCAGGTGTCGGCCGCTCTCCGGGCGGGCGTCGAGCGCACCGCCCACGTCCTCGCGAGCCGCCTGGCGTCCCGTCAGGAGGCCGACCTCGTGTCCGAGTTCTGCCGATGGCTGCCCGCCGCCGCGGCCGTCACCGCGCTCGGACTGCCGTACGAGGACACCCTGCGCGTACACGCCTGGTGCCGGACGGGACTCGACCACCTCGGCGGTCACCGCCCCGGACTCGACGCCTACCTGCGCCCCCACCTGGTCCGCCGCCGCGCCCACCCCGGTGACGATCTGCTGTCCGCGCTGTGCGCGGCCCGCCTCGACGGACGGCCGCTGCCGGACGGGACCGTGACCGAGCTCGCCGGTACCGTGCTGGGCGCGGCCGGCGAGACGACCGCGCGCGCCCTCGCGTCGTTCCTCGCCAACCTCCTCGACCGTCCGGGCCGACTCGACCTGATCCGCGCCCGGCCCGGGCTGGCGGGCGCCGCCTGGGCCGAGTCGCTGCGCCGCGACCCGCCGCTTCAGATCGTGGCCCGCCGGGCACTCGAACCCATCGGCCCGATACCCGAGGGCGCCACCGTGGCGTGTCTGCTCGGCGCCGCGGGCCGCGACCCGGCCCGGTTCGCCGACCCGGACCGCTACGACCTCTTCCGCGCCGACCCGGGCGACCTCGCGTACGGCTCGGGACCGCGGCACTGCCTCGGCGCCGCGCTGGCCCGGCTCACGGCGGAAGCCGGGCTGCTCGCCCTGCTCACCGTGCTGCCGGGCCTGCGCGGGGCCCCCGGACCCCGGCCGCGCCCCGAGGGTCTGGTCAGCCGTTCTCCCCGGACCCTTCCGGTGTGTCCGCGCTGACGCGCTCCAGCAGCACGACGGGTGACCTTCCGAAGAGGTCCGCCACGCGCGCGCGGCCCGTGAACTCCCGCTCCGCGGAGCCGGAGGTGAGCACATCGGCCCACCGCCCGCCGGGGAGCGCGAGCACGGTGTCCCGCCAGCCGCCGGCCTCGGCGAGCCCCAGCGACAGCCGGGTGACGGCCGTGATCACCTCTCCCGACCGCACGAACGCCACGCAGTGGTCGGCGGCCGGCCCCTCGGCCCACAGCGGCGCGTACGTCGCCGCGTCGCCGAAGACGTCGGGCCGCCGGGCGCGCAGCCGCAGCGCGGCGGCCGTGAGCGCGGGCTTCTCCGCGGCCGGGTCGCGCGGCGCGAACGCCTCCCGGTTGTCCGGGTCCACCAGCGCCCGGTACTCGTCCTCGGTGCCCTGGTACACGTCCGGCACCCCGGGCATCGTCAGATGGACCAGGGCGGCGCCCAGGACGTTCGCCCGCACGTGCGGTCCCAGCGAGGCCCGCAGGGCGGCCACGTGCCGTCCAGGGGGCCCGCACGGCCCGTCGGTGACGAACGCCGCCACCGCGTCCTCGTACGCGGGGTCGCGTTCGGTCCAGGCGGTGCGCGTGCCGGCCTCCCTGACGTGCTTCAGCAGGGCGTCCCGGACGCGCTCCGTGCGGACCTCGGCCCCCTCCCCGGCGGTGGCCGGGCCGAGCCCGAACACCGTCTGCCACGCGGCCCACGCCACCTGCGGGTCGGGGCTCCCCGGTCCCTCGCCGGTCACCTCCGCCAGGACCTCGGACCAGGCCTCCGGGCACTGGGTGAGGACCGAGACGGCGGCGCGCACGTCCGCGCTGCGTTTCGTGTCGTGGGTCGACAGGACGGTTCCGGTGGCGGGCCAGTCGCGCTGCACGCGCGCGCAGTAGGCGTGGAAGTCGTCCGGGGACACCGCGGGCCGGCCCGGATCGCCGCCCACCTCGTTCGCCGACAGCAGCGGCACGTAGCGGTAGAACGCCGTGTCCTCCACCGACTTGGCGCGCAGCGCCGACGACGTCTGCGCGAACCGGGCCCGGAAGGCGGCCTCCCCGGGTCCGTCGCCGTCGCCGATCAGCAGATCCCGTACGACGTCCACGGCATGTGCCTCCTCGGGCACCCGGAACGCCGACCTGGCCTCGGCGGCGGCCCGCTCGGTGACCACCCGGGACGCGTCCGTGGACGGGTAGGGCCGGTACACCTCCAGCCGGACCAGGAGTTCCCGCAGCGCGGCGCCCAGGGCCCAGGGCGCGTGGTCGCGGGCGGCGGGGTCGGGGGCGGCGGCGCACAGCGCGCTCACCTCGCGGGTGAGGCGCTCGACCTCCGTGGCCAGTTCGTACGTGATCACCTTGTACGCCGCCCGGCGCACCGTGCTCTCCCAGTGGCCGCCCCGGTCGGCCTGCGGGCCCGCGAACCGCCGGTAGCGGCCGAGCATCCGGCTCGCGCCCGCCTCGTCCGTGAAGAGGCCGTCGACGTACCGCAGCGCGTCGTAGCCGGTGGTGCCCGCCACGGGCCACGCGGGCGGGAGCGGCTCGCCGTCCGCGAGGATCTTCTCGACCACCGTCCAGCGGCCGCCGGTCGCCTCGTGCAGCCGGCGCAGATAGGCGTCCGGGTCCGCCAGTCCGTCCGGGTGGTCCACGCGCAGTCCGTCGATCACGCCGTCGGCGACGAGCTGAAGGATCTTCACGTGGGTCGCCGCGAACACCTCCGGGTCCTCGACGCGCACCCCGATGAGCTCCGAGATGCTGAAGAAGCGCCGGTAGTTGAGCTCGGTGCGGGCCAGCCGCCACCACGCCGGGCGGTACCACTGGGCGTCCAGGAGCCGGGGCATCGGCAGATGCGCGGTGCCCTCGCGCAGCGGGAACACGTGGTCGTAGTAGCGCAGTATGTCGCCGTCGACCTTCAGCTCGCCGATCTCGGCGCCGAGGCGGTCCCCGAGCACCGGCAGCAGCAGCCGCCCGTCCTGGGCGTCCCAGTCGATGTCGAACCAGCGGGCGTACGGCGACCCGGGGCCCTCGCGCAGCACCTCCCACAGGGCGTGGTTGTGGCGCGGGGCCATCGCCATGTGGTTCGGCACGATGTCCACGACGAGGCCGAGGCCGTGCTCCCGCGCGGTGCGCGCCAGGGAACGCAGCCCCTCCTCACCGCCCAGTTCGGCCCGTACGCGCGCGTGGTCCACCACGTCGTAGCCGTGTGTCGAGCCGGGGACGGCCTCCAGGACGGGGGACAGATGCAGGTGGGAGACGCCGAGCGAGGCCAGATAGGGCACGGCCGCCTCGGCGCGGCGGAAGGGGAACTCCGGCTGGAGCTGGAGCCTGTAGGTGGCGGTCGGCACGACGGGGACGACCGGGCCGGGGACGACCGAGTCCGCGATCGCCGGTTCGGGGCGCTCAGGGGTCATGCGCATCTACGTACCCCTCCGGCCGGCTTTCTGTCAGCGCGGCCCGAGGAAGGGCACGCACGGCCCCGCCCCGAGCGCGTGGGTCCGCGTCGTGGACCCACGCGCCCGGGCGGGGAAGAGGCCGCCCTAGGCGGGCCGCTGGAGCACCGTCATGCTCCGGTCGACCAGGGTCAGCCGGTCACTGGCCGCGACCTTCGCGCCCGTACCCGGGGCCACTCCCTCCGGGAGGGACGTGTCCACGACGACCTGCCACTGGCGGCCGTGGTCGACCGGCACGACGAATTCCAGGGGCTTGGGGGAGGCGTTGAACATCAGCAGGAAGGAGTCGTCGGCGATGCGCTCCCCGCGGGCGCCCGGCTCGGAGATCGCGTTGCCGTTGAGGAACACGGACAGCGCCCGGGCCTGGGCGGAACCCCAGTCGCGCTGGGTCATCTCCTGGCCCTCCGGGGTGAACCACGCGATGTCGGAGAGCTCGTCGTGGGTGCCCTGGACGGGCCGCCCGTGGAAGAAGCGCCGCCGCCGGAAGACGGGATGGTCCCGGCGCAGCCACACCATCGCGCGCGTGAAGGCGAGGAGCTCGCAGTCCTCCTCCGGCCACGGCACCCAGGCCAGCTCGCTGTCCTGGCAGTACGCGTTGTTGTTGCCGCCCTGGGAGCGCGCGAACTCGTCGCCGTGGCTGAGCATCGGCACCCCCTGGGAGAGCATCAGGGTGGCGATGAAGTTGCGCCGCTGCCGGGCCCGCAGCGCCAGCACGTCCGGGTCGTCCGTCTCGCCCTCGGCACCGCAGTTCCAGGAGCGGTTGTGGCTCTCGCCGTCCCGGTTGTCCTCGCCGTTGGCCTGGTTCTGCTTGTTGTTGTACGACACGAGGTCGTTCAGGGTGAAGCCGTCGTGGCAGGTCACGAAGTTGATGGAGGCCAGCGGACGGCGTCCGTCGTCCTGGTAGAGGTCGGAGGAGCCGGTCAGGCGGGACGCGAACTCGGCCAGCGTGCGCGGCTCACCGCGCCACAGGTCCCGCACGGTGTCGCGGTACTTGCCGTTCCACTCCGTCCACAGAGGGGGGAAGTTGCCCACCTGGTAGCCGCCCTCGCCGACGTCCCAGGGCTCGGCGATCAGTTTCACCTGGGAGACCACCGGGTCCTGCTGGACGAGGTCGAAGAACGACGACAGCCGGTCCACCTCGTGGAACTGCCGGGCCAGCGTGGCCGCGAGGTCGAAGCGGAAGCCGTCCACGTGCATCTCGGTGACCCAGTAGCGCAGCGAGTCCATGATGAGCTGGAGCACGTGCGGGGAGCGCATCAGGAGCGAGTTGCCGGTGCCCGTGGTGTCCATGTAGTAGCGGGGGTCGTCCGCCAGCCGGTAGTACGAGGCGTTGTCGAGGCCCCTGAAGGAGAGCGTCGGTCCCAGGTGGTTGCCCTCGGCCGTGTGGTTGTAGACCACGTCGAGAATGACCTCGATACCGGCCTCGTGCAGCGCCCGGACGGCCGACTTGAACTCCAGGACCTGCTGTCCCCGGTCGCCCCAGGAGGCGTAGGCGTTGTGCGGGGCGAAGAAGCCGATCGTGTTGTAGCCCCAGTAGTTGTTGAGGCCCATGTCGACCAGCCGGTGGTCGTTCACGAACTGGTGTACGGGCATCAGCTCCAGCGCCGTGACGCCCAGCTTCGTCAGGTGTCCGATGATCGCCGGGTGCGCGAGCGCCGCGTACGTGCCGCGCAGCTCGTCCGGCAGCTCCGGGTGCAGCATCGTGAGGCCCTTCACATGGGCCTCGTAGATCACCGTGTGGTGGTACTCCGTTCGGGGGCGCCGGTCGTCGCCCCAGTCGAAGTACGGGTTGACCACGACCGACGACATGGTGTGCGGCGCCGAGTCGAGGTCGTTGCGCTTGTCGGGTGAACCGAACGGATAGCCGTACACCTCCTCGCCCCAGCTGACGGAGCCCGCGATCGCACGCGCGTACGGGTCGAGCAGCAGTTTCGCGGAATTGGCGCGCTGCCCGCGCTCGGGCGCGTACCGCCCGTGCACCCGGAAGCCGTACCGCTGTCCGGGCATGACGCCGGGCAGGTACGCGTGGCGCACGAACGCGTCGGTCTCCCGCAGTTCCACGGCCGTCTCCGAGCCGTCGTCGTGCAGAAGACACAGCTCAATACGGTCGGCGGCCTCCGAGAAGACCGCGAAATTGGTGCCGGCGCCGTCGTACGTGGCACCGAGTGGATACGCCTCACCAGGCCAGACCTGCATGGATATGACTCTTCCAGTAGTGCCGTGCCCCTGGGGGCGAGTCCGAGCCGAGTCTCCCCGAAAGTGATGGAACCTCACATGACTTACATCCCTCTTACCCCGCGACCAGGCATATCTCGTATGCCGAACCAGTGGGACTCGAACGACTCCTGGGGACGTAGGGGGAGTAGGGGGAAATGTGCGCAAGATAGTGCACCGCCATCTGGGCAAGGTGGTGGCGGGTGCGGCCATCGCGGTGGCCGGGACGGCCGTGATGATCGGAGTCACCCTTCCGGGGGCGGCGGGGGCCGAGGAACAGGGCGGGGGCCTTCGGGCCGACGGGACCGCGCAGCAGGCGGCGCAGGACGGGCAGGGCGAGCAGGACGGAGCCGTTCGGCCCGGCGTCGTCGAGCGGGCGCCGGCCGAGGGTCAAAAGGGCAAGGGCCGTGACCCGCTGACCGACGACGAGATGCGGCGCGCCGAGCGGATCGCGGTGAACCGGGCGCTCTTCGACTCCAGCGAGAACGTCGAGGGCGCGCGCGGACCACAGCGCATCGGAGTCGACCTCGCCGAACCCGACACGGCCGATCTGGACAACCCGAACGCGCCGCGCCGCGCCGACATCACGTTCTACGACTACAAGGACGACACGCTCGTCACCAAGACCGTCGACCTCGACACCGGGAAGGTCGACCGGACGGGCGTCCAGCACGGTGTGCAGCCGCCGATCAGCCGTGACGAGATGGCCGAGGCCGCCCAGCTGCTGATCGCCGATCCGCTCGGCGCCGGCCTGAAGGCCGACTTCAAGGACGCGACCGGCAAGGAACTCACCTCGCCCGACCAGCTGATGCTCAACAGCATGGTCTACCGCGCGACACCCGGCGTCCGGCCCGCCGCCCTCGGCGTCTGCGGCGAGCACCGGTGCGTGCGGCTCTTCCCGAAGGTCAAGAACGGGCCCTGGATCGACAGCCGTGACCTGGTGATCGACCTGAGCGCCCGCAAGGTCGGCAAGCTCGGCTGAGCGCCGCCCGTCTTTCCTTCCCACCTTCACAGCTTTCCGCAAGGAGTCATCTCTTCATGCGCGTCAACAGAAACAGCCGTGCCCGCAGCCGGGCCGCCGTGGGCCTCTCGACGCTCGCCCTGGCCGCCGGCGCGACGACGGCCGCGGGACCGGCCGTCGCACAGCCCAGGTCCGCACCCGCCCCGGCCGCCGACTGCAGCGCCGCCTACCGGATCGAGCAGAAGCTCGCCACCGGCACCACCTGGCGGATGTGCTGGCACTACGAGAGCGAGGCCGGGCTCGTCCTGGAGAACATCTCCTACCAGCCCCCCGGCGAGGCCCAGCCGATCAAGGTCCTGAGCACGGCCAAGCTCGCCCAGATCGACGTCCCCTACGACGACGGCTCGGTCGAGTACAGCGACCTGACCGGCGCGGGCTTCGGCCAGGGACTGGTCGACATGGTCCCCGCCGAGTGCCCCGGCGGCGCCATCAAGACGGTCAAGGTCCCCGACGCCTGGGACCCGCAGCACGCGAACGTCAAGGGCCTGTGCACCACGACCCGTTCACGCGGCCACGCCTACCGGATGGAGTCCGAGACCGGGAACAAGGTCTTCCAGAAGCAGGGCAAGGACCTGCTCGTCTACACCGTCAACAAGGTCGGCTGGTACGAGTACATCACCGAGTGGCGCTTCCAGGACGACGGCACCCTCAACATGAACGTCGGCGCCACCGGCAGCCTCTCGCCCTTCGACTACGACGCGGGCGACGGCCGCGGCTGGCCGCTGGGCAAGGGCGCCAAGGACTACGCCACGAGCCACAGCCACAACGTCTTCTGGCGGCTCAACTTCGCCTTGGACGGCTCGTCCAAGGCGAAGGTCGAGCAGTACGACTCCGTGGTCAGCCCGCCCGCGCAGGGCGCCCAGGCCCCGAGCAACAAGACCACGGTCACCAAGGTCACCAAGGAACTCGCCGGCGACGCCAAGAACATGCGCTGGTGGCGGATCGTCAGCAACTCCGGCAAGAACAAGGACAATCACGCACGCTCGTACGAGTTCGTCCCGGGCGCGACCACCAAGTACCTCGGCCGTGCCTTCACCAAGCACGACATCTACTTCACCGAGTACAACAAGTGCGAGCAGTTCGCGAGCGACAACCTGCGCAACTGCGGTGCCGGGCACGGAAAGTCCGTCGACAAGTGGGTCGACGGGCAGACGCTCACCCACCCCGTGGCCTGGGTCAACGTGGGTTTCCACCACGTCGCCCGGGACGAGGACCAGCAGCCGATGCCGGTCCACTGGCAGGGATTCTCCATCGCCCCGCGTGACGTGACCGCTATGAATCCGCTCACTCCTCCGGAGCTCGCGAACCAGAACGGGCATGTCGAACCAAGGTAGTTGGGAAACGACATGTGCATCGGGCTGCACCGCTCGCCGCTCCCGGAGTACCCTTCCTTGATCGTTGATTGGGGCTTGGCCCCTGGGGAGTGCTCGGGGGAGCGGAAGGCGGTGCGCGGGTGGGCTCGGGAGGGCTGGAGCTGCCTCCTGGTGACGAGGGTCACGAGGGGAACTCCACAGATGTCCCACCCGGCGCGGTGTCACTGGCGCGGCCGATGGAAATGGGATCCATCGGACCGGAACTGGACTGGGGCGCCGACGCCTGGGGCGAGGTGCGTACGCGTGCCCAGCGGGCCGGGCGCGCCTACATCTGGCTGAACCTGGTCGAACAGCGGCTGCGCGCGGTCGTGGCCGCTGTTCTCCGGCCCGTCTACGAACCCGTCCACGGCGACGACTGGGTGGTCGCCGCCGCCGGCCCGGCCGGCCAGGAATGGGTGCAGCGCGCCGTCGCCGTACGCGAAGTCAGCCGCCGCAAGGGCTACTTGCTCGACCCGGCGGACGACAACGTGCTGAGTTTCCTCACGTTGCCCCAGTTGCGCGAGCTGATGGTGCAGCACTGGCCGTGCTTCGAGCCGTACTTCGACGAGCGCAGGGACGTCGAACTCGCCCTGGACGAGCTGGAAGTGACCCGGAACGTCGTCTCGCGCAACCGGGCGCTGTCCGAGGCCGTCCTGAACCAGGCCGAGCGGGCGGCGGCGAAGCTGCTGGAGATCCTGGGCGCCGGGAGCGACGTGCCCTCCGCGCGCCGGCTGCCCGTGGACGCCGTCGAGGAACTCGTGGGCGACCGCTACGCGGACGTCGTCGGGGTGCACTCCGACCGCGTGCGGCTGCTGCGCCAGTTCCCCGCCGAGGACCTCTTCGGCGGAGCCCGCCGGCTCGACGCGATCGGCATCGGCCTGAACCTGCTGGTGCAGAACTTCTCCGGGCGCCGGCTGGTCCGCCTCGCCGAGTCCGGCTGCCGGACACGGCTGCTGTTCCTGAACCCCGCGTCCAGCGCGGTCAAGCGGCGCGAACGCGAACTCGGCATCAAGCGCGGCGAGCTCAGCCGGTCGGTCGAGATGAACATCCTGCACATGCGCCGGGTGCGGTCCCGGCTGCGCGACCCGGACGCCTTCGAGATCCAGGTGTACGACGAGACGCCCCGCTTCACCGCGTACCTCGTCGACGGGGACGGCTCGGACGGCGTCGCGGTCGTGCAGTCCTATCTGCGCCGGACGCGGGGCATGGAGGCGCCGGTCCTGGTCCTGCGCGGCGGAAGCCGGGTGCTCAAACCGGACGAGATCGGCGAGGAGGGGCTCTTCCCCACCTATCGCGAGGAGTTCGAGGTGGCTTGGGCCGATTCGCGGCCTGTGTCCTGAAAGGCCGTTTCGTCCGGTCCGATGGAACGCGGTCCCCGGATTGTCAGTGGCCCGTGGGATCGTGGAGACCACTGGGGGAAAGCACCACGAAGAAGGGGGGCCACCCATGGGCTGGCACCGGGAGCTGCTGATCGGCTTCGACCTGGAGACGACCGGGACCGATCCGCGCGAGTCGCGCATCGTCACGGGCGCCGTGATAGAGGTCAAGGGCGGAGAGCCGCTGGGCCGCCGCGAATGGCTGGCCGATCCGGGCGTGGAGATCCCGGTCGACGCGGTGGCCGTGCACGGGATCACCAACGAGCGCGCGACCGCCGAGGGCCGCCCCGCGGACGAGGTCGCCGACGCCATCGCCGAAGTCCTCGTCACCTACTGGCGCACCGGCGTCCCGGTCGTCGCGTACAACGCCGCCTTCGACCTCACGCTGCTCTCCGCCGAGCTGCGGAGGTACGGACTGCCGTCGCTGGGCGAGCGGCTCGGCGGCGTCGACCCGGCTCCGGTCATCGACCCGTACACGATCGACCGCTCCGTGGACCGCTACCGCAGGGGCAAGCGCAACCTGGAAGCGGTCTGCACCGAGTACGGGGTGGTCCTCGGCTCCGCCCACGACGCCTCGGCCGACGCCCTCGCCGCCGCCCGGCTCGCCTGCGCGATAGCCGGCCGCCACCCCAAGGTCGCGGCCCTCGGTCCCGTCGAGCTGCACCGGCGCCAGATCGAGTGGTACGCGGAGTGGGCGGCGGACTTCCAGTCCTTCCTGCGCCGCAAGGGTGAGACGGACGCGGTGGTGGACGGGACCTGGCCGCTGCGGGACCTGGCGGACGAACACGTCTGACCCGGCCGGGGGCAGGGGCGCGCCCCTCGTGCGGCCCTGGGCGGGCGGGCACCCGGTATCAAGGTGGGTGCCCGGCACAAGGCGGGCACCCGGCATCCGGGCGGCCCCGGATGGGCACCCGGCCTCAGGGCGGCCCTGGGCGGGCATCCCGGCGGCAGGTCAGAACGGGTACCAGCGCACCGTCTCGTCACCGTCCCGCAGTGACGCCACCCGGCGTTCGAACTCGGCCAGCGCCTTCGGGTTCGCCGGCGCGTGCTGGGCGACCCAGGCGCAGCTCGCGGTCTCGCGGGCGCCCCGGAGCACCGAGCAGCCCTCCCACGCCCGGACGTCCCAGCCGTACGTCTCGGTGAAGGAGTCGTAGGCCTCGGCGGGGAGCCCGTAGCGGTCGCGGGACAGGGCCATGACCACCAGGTCGTGCTCCCGCAGGTCCGCGGCGAAGGTCTCCAGGTCGACCAGGACCGGCCCCTCCGGGCCGACATGGACGTTGCGGGGCAGCGCGTCGCCGTGGATCGGGCCCGGCGGGAGCCGCGGGGTGAGCGCGGCGGCCGCCGCGGCGAAGCCGTCGCGCCGCTCCCGCAGATACGCCGCGTCCGCGGGGGCGATCGCGTCGCCCGCCAGACGCAGCCAGCGCTCCACGCCGCCGAGGAGTTCCCGGGGCGGCAGGGAGAAGGATGGGGAGGGCAGCGCGTGCACCACGCGCAGCAGCTCCGCCAGATCGCGCGGTTCGGCGGGGCGGACGGCGTCGGGCAGCCGGTGCCACACCGTCACGGGGTGTCCGTCGACCAGCAGCGCTTCCGGCTCGGCGGCCCGCACCGCGGGGACGCCCGACTCGGCGAGCCAGGCGGCGACGGCCAGTTCCCGGCGTGCCCGGTCGTGGAGTTCGGCGTCGCGCCCCACCTTGACGACCAGGTCACCGGCGCCGAACACCGCGTTCTCGCCGAGGGCGAGGAGCGACGCGTCCCGCACCGGTCCCGGCAGCACCTTCGCCGCGGCCAGTACGTCCCGCGCCCGTGCCTCGTCCATCGCTCGCCTCCGTGTGCTCGCATGCCGCCCGCGCGGCCCTCGCGTACGACGGCTCCGGGTGCGCGCCGTCCCGTCGGCCAGTCTCGCATTGCCCCAGGCCGGACCGGGCGAAGGGCCTGTCGGTCCCCTCCGGGAGGAGGGGACCGACAGGCCCTGGTGGTGTGCGGTTCTCCCGGCCGCCGACCGACCGACCGACTGACCGGCCGAGTGTCGCGGCGGCGGTGGTGGTCGTCCGTGGCCGTTGCCGGCCGGGACAGGTCCTAGACCCCGGCCCGCTCGCCCTGGCGCACCGGCGGCGCGACCGCCTCGGGGGCCTCGTCGTGGGTGAGGTCGGGCATCCGGTTCAGCCACTTCGGCAGGTACCAGTTGCGCTCGCCGAGCAGCGCCATCACCGCGGGGAGCAGGACACCCCGGATGATCGTCGCGTCGATGAGCACCGCGGCCGCCAGGCCCACACCCATCTGCTTCATGGACTGCATGGACAGCGTTCCGAAGATCGCGAAGACGGCGACCATGATGACGGCGGCGCTGGTGACGACACCGGCCGTGGTGACCACCCCGTGCCGGATCGCGTCCTTGGTGCTGCGGCCGCGCAGCCGGGCCTCACGGATCCGGGAGACCACGAACACGTGGTAGTCCATCGAGAGCCCGAAGAGGATCACGAAGAGGAACAGCGGCAGCCAGGTGACGATCGCGCCCACACCCTCCGCGCCCACCAGGGAGGCACCCCAGCCGTGCTGGAAGACGGCGACCAGGATGCCGTAGGCGGCCGCCACCGAGAGGAGGTTGAGCACGATCGAGGTGATCGCGATCGTCAGCGAGCGGAAGGAGAGCAGCATCAGGACGAAGGCGAACACGACCACGAAGGCGAACACCGGGGTCACCGAGCCGACGAGCTGGTCGTTGAAGTCGTGCGATCCCGCCACCTGACCGGTGATGGGCGCCTCCAGCCCGTCGACCTTGCCGAGTGTCTGCGGGCGCACCTTGTCACGCAGCAGCTCCAGGCTCTTCTCCGCCTTGTCCTGGTCGGAGCCGCCGACCAGCGGGACGTAGACGAAGGCGACGTTGTGCTCCGCGTGCACCTTGATGTCGACCGGGCCGCGCGAGGCACCCGAACTGACCGCCGCCGCACGGAAGTCGGCGAGCGCGGCCTTCACGTCGGCGGCATCGATGTCCCGCGCCTTGACGACGACCTCGGCCGGCTCGGAGCCGCCGGGGAAGGCCTCGTTGACCCGGTTGTAGGTGCCGACGATCGCCAGTGAGTCGCCGAACTCCTTGTCCAGGGTGAGCTGCTGGGTCTTCATGCCGAGCGCCGGAGCGGCGACGGCGAGCAGCGCGCCCGTCGCGACGACCAGCGAGATCAGGGGCTTGGAGAGCACCACGCGCAGGACGGCGCTCCAGAACCGGCTGCCCTCGTCGGCCGGACGGCGGCCGTTCCGGCCGTCGTCCGCGCCGCGCCCCTTGGCCCGGCGCAGGAACGGAAGGCGGCCCTTCTCGACGCGGTCGCCGAGGAGGGAGAGCAGCGCCGGCAGCACGGTGACCGAGCCGACCATGGCGACGGCGACGACCATCAGGGAGGCCAGGCCCATCGCCTCGAACTCGGCGAGCCCGGTGAACAGCATGCCCGCCATCGCCACGCACACGGTGACTCCGGAGACGATGATGGCGCGGCCACTGGTCGCGGCGGCGATCCGCAGGGCCGTGGCGGCGTCACGTCCGGCCTCGCGCTCCTCGCGCTCACGCCGCAGGTAGAACAGGCAGTAGTCGACGCCGACGGCCAGACCCACCAGCAGCATCACGGAGTTGGCCGTGTCGCTCATCGGCATCAGATGGCTGACGATGCCCATCAGACCCATCGTCGCCATGATCGCGGTGACCGCGAGCGCCACCGGCAGCAGTGCCGCCACCAGCGCGCCGAACGCGATCAGCAGGATGCCCAGCGCCACGGGGACGGCGGAGAGTTCGGCCTTCTGGAAGTCGTCGCCGAACGCGTCGTCGTACTGCTTCATCATGCTCGCGCCGCCGATCTCCTCGATCCGCAGCCCTGCGTGGTCCTTCTGCACGCCCTTGACGGCGTTCAGCACGGGCTCGACGCGGTCGCCCGCCGTCTCCGAGTCGCCGCGCATGTCGAACTGGACGAGCGCGCTGCGTCCGTCCTTCGAGATCGTCTTCGTGTCGTACGGGGAGGTCACGTCCGTGACCTCGCCGGTGGCGCCGACCGCCTCGACGACCGCGGCGACCGCGCTCCTGAACTCGGCGTCCGTGGCCTTCGTGCCCGCGTCCTTCGCCTGGATCAGGACCGTCTCACTGGCCGGCTCCTTGATGTCGGCGTCCTCGATGATCTTGGCCGCGGTGTGCGTCTCGCCCTTGAGCTGGTCGCTCTCCTTGACGTCGACGCGGCCCGCCGCGGAGCCGAGGCCCATCGCCAGGACGACGAACAGCACCCAGATTCCGACGGCCGCCCATCGGTGGCGGGCGCTCCAGCCGCCTGCTCGCGCGGCGATGCCGCGCACCCGTGTGTCTGCGTTCCCCATGACGGGCCTGCCCCCTTGCGCACGGTGACAGCCCCCTGCCGCCACCTTTCGTATGACGGTAGGGGCTCGGCAGGGGCGTCTCCTCGTACTGTCCGGTGAACCGCCGGACCCCCCGCTCCTCCCCGCGGACCCCGGGTTCTCCGCACTGGGGAGGACGGAAGCCCCTTACACCTAACGGCACTTCTCGGGGGTGCCGCTCAGGGATCGGCCCTGTCGCCGGAAGCCCGGCGGGCGGCCCCAAGGGCAGGACCGTCGTGCCCACCCTCGGGGGCGCGGCACCCGGCCTATGGTGTTCGGATGACGACGACGTACGCGGCGCTGTTGCGCGGCATCAACGTGGGCGGCGCGAAAAAGGTGCCGATGGCCGAGCTGCGCACCCTGATGGAAGGACTCGGGTACGGCGACGTCCGTACCTATCTCCAGAGCGGAAACGCGGTGTTCAGCAGCGACGGCGGGGACGAGGAGTCCCTCGCCGAGGAGCTCTCGGGCGCCATCGAGAAGCACTTCGGCTTCGGCGTCGGCGTACTCGTCCGCGATCACGCGTACCTGCGGGCCGTCAGGGAGGCCTGCCCGTTCCCGGCCGCCGAGCTGGAGGGCAGGCAACTGCACGTCACCTACTTCTCGGAGCCCGTCGACGCCGAGCGCTTCGTCTCCGTCGAGCCCGCGGCCTTCCTCCCCGAGGAGTTCCGCCTCGGCGACCGCGTCCTCTACCTCTACGCGCCCGACGGCCTCGGCCGCTCCAAGCTCGCCGAGGCCCTGGCGAAGCCCAGACTGCTCAAGGGCGTCCTCGCCACCACACGGAACTGGAACACGGTCGTCAAACTGGAGGAGCTGACCGGTGTTTGAGCGCAATGCCGCCGTCGAGGCCGCCATCGAGAGCGAACTGCGCCTGCTCGATCCGACGGTCCGCCGCTCGGCCGACCTCGTCGCCGCGCTGCTGCACCCCGGCTTCCACGAGTTCGGCGCGTCCGGCCGCGTCTGGGACCGCGACTCGACCGTCGCGTCGCTGGCCGCCGGGATGGAGGACGGCGGCCGCATCACGACCTCGCGGATGAAGGGGGTGCAGCTCGCCCCGGACCTGGTCCACCTGACCTTCGACACCGACAACAACGGCCGCCGCGCACACCGGAGTTCACTGTGGCGGCTGTCCGGGAACGAATGGCTCCTCTACTTCCACCAGGGCACTCCGTACGACCCCGCCGAGGATGACGTGTCCGTCGAGGAGGCGTGAGTCACGGGATCCTGAGGAGACAGGGGCCCCGCGTTCCCGAGGAGGCGGGGGCCCGCGTTCCCGGCGGGGAAGCGCTCCGCGGCCGCCACGACGGCGCCGCCGACCCGACGGACGGGCTGAGCCGATGGACGAGCCGAGCCGGCGACCGGGCCGGGCCGGGAGAATTGGCCCAAGATTTCCGTGCGGGATTGGGCCGGGGTTCTGCGCCACCGCGTGACTAGCCTCGACGGTATGACGACCACATCGCCCACGCGGGTCGACTTCTGGTTCGACCCCGCCTGCCCCTTCGCCTGGATCACCTCGCGCTGGATCCTGGAGGTCGAGCGCAGCCGCCCGCTCGACCTCCGGTTCCACGCCATGAGCCTCTATCTGCACAACCTCGGCAACGAACTCCCCGACTGGTACCGGGATCTGGTGGACAGGTCCATCGGTCCGGTACGGGTCGCGGTCGCCGCGGCCGAGACGCACGGCGAGAAGGTGCTGCGCGATCTCTACACCGCCCTCGGCACCCGCATCCACCAGCGGGGAAACAAGGACTTCGACGCGGTGACCGCCGAGGCGCTCGCCGAACTGGGACTCCCGGCCGTCCTCGCCGACGCGGCCCACGACCCCGCGTACGACGAGGCGGTGCGCCGCAGCCATGACGCCGGAACCGAGGCGGACACCGGCGCCTATGTGGGAACGCCCACCCTCCACGTCGACGGAACGGTGTGGTTCGGCCCCGTGCTCCGGGCAGTCCCGCGTGGCGAGAAGGCCGCCGAACTCTTCGACAGCTTCCGTGTCCTCGCCGCCCACCCCGACTTCTTCGAGCTCAAGCGGACCCGGACGGGCGGCCTCTCCTTCGACTGATCCCGGCGGAGCACCGGGCCGCCCGCGAACCCGGGAGTCAGGCTCCCAGCGCCGCCAGCGACGGCATCCGCGCCTCGTCGTACCGGTCCAGCAGGGCCCGCGCGACCTCCGGCGCGGGACCGAGGACGTCGGCGAGCACGTCCGCCCCGGCGGCGCCCCGGGCGATGCGGTCCGGCAGGAAGCCGGGGGCCAGGACGTACGGGGCGACGGCGACGCGTTCGCAGCCGAGGGCGCGCAGCTCACGGACGGCGTCCTCGGTGCGGGGAAGGGATGCGGAGGCGAACGCGGGCCGCACGGCGCACCAACCGGTGTGCCGCCACTCCCGCGCGATTTCTGCGATCACCGCGATCGCCTCCGGGTCGGTGGACCCCGCCGAGGCCAGTACGACCCCGGTCGAGGACTTGTCGGCGGGCGTCAGCCCGGCCTCGTACAGCCGGCGTTCGAGCGCGGCCGTCAGCAGCGGGGACGGGCCGAGCACCTCCGCCTGCCGGATCCGCAGCCGCGACGGTGCCTGGCGCAGCACCGCCGGGATGTCCGACTTGGCGTGGAAGGCGCGGGTCAGCAGCAGCGGCAGGGCCACCACGTCGCGAACGCCCTCGGCCGCCAGGGAGTTCAGCACCCCCTGCACGGAAGGGACGTTGAAGTCCAGGAAACCGGTCTCCACGCGCAGGCCGGGGCGCTGGGCGCGCACCCTTCGTACCAGGGCGTGCACCGTCGCGGCGTGCCGCGGATCGCGGCTGCCGTGGGCGATGACGACGAGGACGGGACGCTCCGGCCTGCTCATGACGGGGTCAGCCCTTCACCAGGAGTCCGCGGCTGCGCAGCACCCACCGCTCCACCGGGCTGAAGACGATCAGGTCGATGGCGATGCCGACGAACAGGATGAGGAAGATGGCGAGGAAGACCATCGGCATGGAGCTGGCGTTGCGGCCGTTCTCCAGCAGCTGGCCGAGGCCCACGCCGAGGTCGGGGGAGGAGGCGATGATCTCCGCGGCCATCAGGGAGCGCCAGGAGAACGCCCAGCCCTGCTTCAGACCGGCCAGATAGCCGGGCAGCGCGGCCGGCATCACGATGTGCCAGGTACCGCGCAGGCCCGTCGCGCCCATCGTGCGGCCCGCCCGCAGGAACAGAGGCGGCACCTGGTCCACGCCCGACACCAGCCCGTTGGCGATCGACGGGACGGCGCCGAGCAGGATCACCGCGTACATCATCGAGTTGTTCAGACCCAGCCAGATCACCGCCGGCGGCACCCAGGCCACCGAGGGCAGGGACTGCAGGCCCGACAGGATCGGGCCGATGGCGGCGCGCACGAACTTCACCCGGGCCACCAGCAGCCCCAGCGGGGTCCCGATCACCAGGGCGAACAGGAAGCCGAGCAGACCGCGCGAGACGCTGGTCCAGATGTAGTCGAGCAGCGTGCCCTGGAGCCAGGCGTTCTTGACCTCGCTCCAGACCTCGGACGGCGAGGGCAGCTTGGTCGGGTCGTCGACGATCTTGAAGGTGATCAGCGCCTGCCAGGCCGCCAGAACGATCACGAACGCGACCAGTGGCGGCAGGACCTTCTGCCGGAAGGTCGTGCCGAAGGAGCGGTGCCCGGCCTCGGAGGACTCCAGCGCGTCGAGGCCCGCCTCCAGACCGCCGAGGCCGTCGGTGTCCTCGACGGCCGCGTCCGACTTCGTCTCAGTGCTGGCCATGACGGCGGATCTCCCCACGCAGTTCTTCGGTGATCTCGATGGACAGTTCCGCCACGGGGGCGTCCTCGATGCGGCGCGGCTGCGGGATGCCCACGGTCCATTCGCGGGCGATGCGCCCCGGGCGGGAGGACAGCAGGACCACGCGCTGGGCGAGCCGCACGGCCTCGCGGACGTTGTGGGTGACGAAGAGGACGGACAGTCCCGTCTCCCGCCAGATCCGCGTCAGTTCGTCGTGCAGGACGTCCCGGGTGATCGCGTCCAGTGCCGCGAACGGCTCGTCCATCAGCAGGATCCGGCTGTCCTGGGCGAGCGCCCGGGCGAGTGCCACGCGCTGGCGCATACCGCCGGACAGCTCGTGCACCCGCTTGCCGTACGCGCCCTTCAGCCGCACGAGTTCGAGCAGCTCCTCGGCGCGCCCGCGCCGCTCGGCCTTCGGAACTCCCCTCAGTTTCAGGGCGAGTTCGATGTTCTTGCCCGCGGTCAGCCACGGGAAGAGGGCGTGCTCCTGGAACATCAGAGCCGGGCGCCCGTTGGTCGTGATGGTGCCGGTGGAGGGCTTGTCCAGCCCCGCCACCAGGTTCAGCAGTGTGGACTTGCCGCACCCCGAGGCCCCCAGGAGGGTGACGAACTCGCCCGGCGCGACATCGAGGGTGATGTCGTCGAGGACGAGCTGGGGTCCCGCGGGTCCGGCGAAGGACTTCGAGACGTGCTCGATGCGGGTGGCGTACTCCGTCGTGTCGGCGCCGTCGGCGGCCTTGGCGAGTGTCGTTGCCATGGTCGTCACCTCCTGGGAACTCATCGGGATACGGGCTTACTTGACGCCGAGACCGGCGTCGTCGACCGTGCTCTCGCCGACGGCGGCGAGGACCTTGTTCAGGAGCGACAGGTCGTAGATGCCGGTCAGGTTCGGCTTGTCCAGGAGACCGGCCTTGACCGCGTGGTCCGCCTCGGTGTTGAGCGTGGAGGCCAGCGGGTCGTTGGTGATCTGGATGGACTTCCAGGCCGGGTCGAGGACGTCGGCCGGCAGCGCCTTGCCGGAGTCGGCCTCGAGCTGCTTGTTCGCCGAGGCCTTCGCCTCGTCCGGGTTGGCGTTGATCCACTTGTTGGTCTCGACGGAGCCCTTGAGGACCGCCTCGACGACCTTCGGGTGCTCCTTGAGGAACTTCTGCGACACGATGATGTTCGTGATCACGAACTTCTTGTCGGGCCACAGGTCCGACTCGTCGAGCAGCACCTTGCCGCCCTCGGCGACCAGCTTGGACGCGGTCGGCTCCGGCACCCAGGCGCCGTCGATGGAGCCGGACTTGTAGGCGTCCGGGGTGATCTTGTTGTCGGTGCGGACGACCGAGACGTCACCCTTGCCGCTCTGCGCGTCGACCTTCCAGCCCTGCTCCGCGGCCCAGTTGAGGAACGCGACGTCCTGCGTGTTGCCGAGCTGCGGCGTCGCGATCTTCTTGCCCTTGACGTCCTTCAGGGACTTGACCTTCTCGGGGTTCACCACGAGCTTGACACCGCCCGAGGCCGAACCGCCGATGATCCTGAGGTTCTTGCCCTCGGACTTGGTGAAGCCGTTGATGGACGGCGACGGGCCGATCCAGCCGATGTCGATGGAGCCCGAGTTGAGCGCCTCGATCTCGGAGGGCCCGGCGTTGAAGATCTGGTACTTCGCCTGGGTGGCGCCGAGCTCCTTCTGGAAGATGCCCTTCTGGTTGCCGACCAGCGCGGTGGCGTGCGTCAGGTTGCCGAAGTAGCCGATCTTCACGGAGTCGAGTCCGTCGATCTTCTTCGAACCGGCGGCGACCTTCGCCTTGGTGTCGTCCTTCGCGTCCGAGCCGTAGCTGCAGGCGGCGAGCGTGAGCAGGGGGAGAGCGGTGGCGAGGGCTATGCCGCGGGTCAGCAGCTTGGAACGCGTGGAACGGATGGCAGGCACGGGAGGTTTTCCTCTCGGTGGCCCGGCGGTCACGTCTTCAATCGTGGCCGGGAAGGTCGGCAGGTCTTCGTCGCATCCGGGACGTCGGGTGGGGGGACGGGGCGCGCAGGCAGTGCGCGTACGTCATCGCGCACATCGCGCCACTCCGCCCTGCCCGCTGCCGAGGGCGCCGCTGCCGACGCGGCCGCCCTCCTTCGCGAACGTGGAGTAGATGTCGACGGGGTTCATGTCAGAAGTCCCAGCCGTCGTCGTCGGACTCGTCCTTGACCGGCTGCGGAGCCGCGAAGGACTCGCCGACCATGCCCGCGGTGAGGGTGGTGCCGTCGGCGGGGTCGATGAGGATGAAGGCGCCGGTGCGGCGGGAGTCGGCGTAGGAGTCCAGCGGGAGGGGTTCGGCGGTGCGGATCTTGACGCGGCCGATGTCGTTGGCGGCCAGTCGGCCCGGGTGCGGGTGCAGCGAGAGGTCGTCCAGGGTGAGGCGGGAGGGGATGTCCTTGACGATGGCCTTGACGGTGCGGGTGCCGTGCTTGAGCAGCACCCGGTGGCCGACGGTGAGCGGTTCGTCGGCGACGTGGCAGACGGTCGCCTCGACGTCCTGGGTGGTCGGCGGCGCGTCCTTGCTGGGCACCAGCAGGTCACCGCGGGAGACGTCGATGTCGTCGGCCAGCAGCACGGTCACCGACTGGGTGGTCCAGGCCGCGTCGACCGGCTTGCCGAGCAGGTCGATGCCGGAGATGGTGGTGGTGCGTCCGGAGGGCAGGACGGTCACCCGCTCGCCGACGCGGAAGGTTCCGGCGGCGATCTGCCCGGCGTAGCCGCGGTAGTCGGGGTGCTCGGCGCTCTGCGGGCGGATCACGTACTGCACCGGCAGCCGGGCGTGGCAGTGTGCCAGGTCGTGGCTGACCGGGACGCTCTCCAGGTGTTCCAGGACGGTGGGGCCGCCGTACCAGTCCATGTTGGCCGAGGGTTCCACCACGTTGTCGCCGGCGAGTGCGGAGATCGGGATCGCGGTGATCTCGGGGACGCCCAGCTCGGAGGCGTAGGCGGTGAACTCCTCGGCGATCGCGGCGAAGACGGACTCCTCGTACGCGACGAGGTCCATCTTGTTGACGGCGAGGACCACGTGCGGGACGCGCAGCAGGGCGGCGACGGCGGCGTGCCGGCGGGTCTGCTCGATGACGCCGTTGCGGGCGTCGACCAGGACGACGGCCAGGTCGGCGGTGGAGGCGCCGGTGACCATGTTGCGGGTGTACTGCACGTGGCCGGGGGTGTCGGCCAGGATGAAGCGGCGCCGGGCGGTGGCGAAGTAGCGGTAGGCGACGTCGATGGTGATGCCCTGCTCGCGTTCGGCGCGCAGGCCGTCGGTGAGCAGGGCCAGGTCGGGGGTGTCCTGGCCGCGGTTGCGGGAGGCGTGCTCGACCGCCTCCAGCTGGTCGGTGAGGATCGACTTGGAGTCGTGCAGCAGGCGTCCCACCAGGGTGGACTTGCCGTCGTCGACGGAGCCGGCGGTCGCGAAGCGCAGCAGGGTGGTGGCCGTCAGCTGTTCGGCCGACAAAGGCTCGGCGGGTTCGGTGGTGCTGGTCATGTCTAGAAGTACCCCTCGCGCTTGCGGTCTTCCATCGCGGCCTCGGACATCTTGTCGTCGGCGCGGGTCGCGCCCCGCTCGGTGAGCCGGGACGCGGCGATCTCGGTGATCACCTGCTCCAGCGTGGTCGCCTCGGAGTCGACGGCGCCGGTGCAGGACATGTCACCCACCGTGCGGTAGCGGACGAGGCGCTTCTCGACCGTCTCGCCGTCCTTCGGGCCGCCCCACTCGCCGGCGGTCAGCCACATGCCCGAGCGCTGGAAGACCTCGCGCTCGTGCGCGAAGTAGATGTCGGGCAGTTCGATGCCCTCGCGGGCGATGTACTGCCACACGTCCAGCTCGGTCCAGTTCGACAGCGGGAACACCCGCACGTGCTCGCCGGGCGCGTGGCGGCCGTTGTACAGGTTCCACAGCTCCGGGCGCTGGCGGCGCGGGTCCCACTGCGAGAACTCGTCCCGCAGCGAGAACACCCGCTCCTTGGCCCGGGCCTTCTCCTCGTCCCGCCGGCCCCCGCCGAACACCGCGTCGAACCGCTCCGAGGAGATCTTCTCCGTCAGCGGCAGCGTCTGCAGCGGGTTGCGCGTCCCGTCCGGACGCTCGCGCAGTACACCGCGGTCGATGTAGTCCTGCACCGAGGCCACGTGCAGCCGCAGCCCGTGCCGCTCCACCGTCCGGTCCCGGTAGTCGAGGACCTCGGGGAAGTTGTGCCCGGTGTCCACGTGCAGCAGCGTGAAGGGCACCGCCGCCGGAGCGAACGCCTTCAGCGCCAGATGCAGCATCACGATCGAGTCCTTGCCACCGGAGAACAGGATCACCGGCCGCTCGAACTCCCCCGCCACCTCACGGAAGATGTGCACGGCCTCCGACTCCAACGCGTCCAGGTGCGACAGCGCGTACGGGCTGCTCTCGGTCTCCTCGGAGACGCTGGCGACGGTCGTCATGCGAGACCCTTCTCGGTGAGCAGCGCGTGCAGCGCGGCGGCGGACTCCTGCACGGTCTGGGTGTGCGACTCGATGCGCAGGTCGGGCGACTTCGGCGCCTCGTAGGGGTCGTCGACCCCGGTGAGCCCCGTCAGTTCCCCCGCGGCCTGCTTGGCGTACAGACCCTTCACATCCCGTACGGAGCACACCTCGACCGGAGTCGCCACGTGCACCTCCAGGTACGTCGTCCCGTTCTCCTGATGACGCCCGCGCACCGCCTCACGGCTGTCGGCGTAGGGCGCGATGACGGGGACGAGCGCCGTGACGCCGTTGCGGGCGAGCAGTTCGGCGAGGAAGCCGATGCGCTGCACGTTGGTGTGCCGGTCCGCGCGGCTGAAGCCGAGGCCCGCCGAGATGAACTCGCGGATCTCGTCGCCGTCGAGCACCTCGACGCGGCGGCCCTCCTCGCGCAGCCGGCCGGCCAGCTCGTAGGCGATGGTGGTCTTGCCGGCACTCGGCAGACCCGTGAGCCAGACGGTGGCTCCGCTCGTCACTTCCCGCTCCTGAGAAATCGTGGGACCCGCGCCGGGCGCGGTGTTCGTCGTGGTCGTCGTCATCCGTGCAGCCCGCACTCGGTCTTCGCGCGGCCCGCCCAGCGGCCGGCGCGCGCGTCCTCGCCCTCCAGCACCCGGCGGGTGCACGGCGCGCAGCCGACGGAGGCGTAGCCGTCCATCAGCAACGGGTTGGTCAGGACGCCGTGTTCGGCGACGTACGCGTCCACGTCGTCCTGCGTCCAGCGGGCGATCGGCGAGACCTTCACCTTGCGGCGCTTCTCGTCCCAGCCGACGACCGGGGTGTTCGCCCGGGTCGGGGACTCGTCACGGCGCAGCCCGGTCGCCCAGGCGCGGTAGCCGGTCAGGCCCTCCTCCAGCGGCTGGACCTTGCGGAGCTTGCAGCACAGGTCCGGGTCGCGGTCGTGGAGCCGCGGTCCGTGCTCGGCGTCCTGCTCGGCGACACTCCGACGCGGGGTCAGGGTGATGACGTTGACGTCCATCACGGCCTCGACCGCGTCCCGGGTGCCGATCGTCTCCGGGAAGTGATAGCCCGTGTCGAGGAACACCACGTCCACACCCGGCCGGGCGCGCGACGCGAGATGGGCGACCACCGCGTCCTCCATCGAGGAGGTCACACAGAACCCGTCGCCGAACGTGTCCGCGGCCCAGCGCAGGATCTCCAGGGCGGACGCGTCCTCCAGGTCGCGCCCGGCCTGCTCGGCCAGGACCTTCAAGTCGTCGTCCGTGCGATCTTGCTGAATGGCCGTCATATCTCCGCCCCTCCACGCTCTTCCCGCTGGACGCCCCGGGACAGCAGTCCCAGGAACTTCAGCTGGAAGGCTCGGTTGCACGCCGCGCATTCCCACGCGCCGTGGCCCTCTTCGCTGGGTCGCAGGTCTTCGTCTCCGCAGTAGGGGCAGTAGAAAGGTGCCGCGCGCTCGCTCACGACAGCGCCTCCTCGGAGGCGCGCGCGGCCCAGGCGGCGAAGCGCTCGTCGTCCTCGCGCTCCGCCTGGAAACGCTTCAGGACACGCTCGATGTAGTCGGGCAGCTCGTCCGAAGTGACCTTCAGGCCGCGGACCTTGCGGCCGAATCCGGCCTCCAGGCCGAGCGCGCCGCCCAGGTGCACCTGGTAACCCTCGACCTGCTCACCGTTCTCGGCGAGGACCAGCTGGCCCTTGAGACCGATGTCCGCGACCTGGATGCGGGCGCAGGCGTTGGGGCAGCCGTTGATGTTGATGGTGATGGGCTCGTCGAACTCGGGGATGCGGCGCTCGAGTTCGTCGATCAGGGAGGCGCCGCGCGCCTTGGTCTCGACGATCGCGAGCTTGCAGTACTCGATGCCGGTGCAGGCCATCGTGCCGCGCCGGAAGGTGGAGGGGCGGGCGGTCAGGTCGAGAGCCTCCAGGCCCTCGACCAGCGAGTCGATCTGCGCCTCCTCCACGTCGAGCACGATCATCTTCTGCTCGACGGTGGTGCGCAGCCGGCCCGAGCCGTGCGCCTCGGCCAGCTCGGCGATCTTCGTCAGGGTGGCGCCGTCGACGCGGCCGACGCGCGGGGCGAAGCCGACGTAGTACCGGCCGTCCTGCTGCCGGTGCACTCCGACGTGGTCGCGCCAGCGGGCGACGGGCTGGTCGGGGGCGGGGCCGTCGACCAGCTTGCGCTTCAGGTACTCGTCCTCCAGGACCTGGCGGAACTTCTCCACGCCCCAGTCGGCGACCAGGAACTTCAGGCGGGCGCGGTTGCGCAGTCGCCGGTATCCGTAGTCACGGAAGATCGACAGGACGCCGATGTGGACGTCCGCCACCTCGTCGAGCGGCACCCAGGCGCCCAGGCGCTGTCCGATCTTCGGGTTGGTGGAGAGGCCGCCGCCGACCCAGAGGTCGAAGCCGGGGCCGTGCTCCGGGTGGTTCACGCCGACGAAGGCGACGTCGTTGATCTCGTGCGCCACGTCGAGCAGCGGCGAGCCGGAGATCGCGGTCTTGAACTTGCGGGGCAGGTTGGAGAAGTCCTTGTTGCCGATGACCCGGCGGTGGATCTCCTCGATGGCCGGGGTGCCGTCGATGATCTCGTCCTCGGCGATGCCGGCGACGGGCGAGCCGAGGATGACGCGGGGCGTGTCACCGCAGGCCTCGGTCGTGGACAGGCCGACGGCCTCCAGGCGGTCCCAGATCTCCGGGACGTCCTCGATGCGGATCCAGTGGTACTGGACGTTCTGACGGTCGGTGAGGTCGGCGGTGCCGCGCGCGAACTCCTGCGAGATCTCGCCGATGACACGGAGCTGCTCGGTGGTCAGCCGACCACCGTCGATCCGTACCCGCAGCATGAAGAACTTGTCGTCCAGCTCCTCCGGCTCCAGGATCGCGGTCTTGCCGCCGTCGATCCCGGGCTTGCGCTGGGTGTACAGACCCCACCAACGCATCCGGCCGCGCAGGTCGTTGGGGTCGATCGAGTCGAATCCCCGCTTCGAGTAGATCGTCTCAATGCGTGTCCGCACATTGAGACCGTCGTCGTCCTTCTTGAACTGCTCGTTGCCGTTGAGCGGGGTGAAGTGACCTACGGCCCACTGGCCCTCGCCGCGGTGACGGCTCACCTTGCGGCGGGGCGCGACGACGGGATCCTGAGGGGTGGCGGCCATGGCTGTTACGTCCTTCGAGACTGCGGGGCAGGTCTGACTGCGGCTCTGACCTGCGCATACGGGTGCATACGGAAGAATGGGCGCAGCACTGCGCAAGGGTCGCAAAAAAAGAGGGGGCTCGGCGCTGCTGGTCTGATCAGCTCGCCGGACAGATGGCGCTGGACATGCGGCCGAGGTCGACGTGCCGCCGACTCACCAAGGCAATTCCAGTTCCAGACATGACGGAAGCGTGTCACGGGGATCTCGGGGCAGTCCACCGTCGTCCATCATGTGGACATCCATGTCCCGAGCCTTGAGACGTGGGTGTTGTCGATCACATGACCGGCCCTCCCGCGGTGCCGCGGGGAGGGCCGGGAGCCGTGGTCACCACGGTACAAAGCGGGTCAGACGGTGTGCGCGCCCGGCCAGGGCCCCGGTGTGGCGGCCTCTTCCTCCTGCTCGACCTTGGTGTCGAAGAGCCGGAAGCCGCGGCGCTGGTAGTTGTCCATCGCGTGCTCGCCGTCCTTGCTGCACGTGTGCAGCCAGACGCGCTTCGTACCGGCCCGCCCCGGCCAGCGTTCGGCCAGGTCCCAGGCGCGCGCGGTCCCGAAAGAGAGGAGGTGGCCCCCGATCCGGCGGCCGCGGAACGCGGGGAGGAGTCCGAAGTAGGCGATCTCCACGACCCCGTCGTCCTGGGCGTCGAGTTCGACGTAGCCCGCGGGGGTCCCCCGGTCGTAGGCGACCCAGGTCTCCGTGCCCGGCCGGTCGAGGACCTCCTGCCACCGCGCGTACGTCCACGCGAGCCGGTCCGTCCAGAGGATGTCCCCGCCGACCGAGGCGTACAGGAAGCGGCTGAACTCGGGCGAGGGGACCTCGGCGCGGACGATCCGCAGGTCCCCGTCGGGCGCGCTCGCGGGGAGCAGGTCGGCCGGGGCCGTCTGCTCCAGGGACCAGGTGGTCACATTGATGCTGCTCATGACCGCCAGGGAATCACGCGACCGGGCGCCTCTCCAAAGCCGTCCACGGACCGGCGTCCCCGGGCGCGGGCCCCGCTATTCGAGCGAGCCGTCGACCGACGACAGCGGCACCGCGTAGAGCACCCTGTGGCCCGCCGTGCCGGTGAGACTCCACAGCTCGCCGGTCTGCTGCCAGTAGGAGAGCGACCCGGTGCCGAGGTCCCAGCAGGCGTGCGACTGGTCGGCGGTGCACGTGGCCGCCTCGGCGCCGTCCGCGCTCTGACGCCACAGGGACCCGTGCCCGGAGCGGCTGTCGGACGGCCGCCCGATGTACCACTTGGCCTCGCGGTCGCCCGCGGACCGGTGCGAGAGGGCGCCGGAGATCCCGGATCCCTTGGTCGTGTGGGCCTCGACCGCGTTCACATGGCCCTGGGCGTCGGCGAGCAGTCCGGTGCGGTACGCGGCGGTGCTGAACGCGTACCGCCACAGACGGGTGCGCTCCGGACGGTCGTCCGCGGCCTCCGTGGCGACCAGGCTGTCGGGTGCGGTCGTGCGGTCCAGGGAGAGCGAGCCGATACAGGGGACCGCGTGGTCACGGTCGCGGGTGCACGAGCCGCCCTCCAGGTCGTACGAGCCGATGGCGGGGAGCACGTACCGGTAGCCGGCGGCCGAGTAGCCGTGGCCCACCCGGCCCACGGCGCCGCTGTCCACGTCGGTCCGCAGCAGCCGGTGCAGGTCGAAGACGAGCAGGCCGTCGCCGTGGGCCGCGGTGACGATCAGCTTGTCCTGGTACCAGACCATGCCGCCGAGGCCGGTGCGCACCGCCGTGAAGTCCTTGCCGCCGGCCCGTGGGGCGACCAGCAGGACCCAGCGGTAGCGGAGGGCGTCCGGATCCGTCGCGTCGACGACGGCGATCCGGGCCAGTCCCTCGTCCCGGTCCGGCGCGGCCGCCCGGCCGTCGCGGTGTGTCCAGCCGGCGAGGATCACCCGGTGCGTGCCCCAGGCGCCGTCGTCGTCGGCGTCACCGGACGTCGTCACGGAACGCGGCCGCCACCCCGGTGTCCGCGCGTCGTCGTCGCCCCAGCAGTAGGCGCGGGTGGCCGTGGGCTCGACGGGGAGCGCGGCCCGCTCGTCCGCCGTGCAGTCGGTGGTGTTCCGCATCGAGCGGTCGGCGTCGCGCAGGACCCCGTCGACGCCCACGTTGCCGCCCATGTTCCCGCTGAGCGTGTCGAGCGCGTCCCGGGAGGCGAGGTTCTCGTGCAGGCGCAGCTGCGAGGAGGCGCCGGTGCGGAGCGGGGTGAGGCCGCCCGGACTGTTGGCGCCGGTGGCCTGCGAGGTGCTGATCAGGGTGGCGGCCGCGGTGAGGGCGAGCGCGGTTCCGGTCAGCGTGGCGCGCAGCGCCTGTCCTCTTCGTCGACGACGGTGTCTGCCGCGCTGCTTCATGCGTCCTCCCGGATAGGCCAACTGCCTCCCCCGCCGTGGGCGTTGACGGAGAGACGGGTGGGGTGGCCTGTGGAGTGGATGCTACGGCAGAGACCCCCCGGCCAGGTCGAAGACCGCGGAAGACGCCCACGAAATACGCCCGCTTCACCCCTCCTCGCCTTCACGAGGGGTCCGGTCCGGCCGTCGCCCGTGCTCCGAGCACCGCGGGCGCGGTCGAGTGCGGCAGCAGGTCCCGGGGGTCGTCCGGCAGCAGGACCTCGACCTCCACCTCCTCACGGAAGCGGTACGGACGGTGGTCGAGGAGCCCGATGAGCCGGCGGCGTACGCGGGAGAGTTCGGCCCGGACCGTGACCGTGCGGGTGGGGTCGCCGAAGAGGTCGACCGCGAGCTGCGCGGCGCTGCGTCCCTGCCGGTGCACGGCGAGGACGTAGAGCAGCTCGGCGTGGCGCGGGCTCAGGTCCTGGTCCCAACTGCCCGCCGTGCCCGAGACGGTGATGTGCGGGCGCCGGGGTTCGCCGAGGTCGAGGACCACCCGCCCGGCGCTTCCCAGGTCGCCGGCGCCGGTGACGCGCAGCAGCCAGCCGCCGGGCATCGGCTCGGCGGCACACGTGCCGAGGGAGGGCAGCCAGACGTGGCCCGCGCCGAAGGAGTCGGGCAGCGGGACCCGGTCCACGGGCGGCATTCCGGTGACGGCGGCGAGCCAGCCGTGGGAGTCCACCACGAGCGCCGGACCGTCCAGCCGGCACAGCAGGGGCGCGGCCACCGCGCGCAGCCGCTCGATGGCCGTCAGATGCGCGGTGCGCAGTTCGCTTTCGGCCAGTCTGGACACCGTGTCGACCAGAGCGAGGGTGGCGGGATGGAAAGTGCTGTCCGGGCCGCTCACGTCGATGATCCCGAGCAGCCGTCCGTCGCGCGGGTCGTGGACGGGCGCGGCGGCGCACGTCCAGTCGTGCAGGGTGCGCACGAAGTGCTCGGCGGAGTGCACCTGGACGGGGGTGTCCGCCGACAGGGCGGTTCCGATGGCGTTGGTGCCGGTGGTGTCCTCGCTCCAGGCGGCGCCTTCCTCCAGGCAGATGGTGTCGGCCCGGCGCAGCACGCCCGCGTTCCCCTCGCGCCACAGCACCCGGCCCTCGGGGTCGGTGACCACCATGATCTGCTGGGAGGCGTCGGCGACCGTCCCGAGACCGCCGTGAAGGATCGGCATCACATCGGCGAGCGCGGTGGAGGTCCGCCGGTGTTCGAGTTCGTCGGAATGGAGAAGGGTGCTGTCCGTTCCTTGTTCGGGATTGATGCCGAAACGTTTCGCTCTTTGCCAGGACCGGCCGATCACCGGACGCGGGGCGAACACGCCCTGCTCGCCCTTGACCGACGCGGCCCACGTCTGCCGGCGGTGCTCCGCGGCGTCGGACGGTGCGAACCGGGCTGGGTTGAACGATGTGGTCTTCACAGGGCACTCCCGAAACCAGGACCTCGTACGGGCCGCGTCGCCGCCGTCATCCCACATCGTGCCTGCTCTCGGCCGCGTTCGCCGGGCCTTCGCGCAAGGTGCACAAAGGAATGCAACGGTCTGCAACTCTCGCCAACGGTCACAAGGTTCCTCGAAACTGACAGTGATGCCGCCCGTGCGGTGTCCGAGCTCCTGAACGGGGCGAGCGGCGGGGGTGGTGCCGTGTCGGCGCAGCACCACCCCCGCGTCAGCGCTCTCCTCAGGCCGCCGGCCGGGCCCGCTCCACCACCGTGGCCAGATCCAGACTGTGCGGCAGCGTGCCGAACCCCGTGCCCCAGTCACCGCCCAGCCGCGAGGCGCAGAACGCGTCGGCGACCTCCGGGGGCGCGTACCGGACGAGCAGCGACCCCTGGAGCACCAGTGCGATCCGCTCGACCAGCCGGCGGGCACGGGCCTCGATGCCGTCCAGGTCGGCGAGTTCCGTCAGCAGGTTCTTGATGGCCCCGTCCAGCCGGTGGTCGGCGCCGCGGGCCCGGCCCACCTCCCGCAGATACGCGTCCAGAGCCCCCGGCTCCCGCCGCAGGGCGCGCAGGACGTCCAGCGCCTGCACATTGCCCGCGCCCTCCCAGACGGAGTTGAGCGGCGACTCCCGCAACAGCCGCGGCATTCCGGACTCCTCGACGTACCCGTTCCCGCCCAGGCACTCCAGCGCCTCCACCGCGACCGGCGTACACCGTTTGGTCACCCAGTACTTGGCGGCGGGCACCGCGAGCCGCAGGAACGCCCGCTCCTGCTCGCTCCCGTCGTCGTACGCCGCCGCGAGCCGCATCGCCAGAGTCGTCGCCGCCTCCGACTCCAGCGCCAGATCGGCGAGGACGTTGCGCATCAGCGGTTTGTCGACGAGCCGGCCGCCGAACGCCTCGCGGTACGTGCAGTGATGGATCGCCTGCGCGACCGCCTGCCGCATCAGCGAGGCCGAGCCGAGCACGCAGTCCACCCGGGTCGCCGCGACCATCCCGATGATGGTGCGGACCCCGCGCCCCTCCTCGCCCACCCGGCGCGCCCACGTCCCGTCGAACTCGACCTCGCTCGACGCGTTGGACCGGTTGCCGAGCTTGTCCTTGAGCCGCTGGATACGGAAGACGTTCCGGGTGCCGTCCTCCAGGACGCGCGGCACCAGGAAGCAGGTCAGCCCGCCCGGAGCCTGCGCCAGCACCAGGAAGCCGTCCGACATCGGCGCCGAGCAGAACCACTTGTGCCCGGTCAGCGCGTACGTCCCGTCCTCGGCGAGCGGCCGCGCCTCGGTCGTGTTGGCGCGTACGTCGCTGCCGCCCTGCTTCTCGGTCATGCCCATGCCGAAGAGCACGCCGGCCTTCTGAGCGGCGGGCCGCAGCTCCTGGTCGTAGACGGTGGCCGTCAGCCGTGGCTCCCACTCGGCGGCGAGCGCCGGGTCGGTGCGCAGCGCGGGCACCGCCGCGTGGGTCATCGACAGCGGACAGCCGTTGCCCGCCTCGGCCTGCGTCCAGACCACGAAGGCCGCCGCGCGCCTGACGTGTCCGCCGGGGCGGGTCCAGGCCGACGTCAGCCCCGCCGACACGCCCTTGCCGAGGAGGCGGTGCCAGGACGGGTGGAAGTCGACCTCGTCGATCCGGTTGCCGTAGCGGTCGTGGGTGCGCAGCCTCGGCGGATTCTCGTTGGCCAGCGCACCCCACTCCTGGACCTGGGCGGAACCCGTCGTCCGGCCGAGTGCCGACAGTTCCTCGCGCGCCCCCTCGAGGAGCTCCGGGTCGAGGTGCCGGACGACCGCCTCGCCGAGGGCCCGGTCGGCGGCGAATACGTCATATCCCACCAGGGGCGGAGCCTGGTTGGTCACGGTGTGGGTGCTGGCTGCCATACCGCTACCGTAAGGACGTGCACCAGGCAAAAGAAACCTCCGAACGGCCACGCTCCGGCCGCTTTCACCGCGCTCGCGCGCTCTATCGGAACGTCTCCAAGCGCAGGACCGCCTGGCTGCTGATCAAGGACACCGTCAACTCGTGCGTGGAGTACCGGATCCTGGGGCTGGCGGCCGAGGCCGCCTTCTTCACGCTCCTGTCCGTGCCGCCGCTGCTGCTGAGCATGATCGGGCTGCTCGGGTACGTGGACGCCTGGACCGGCGCCGACACCATCGCCAGCCTGGAGTCCAACATCCTGGACGCGTCCCGCACGGTGCTGACGCAGAAGGGCGTGCACCAGATCGCGGAGCCGATCCTGCACGACGTGATGAAGGGCGGCCGGCCCGACATCATCTCCCTCGGCTTCCTGTTCGCCCTGTGGTCGGGCTCGCGCGCGGTCAACGTCTTCGTCGACACCATCACCGTGATGTACGGGCTCGACGGCACCCGGGGCATCGTCAAGACCCGGGTGATGTCCTTCCTGCTGTTCATCGTGGCCCTGCTGATCGGCTCCGTCCTGCTCCCGCTGATGGTGGCGGGCCCGGACGCCGTGGTGAACGTCGTGCCGTGGTCGACGACCGTCGTCCAGGTCCTGTACTGGCCGGTCGTCATCGTCCTGTCGGTCGCCTTCCTGACGACCCTCTACCACGTGTCCGTCCCCGTCCGGTCCCCCTGGGTCGAGGACGTGCCGGGCGCCCTGGTCGCCCTCGCCATGTGGGTCCTGGGCAGCTTCCTGCTGCGCATCTACCTGACCAACACCATCGAGGGCCCCACCATCTACGGCTCGCTCGCCGCCCCGGTGGCCGTCCTGCTGTGGATCGGCGTCGCCGCCTTCGCCGTCCTGGTCGGCGCGGCCGTCAACGCCGCCATCGACCGGGTCTGGCCGGCCGCCGCCACCGCCGCGGCCCGCGCCGCCAACGAACGGCTGCGCGAGGCCCAGGCCGCCGAGTACGTCGCCCGCGTCGCCGCGCACCGCTCGTACGACGCCGACCCGGACGACCCCGACATGCCCTCCGAGTTCCCGGAACGCTGGTCGCGCTTCCTGCCCCCGGAGGACGTGACGTCCCGCCTGCGCACCCACGCCAAGAACACCCACCACACCCACCGCGCCCCGAAGAACGGCACGGAGCACCCTCCGGGGGAGTGAGCCCCGGCGGGGACCGTCAGGCCTTCCACACCCCGTCCGCCGCGGCCTCCCGCGCGAAGTCGGTGAAGTCCCGCGGCGCACGGCCGAGGATCTTCCCGACGCCGTCCGAGAGGTGGGAGTTGCGGCCGTCGAGGAGGCTCTCGAAGAGCTCGACGAGGAACCCGGCCTCCTCGGCCGGCACTCCGAAACCGGTCAGCGTGTCGCCGTACCGCCGCGCCGTCACGGGTGTGTACGTCAGCTCCTCGCCCGTGGCCCGCGAGATCTCCGCGACCGCCTCCCGGAAGGTCAGCAGCCGGGGCCCCGTGATCTCGAGCTCCTGGCCGGTGTACCGGTCGCCCCCGGTCAGCGCGGCCACCACGACGTCGGCGATGTCCCGGACGTCGATGAACGGCTCCCGCACCTCGCCCGCCGGGAAGACCAGCTCCCCATGGCGCAGCCCCTCGACCAGCGGGCCCTCGCTGAAGTTCTGCGAGAACCACGACGCTCGTACGATCGTCCAGTCCGCGCCGGACGTCCTGAGCGCCTCCTCGGTCGGCGCGGCCCGGTCCTCGCCCCGCGACGACAGGAGCACCAGCCGCCGCACGCCGAGCCCCACCGCCTCCCGGGCCAGGGCCCCGACCGCCTTCGTGGCCGCCGGCGAGCCGACGTCCGTGGGATGCGCCAGGTAGGCCGCGTCGGCGCCGCTCAGCGCCCCGGCCCACGTCGAGGCGTCCTCCCAGTCGAAGCCCGTGGCGCGCGAGGCGGCCCGGACCGTCAGGCCCGCCGCCCGCGCGGCCCGCGCCACCCGGCTCCCGGTCCGCCCCGTGGCCCCTGTCACCAGCACCGTCATGTCCCGCGTGTTCTCTGTCATGCGCCCCAGTCAACTGCCGTCCCCGGCGCGGAACCATCGGCGAACGGCTCATTCCCATAAGCGGTCGTCCACGGTCGTCCACGGCTGTCGGAGCCGCCGTCTACGCTGGCCGCATGGACGCTCCGCCACGTTCGGACATGCTCATGCGGGGGGACCCGCTCGCCGGTCTGCTGGAGGGTCCCCGCGCGCGGGGCGCCTTCATGATCCGCGCGTGCTTCGACCCGCCGTGGTGCGTACGCGTCGAGGACCGCGCCCCGCTGTCGATCATGCTGGTGGTCCGCGGCGACGCCTGGGTCGTACCGGACGAGGGCGAGGCATTGCGGCTGCGGGCCGGTGACCTCGCCATCGCGCGCGGCCCCGACCCGTACCGCTGCGCCGACGAGCCCGGCACCCCGCCCCAGGCCGTGATCCTGCCGGGCGGCGAGTGCTCCTACCCGGACGGACGCTCGCTGAAGGGCCACTGGGACCTCGGCGTCCGGAGCTGGGGCGACCGGCTCGACGGCTCCACGGTGCTGCTGATCGGGACGTACATGATGCGGGGCGAGGTCAACCGCCGGCTGCTCGACGCCCTGCCGCCGCTGCTCGCGCTCCCCTCCGACGTGTGGGAATGTCCGCTGACGCCGATCCTCGCCGCCGAGATGGTGCGCGACGAACCCGGCCAGGAGGTCGTCCTCGACCGGCTCCTCGACCTGCTGATGATCACCGCCCTGCGGGCCTGGTTCTCCCGCCCCGAGGCCGCCGCGCCCGCCTGGTACCAGGCCCTCGCGGACCCGGTCGTGGGCCGTGCGCTCCGGCTCCTCCAGGACGACCCCGCCCGGCCCTGGACGGTCGCCGCGCTCGCCGCCGAGACCGGCGTCTCCCGTGCCGCGCTGGCCAGACGCTTCGGCGAACTCGTCGGGGAACCCCCGATGACGTACCTGACCGGCTGGCGTCTCGCCGCCGCCGCCGACCGGCTCCGCGAGAGCGACGACACCCTGGAGACGATCGCCCGCCACGTCGGCTACGGCAGCGCCTTCGCGCTCTCCAGCGCTTTCAAGCGGGTCTACGGCGTCAGCCCGCAGGAGCACCGGGCCCGCCCGGCGTAGCCTGGCGGACATGTACGCGGAACGGGCGTCCCGGCTGTCGGGCGCGGTGCTCTGGAGCCGCCTCCTGAACGGTCCCGCGCCCGACGGCGGGGCCGAGGCGGCGCCCGCGCGCCTGACGCCGGGCACGGAGGCGGGGGCCGCCCGCCTCGGCGAGCCGGCGTTCGCGCGGGGTGCGCAGGCGGGGCGCGCGGGCCCGGCGGAGCGTGCGTCCGCGCCCGGCGCGGAGGCGATGGCCGCGTTCGTCCGCGGGACCGAGGGCGAGGGCCCGGCCCGGGACGATCCCGCGGCCGCCCGGCACGCTTCCGTCACCGCCCGGGACGCCGTGCTCCCCGACGGCTGCATGGACCTGCTGTGGACCCGGGGGCGGTTGCTCGTCGCCGGTCCCGACACACGGCCCCACATCCCGGACGGCGTGCCCGGCGGCTGGGCGGGCGTCCGCTTCTACCCCGGCACGGCACCCGCCTACCTGGGCGTGCCCGCCGACGAACTCCGGGACCGGCGCGTGGAGCTGACCGAACTGTGGCCCGCCGCCGAGGTGCGCCGCCTCACCGCGCGGATCGACGCGGCGGCCGACCCCGTGCAGGCGCTCGAAGAGCTCGCGCTGCACCGGGCGGCCGAGGCCGGGCCCCCCGATCCGCTGCTCAGGGAAGTGGTGGCCGCCCTGGACGCGGGACGCCCGGTCGCCGAGACGGCCGACCGACTGGGCCTGGGGGCGCGGCGGTTGCACCGCCGCTCGCTCGCCGCCTTCGGGTACGGACCCAAGACCCTGGCCCGGGTCCTGCGACTTCAGCGGGCCCTCGCCCTCGCCCGTGACGGCGTGCCCTTCGCGGAGACCGCGCTGCGCGCCGGGTTCGCCGACCAGGCTCATCTGGCGCGAGACGTACGGGAGTTGGCGGGAGCGCCGCTCGGCGAGCTGGTCGGTCACCGGTGACCGGGGCTGGTCAGACAAGCCCTGGCCCGGCTACTGCGCGGGCGGCGGCCCTCCCGGCAGCCGGGCGAACAGGTCGACGCCGTTGCCGTCCGGGTCGTGCACGACGGCGTACCGCATGCCCCAGAAGGCGTCCCACGGCTTGAGTTCGCCGTGGTGGCCCGCGCCGACAAGGCCCTCGTACACGGAGTCGACCTCGGCGGGGTCCTCGCAGCGGAAGGCGAGCGACACCCTGCCGCCGCCGCTCGGAGGCCGCCACCCGGCGTGGAACGACCTGATGGTGTCCTCCGTGTCCAGCGCGAGGCGCAGCCCGCCGGGCAGCTCGGCCTCGACGTGCGGCTCGTTCTCCGAGCCCGCGGGGAACACGAGCCCGAGACGGCTGTAGAAGGCGAGGGAGGCGGCCATGTCGGAGACGGCCAGCCCGATCACATCGAATCGTGGAGTCATACGGCCACCGTAGGAGGATCCCCGGCGGCCGGTCTTGAACGAAACGGACAGCGCCCGGCGAACGCGCGCCCTTAGGCTCCGGGCATGGTCTTCCGCGTTCTCGTGTACACCCGTACGACCGGCTACCGGCACGACTCGATCCCGGCCGCCGTGGGCGCCGTGCGGGCCCTCGGCCACGCGCACGGCTTCGAGGCCGACGCCACCGAGGACCCCGAGGTCTTCGAGGCCCCCCTCGACCCGTACGCGGCCGTCGTCTTCCTGTCGACGAGCGGCGAGGTGCTGACGCCGCGGGGCCGTGACCGGCTGGCGGCCCACGTCGAGGGCGGTGGCGGCTTCGTCGGGGTGCACGCCGCCGCCTGCACCGAGTACGGCTGGCCCCACTACGGAGAACTGCTCGGCGCCCGCTTCGCGAGGCACCCGGACCTCCAGCCGGGCAGGGTCGTCGTCGAGGACCACGGACATCCCGCGACCCGGCTCCTGCCACCGGTCTGGGATGTCACGGATGAATGGTACGACTTTCGGACCAACCCGCGCGAAGCGGACGGCGTGCGCGTGCTCGCCTCCGCCGACGAAGCGTCCTACGAGGGCGGGGGAATGGGCGGCGACCACCCCCTGGTGTGGTGCCGGGAACAGGGCGCGGGCCGGGTGTTCTACACCGCGCTCGGCCACGCCGCGGAGGCGTACCGGGATCCGGACTTCCTCGGACACCTGCTCGGCGGCATCCTCTGGGCGGCACGCCGGCCCGCCGCGGCCGCTTCGGACCAGGGGGCCTGAAACCCGGCGCCGGACCCCGCCGCGGGGCCGCTCGCGGGCCGGCGGACCGACCCGCTTCGTACCGCGGTACCGGCCGGACAGGCGGCCTCCGCAGGAATACCGGGACGCGATGTGGTGCTCTGATCTCTACAGCGCGCGACGGTGAGGAGCTGGTCCCGGATGGCGGCGGACTCGGTTGATCCGGTGGCGGAGACGAAGGACCCGGTGGTCTCCACCCCTTTTGGCGCGGTGCGCGGCCGCTACGAGAAGGGGATCGCGGTCTTCCGGGGCATCCCCTACGCGGCCCCGCCCTTCGGCGCCCGCCGCTTTCGCCCGCCCGAGCCGCCCGAGCCCTGGGACGGGGTCCGGGACGCCGGCGCCTTCGGACCGACCCCGCCGAAGCCGCCGTACTCCGAAGCGTTCGCCCGGCTCCTCGCCGACCCCGTCGTCCCCGGCGACGACTGCCTCAATCTCAACGTGTGGACTCCGGCGCCGGACCCCGCCGCCCGCCTCCCCGTCATGGTGTGGATCCACGGCGGCGCGCTGACCCGCGGGTCCTCGGCCATACCGGTGTACGACGGGCACGCCTTCGCCCGCGACGGCGTGGTCCTCGTGTCCGTCAACTACCGCTTGGGCGTGGAGGGCTTCGGCCTCTTCCCGGACGCGCCCGCGAACCCCGGGCTGCGTGACCAGCTCGCCGCGCTGGAATGGGTGCGGGAGTCGGTCGCCCGGTTCGGCGGAGACCCCGGCCGGGTGACCGTCTTCGGCGAGTCCGCCGGGGCCATCAGCATCGGCGCGCTGCTCGCGAGCCCGCGCGCCCGGGGCCTGTTCCACCGGGCGGTCCTCCAGAGCGGTCCCCCCGAGGCGAGCGAACGCGACAAGGTGCGCCGCATGGTGCGCAGGATGGCCACGAGGCTGAAGGTCCCCGCGACGGCGGAGGCGTTCGCCGCCGTCGACCGCGACCTGCTCCTGCGCACCCAGGCCGACGTGGGCAGGCTCAGCAGCCCGGTGCTCGGCGGACCCGCCTTCGGCATCGTCGTGGACGGCGACCTCGTGCCCCGGGACCCGCTTCAGGCCCTCGTCGAGGGCGCCGCCGCGGACGTCGGCCTCCTGCTCGGGTGGACCCGTGACGAGTACCGGCTGTGGCTCGTGCCCGGCGGGCTCGTGGAGCGTGTCGACCGGCTCGGCCCGGTCGCCCTGGCCGGTGCGATGGCCCGCTGCCGCTGCGGCCACGAGGTGCCCCGCGGCTACCGCGCCCTCCGCCCCGAGGCGGGCACCGCCGATCTCGTCGGCCAGATGATCACCGACCATCTCCTGCGGGTACCGCTGCACCGCCTCGCCGACGCGCGGAGCGGCACGCCGACCGCGTCCCTCGACGCGGACGTCCCCGGCGGCCGGGCCCCGGCGCACGTCTACGAGTTCGCCTGGCCGTCCAACGTGCCCGGCCTCGGTGCCTGTCACGCCCTGGAACTGGGCTTCGTCTTCGACACCGCCGGCGTACCGGAGGCGGCGAAACTCGCGGGTGAGGGTGCTCCGCAGGAGCTGGCGGACGCCATGCACGGCGCGTGGGTGCGGTTCGCGGCCGACGGCGACCCGGGGTGGGCCGCCTGGGACCCCTCGCATCCGGTCCGGGTCTTCGGCGCCGGTGACCCGCACACCGCGCACGGCCCGCGCGACCGCGAACTCGCCCTGTGGGAGGCCGAGTCGGCCAGAGCCGCGGCCGGGCCCGCGAGCGGCCCCACCCGCAGGCAGACCGGCAGATCCACGGTCGGGGCCGTCGGCGCGTCCCTGCTCGGAACCGCCGGACAGCCCACCGTCGGCGCGGACCCCGGTCCCGCCGCCCGTACCGTCGCCGGGGCCGGCGACGGACTCCCGGGCGGTCCCGCCGCCGGGACCGCCGACGGGCCCTCGGGCAGTCCCGCCGCCAGGACCGCCGACAAGATCGCCGACAAGAGCGCGGACAGCCCGCCCGGGGTGGTGGACGGGGCGTCCGCGTCCGCCGCTCCCGGCATCGACGAGCCCGTGCGCATGACGACACCGCTGTCGGCCGTACGGCGCTTCCGCCGCTCGGGCGGCCCGGGACGGCGCTGACCCCGGCCGGTACGGGTACGCCGGGGCGGCTCCGAGCCGGGCCGCCCGAGCGGCCCGCGGCCCGAAGCCGTTCCGGGGCGGCGCCCGGGCGGCGCCCGGGCTCAGGCGGCTCGCAGCGCCGACGCGATCCCCGTGATCGCTTCCGGACCCACCCGGCAGCAGCCGCCGATCAGCCGGGCCCCGGCCCGCTCCCACCCGCCGACCTGGGCGGCCGTGAACGTGGAGCTCCCGGTCCAGGCGCGGGCCGCCGCGTCCCAGGTCTCGCCGCTGTTCGGGTAGACCACGACCGGCTTTCCGGTCACGCGCGCGGCCGTGGCGACGGCCGCGTCGACGTCCGCGGGAGCACAGCAGTTGACCCCGACCGCGATGACCTCGTCCGCCTCGGCGGCCAGGGCGAAGGCCTCCTCCAGCGGCTGTCCGGCCCGGGTACGGTCACCGGCCACGCTGTACGACAGCCACGCCGGCACGCCGAGCCCGCGCACCGCCCGGAGCAGCGCCCGCGCCTCGTCCGTGTCCGGGACCGTCTCCAGCGCCAGCACGTCGGGCCCGGCGGCGGCGAGCACCTCCAGGCGCGGCAGGTGGAACCGCTCCAGTTCCGCGACGCTCAGCCCGTACCGCCCCCGGTACTCCGAACCGTCCGCGAGCATCGCCCCGTACGGACCGACCGACGCGGCGACCCACAGGGGCCGCGCGACGCCCTTCGCGTGCGCGAGCCGAGCGGCCTCGCGCGCCGACTCGACGCTCAGGCCGAGCAGTTCGGCACCCCGCTCGCGCGGGACGCCACGCCGGGCGAAGCCCTCGAACGTCGCCTGGTAGCTGGAGGTGATCGCCACGTCCGCGCCCGCCTCGTAGTAGGCGAGGTGCGCCTCGACGACCGCCTCGGGCCGGTCCGCGAGCAGCCGCGCCGACCACAGGGCGTCGCCGAGATCGTGTCCGGCCGCTTCGAGCTGGTTGGACATGCCTCCGTCGAGCACGACCGTGCCCGAGGAGAGCGCGTCGGCGAAGGCGGGGGTGGAGTCGCTGTTCATGTCACGACGCTAGTCGATGCGACGGGAAGCCGTTCAGGTCCAGGCGTGCGCCCGAGCGTGCCGTCTGGCCGCGGGGCGCCGGTCCGGCCGGCCCAGGAGCCCCGGCTCTGAGGACCGGCCCCGTCCGTCCCGTTGACCTCTTCGCAGTACGCGCTTACTTTCTCCGACGGCGATGTTCGTCATCGCAGATGATGTTCGGCATACCGGACGGACGGTCACCGCATGAGCCGCATGAGCCGCACCACGCCCGCCCCATGCTCCAGGCCCGCCCCACACTCCACATCCGCCCGACGCGCGACCCGCGCCGATCGGCACCCGCCGAGACGCCTGTACGCCCTCCTCGCCGCCCTCTGCCTCGCCCTCGCCGGGGGACTCCTCGCCGCCGCTCCCGCCCTGGCGGCCGTCCAGACCATCACCAACGGCACGCAGTTCACCGACACTTCGGGTGCCCCGGTGCACGCGCACGGCGGCGGGGTCCTCAAAGTGGGCGGCTACTACTACTGGTTCGGCGAGAACCGCAACGCCGACAACACCTTCCGGTACGTCGACGCCTACCGCTCCACCGACCTGAAGAACTGGGAGTTCCGCAACCATGTCCTGACCCGGTCCAGCGCCGCCGAACTGGGCACGGCCTACATCGAGCGGCCCAAGGTCGTGTACAACGCGTCCAACGGCACGTTCGTCATGTGGATGCACAAGGAGAACGGCGTCGACTACAGCGAGGCGCGTGCCGCCGTCGCCGTCTCGGACACCGTGGACGGCGCCTACGCCTATCGGGGCAGCTTCCAGCCGCTCGGCCAGTACATGTCCCGTGACATCACGACCTTCGTCGACACCGACGGAACCGGCTACATGGTCTCCGCCGCCCGCGAGAACTACGACCTCCAGATCTACCGGCTCACCGCCGACTACACCGGCATCGCGGCCCTGGTCGCCGACCCCTGGCACGGCGGACACCGTGAGGCGCCCGCGCTGTTCAAGCGGGGCGGGGTCTACTTCATGCTGACCTCGGCCGCCACCGGCTGGAGTCCCAACCAGCAGCAGTACGCCACCGCCACCTCGCTCGCCGGTCCCTGGAGCGCGATGACGAACGTCGGCGACTCCACGGCGTACGGCTCGCAGACCGCGTACGTCCTTCCCGTCCAGGGGACTTCGGGTACCTCCTACCTCTACATGGGCGACCGCTGGGGCAACGCGTTCGGCGGCACCGTCGACGACTCCCGGTACGTCTGGCTGCCGCTCGCCTTCCCGACGGCCACCACGATGTCCCTGTCCTGGTCGCCGGAGATCGGCGTCGACGCGGCCACCGGGACGATCAGCACGACGGGCGCCGCCTACGAGACCCTGACGGCCCGTCACTCCGGCAAGTGCGCGGACGTCCCGAACCAGTCGCTGTGGCAGGGGACCGCGCTCGCCCAGTACACCTGCAACGGCGGAGGGAACCAGAAGTTCTGGTTCAAGCCCCTGGGCAGCGGCTACTACGAGCTGATGGGCCGGGGCAGTTCCCTGTGCCTGACCGAGAACGGCACCGGCGTCAGCCAGGAGGACTGCTCCGGCACCACCGCCCAGCAGTGGTCGGTGACGGCATCGGGCGGCTATGTGCTCCTCAGGGCCAGGGCGTCCGGCGAGTGCCTGGACGTGTCCGGCGCCTCCACCGCCAACTCCGCCCCGCTCATCACGTACACCTGCAACGGGGGGACCAACCAGCAGTGGACGCGCGGGACTTGAGTCCATGACCGCGTAACGGTCAGGACCCGGCCCCCGGCTGGTCCCCCAGGGGTACTTCGGCCAGCGCCATTCGGGGGTCGGATTCCTGCGCCTGGGCGTGGGCGGCGCTGCGCCGGTCCAGCAGCACGGACACTTCCTTGCCGGTGCCGAGGTCCTTGGCCGTGACATGAGCGACGTTGCTGGTGTCGATGTCGAAGGTCACCTCGATCTGCGGGACACCGCGCGGGGCCTTCCGCAGCGGCAGTTCGAGCACGCCGAGCTTCGTGTTGTAGTCGGCGGTCTCCCTGCCGCCCTGGTAGACGTTGATCTGGGCGTGGGACTGCCCGTCCTCGACGGTGGTGAAGAGGTCGCTGCGTTTCGTCGGGATCGTGGTGTCCCCATGGACGAGCTCGGTCATGACGCCGCCCTTCGTCTCGACGCCGAGCGGCAGCGAGGTCACGTCCAGGAGCAGTGCGTCGCGCAACTGGCCCGTCAGCACGGCGCTCTGCAGGGTGGCGCCGATGACCACCCCCTCGGGAATGATGGCCCGGACCGGTTCCCGGCCGCCCGTAAGCTCCTTGACGAGCGTGGTGATCGCCGGCATCCGGCTGGCTCCGCCCACCAGGATGAAGTGGTCGATGTCTTCGATCCCGTCGATCCCGAGGGCGGACTTCATCGACTGGCGCATCGCCTGGTGCATCGGTTGGGCGCAGCGCTCCAGCAGATCCTTCGTCAGCCCCTCCAGTTGTGCGCGCGTCAGCGTGACGTCCAGGTGTACCGGCCCGGACGGGGAGGTCGCGAGGTACGGCAGGGTGATGGTGGTGGCCGTGGCCTGGGACAGCTCGATCTTCGCGGCTTCCGCGGCCTCGGCCACCCGCTGGAGCGCGGCCCGGTCGGTGAGCCGGACGCCCTGGCGGAGGGCGAGGTCACGCACGAGATGATCGACGATACGACGGTCCCAGTCACTTCCTCCCAAGCCGCTGTCGCCGCTGGTGGCGAGGGTCTCGACCACTGGGGCGGTGATTCCCAGCAGGGACACGTCCAAGGTGCCCCCGCCCAGATCGAACACCATGAAGTTCTCTTCGTCCCGGCCGAAACCGTACGAGAGCGCCGCGGCCGTCGGCTCGTTCAGCATCCTGACCGCTTCGATGCCCGCGAGGGCCGCCGCGTCCGCCAGGGCCGCGCGCTGCACGTAGGTGAAGTGGGCGGGCACGGTGAGGATCGCCCGGGTCACCGTCTCGCCCAGATGGGCTTCCGCGCTCGCCCGCAGGTCGGCGAGGATCCAGGAGGCGACCTCCTCGGCGGAGAAGCGGCGGACCCCGTGCCGGTAGGTCCACCCTGTGCCCAGTTCCAGTTTGACCCGGTGGATGCCGCCGCCGGGAACGCGGGAGGCCCGCTCCTTGGCGGCCTTCCCCACCAGCAGCGTCCCGTCCTCGGCGAACGCCACGACGCTCGGAGTGGTGACCTCTCCGTGGCGGTTCGGGATGACCCGCACCTCACCGTCCAGGAACACGGCCACCGCGGAGTTGGTCGTCCCGAAATCGATGCCGAGGATCTTCGACCCGTCCGCGATCGGCCGGGTGACCCGGGAGGCGGAGTCCGGTGTCCCCGAAGGCAGCTCGCCCAGACCACGGCTGTGCCAGAGTCTCTCGGCCTGGGCGCCGACCTGCGGGTCACGGTCGTGCACCAGCGTGGTCAGGGCTTCCAGCGCGGCCTCGCGGACCGGGCCCCGCCAGCTGCCGAGCAGCCGTTCCACCTCGTGCAGGGCGCCCAGCCGCTGCCAGGTGGCCCCGGTGAGGATCGCGGCGCGGAGCGTGTCGGGAAGCGCCGGGCCCTCGGGCGCGGTCGGGTAGAGGCTGCCGGGGCTGCGCGTCAGATAGAGGGTGCCCTCGGAGTTGTTGACGCTCCGGGTCGGCGTCTGGCTGGGAATCCGGCTGCGCACGCGGTCGTGCACGAAGGCGTACAGCTCCTCGACCGACACGTATCCGTCCCCGTCCAGGTCGGCCGTGCCGTCCCGCAGTCCTTCGACCACGGCGGCGGTGAAGATGGACGGTTCGGCCCGCTCCCTGCTGCTCCTCTCGCTCTCGTGGCTGTACTGCAGGGCGGTCGAGGAGGTGATCACGACCCGGCCCGGCCCGGAGAAGGGCTCGTTCACATCGACCGTCGGCGCGGCTCCGCGGGTCCTCAGCCCTTTGGTGAACGCCCCGCTGAAGCAGCAGTCCAGCAGGACGACGGCCCGTCGGCAGAGACTCTCCTCCAGCTGGTCCGCGACGAATTGGGAGGGGACCGCGGTCGCGTCCAGCAAGTCCCAGTCGGTGTCCGAGGCGACGAAGTGCAGCCGGCCCCGGGAGTCCTTCCGGCCGTGGCAGGAGAGGTGGAGCAGGAGCAGGTCCTGGCTCTGCGCGAGGGCGAAGAAGGACTGGATCGCCTTGCGGATCTCCAGCGCCGTGCCGTTCTCGACGACGGTGACCTCGAACTCGCCGATGGCCGGGTCGCCGAGCACGGCGGCGAGGTGCTCGGCGTCCGCGGCGGCACCCGGCAGCTCGGTGAAACGTCCGTCCGCGTAGTGCTGGTTGACGACGAGGAGTGCGGCTTTACGCATCGGGCGTATCGGTCTCTCGGGGAGCGTGCCGGGCCACGAACAGCTCGACGGCGCGCCGCTGATCCGCGCGGGACACCGACGTCAGACGCAGTTCGTCACCGTCGATCGTCAGGTCGATCGAGCCCGAGTTGCGGCGCGCGAGCCAGTCCTGGGCCAGTGCGACGAGCGCCCGCAGCGTCGCCGCGCTCGTCGCGCTGACGAGGAGCGTCGTCCAGACCACCGTGTCCCCGGCCCGGGTGCCGTCGGGAGCCGGACCGTCCGTGGCGTGCCGCACGGAGGCCAGGTCCAGCAGGGACAGTTCCTCGGCCAGGAGGAGCACGGCGTCGGCCGCGCCCTCGGGGTCCGCCTCGTCGGTGAACTCCAGCGTGGCGTCGCATCGCGGACTGCTCAAGGTGTCCTCCCCGTCGGCCACCCGGGCCCCCACCCGGGAGAGGCCAGTGTGACACCTCGGAGTCGCTCTTCGGCGGCTCTGGGGGAAATGTGAGTACTCACCCGACCCGGTGTGTAGGGTGCCGTCCCGCGCCTCCGGGAAGGGGTCTGCGTTCCCGGCGTCAGGCCAGCAGATCCAGCGCGTCGATCGACGTCCCGGCGCTGAGGTACGACGTCGTCCCCGATCCGCTCACCACGTCGATCTTCAGCACGTTGTACTGGCTGGTGTCGCCGAGCCAGGCGCCGGCCGGCACGCTGTAGGTGAACGTGGTGTTGTTGCCGCGGTACGAACCGACCGTCAGCGAACGGGTGCTCGGCTGGGCGGGCGGCGAAGGGATCGACGACACCCAGCTGTTGACAGTGACCTGTGGCCGGCCGTTCGCGTAGGCGGTGGTCACCCCGATCCGCAGGGTGTGCGCGGCGGCGGCCTGAGCGGCCGTCAGCTTGAAGTAGACGAGCAGACCGCTGTTGACGCCCTTCCAGATGTACGCCGGGAAGGACGCGGTCTCGCTGCCGCTGCCGATGACCACGTTGCCGGTCCACGCGGCGGCCCGGACGTCGGAGGGATGCGCGTACGTCATCAGCTCGGCGTTCTTGAACCCGGCGGGCGTGCCGTCCCAGGTGCCGATCCGCCAGATCGCCGTCGCGTTGGCCGGGTCGTTCGAGGACGCGACGGCGATGGTGTTCAGGGTGGTCGTGCCACCGGCCGTGACCGTCACCGAGGTGGTGTGGACGGCGAGTTCGCCCTTGAAGGCCGTGAGCGTGTACGTACCCGGCAGAACGCCCCCGATCGAGAAGTAGCCGTCCGAGGATCGCGCCGAACCCCAGTACTGGGCGGCCGGGTTGGCGAGCCCGACGGTGTACGCGTACGCGGTGTCGCGGCCCGAGATGCCGACGCCGGCGACCTTGCCCCGGCCGCTCGCCGCGACGTACCCGGAGATGCCGAGCGAGTCCGCCCACGCGGTGGTCAGCGTGCCCGGGTACAGCGCGGAGGAGGGGGCGCCGCCGTCCGTGAAGGCGATGACGTACGGGCCCTGGAGCCCGAAGCGTTCGGCCTCGGTCTGGTTCTCGCCGTAGTACAGGATCTCGTACAGGCCGCCGCCGTCCGTGCTCTGGTGGCGCAGCAGGGAACGGTAGAACGGGCCGCCCGAGGCCTTCTCGTGGTTGGAGCGGACGACGTACAGCCCGACGCTTCCGGTGGTCCAGCCGATCGCGGAGTAGTCGATGACACGGCGCTTCGCGTAGTGCTTCGAGCGGGTCTGCCCGTCCGGCTTCACGAACACGTCCGCGGCCTCGATGACGGTCGGCGCGTAAGTGGAGGAATCGGGCTCGTCGTTGAGGAACAGACCGGCCTTGACCCGCACGATGTAGCGCGTCGCGCTGACGGAGGTGTCGGCCTTGTTCGTCCACAGGTAGATGTTGTTCTCACCGCTGCGGGCCGCGTAGTAGTGCTTGAGCGTGCCGTAGGCCACGGAGATCAGGATCGTCGTGCCGGACTGTCTGATCGTCACGGTGGAGCCGCCGAGGCCGGATTCGACGTGCGAGTTCTTGCCGCCGTAGCCCTGGTACTCGGTGCCCCGGTAGACCAGCGAGGTCAGGTCTCCGTTCGTCCTGCTCACCTTGAACACGAGGTTCGCGCCGGTGTCGACGACGTAGTTCGAGCCGTCGTCGCTCCAGCCGAAGGAGGCTGCGGACGCGGCGGTGGCGAGCGGCCCGGAGAGGGCCGCGGTGCCGGCGGCGGCAGCGCCGCCGAGCACGAAGGCGCGGCGGCGGACAGGCCTGTTCAGGGATCCGGACATGGGGGTGCCTCCTTCGGGAGCGGGGAGGTGCGGGTGTTTCGCAGAGTGACAGTTGAAGCGTCATCGCGAAAGAGCTTTCGTCGAGGGGAAGTTGGCAGTCGTATGAAATTCGGCCGCACTCTAGAAAGCGCTTGCCCGTGAGCGGTACCGTCCTGCCGCACCGTCCTGTCGCTTTCTTGCTTTCTCGCCTTGTCGCTCCGCGTTCCATCGCCCGTCGCCCTGCTGTCCCGCTGTTCCGCTGTCCCGATGTCCTGCCGGAGGAGCCGCCCATGAGACGCCTCACCATCGCCGTGCCGCTGCTGGCGCTGGCCGCCGCCGGTGCCCTGTCGGCCGGTCCGGCCCGGGCCCAGGCGGGGCGCCCCGGCCCGGGCACGGAGAACTGCACGGCGACCGCCTGCCACTTCGACGTCCCGCCCGGCACGTACGACGTCAGCGTGCTGCTCGGCGGACCCGCCGCGGCCAGTACGTCCATCGGCGGCGAGACCCGCCGCTCCCTGCTCCCCGAGACCACCACCGAGGCGGGCCGGCCGGTGACGCGCGCCTTCACCGTCGACGTCCGCACCCCCGAGGGCGAGCCGACCGGCCCCGCGGGCACCCCCGGCCTGGACCTGGTCATCGGCGGTTCGGCGCCCGCGCTCTCCGGCATCCGGGTGACCCCCGCCCTCCCCGGCGGACACGGTCCCGGCCGGCGGGAGGACGGTCGCACGCGCACCCGGCAGATCTTCCTGGTCGGCGACTCGACCGTCTGCGACCAGCCCGGCGACCCGTACTCCGGCTGGGGCCAGCAACTGCCGCAGTACTTCAGGAAGGGCCTCTCGGTCGCCAACCACGCCGATTCCGGGGAGAGTACGGTCACCTACCTCGCCGACCCGGCGCTCTTCCCGACGGTCCGGACGCTGATCCGCGAACGCGACCTGGTGCTCATCCAGCTCGCCCACAACGACAAGACGACCGACGAGGCGACCTACCGCGCGAACCTCGAGACGCTGGTCGCGGGGGTCCGCGCGCGGGGCGGCGACCCCGTCCTCGTCACACCGGTCGTCCGCCGCTGGTTCAACGCGGACGGCACCCTGGACAACGGCACCGCGCTGCTGGTGAACGGCCTGGGCGTGGACCACCCGGCCGTCGTGCGCTCGGTCGCCGCCGCCGAGAACGTGCCGCTCGTCGACCTCACGGCGAAGACCAAGGCCCTCGTCGAGTCGCTGGGCGTCGAGGGCTCCAAGGCGATCTACCTCTACGACGAGAAGCGGGACAACACCCACACCTCGGTGCACGGCGCCACGGTGTACGCGGCCCTGGTCCGCGACGAACTCCTCGCCCTGCGTCTGGTGCCGAGGGCCCTGGTGAGGGTGGGATGAGCCCCTGGGGCGTCCCGACCGGAACCGGGGCGCCCCAGGTATCCACCCCGGCCACCCGCCGGACACCCGGCGCGCGAGACGCCCGGCCCGGCCCGGACAGGGAGCCCCTGAGATGCCCGTCGAACCCGCCGAGGACCGCTCCCTCAGCCCGTACACCGGCCGCACCCGCGCCCATTGGGAGGCGACCGCCGATGCCCTGCTCGCCGCGGTCGCCCCGTACGCCACCGACGACCAGGCCCTCTACCACTTCCCCCGGGACCGCACGAGCAGCGCGGGCAGACTCTCCGACGGCCTGGAGGGCTACGCCCGTACGCTGCTGCTGGCGGGCTTCCGCCGTGACGAGAAGGTCCTGGAGCGGTACGCGCGGGGACTGGCCGCCGGAACGGCGGGCGTCTGGCCCCGGGTGGAGGACCGCAGCCAGCCACTCGTCGAGGCCGCCTCGATCGCGCTCGCGCTGCGGCTGACCCGGCCCCTGCTGTGGGACCGGCTGGACGACGGCGTGCGGCAACGGGCCGCCACATGGCTCGGTGACGCGCTGACGGCCGAACCCTGGTCCTGCAACTGGGAGTTGTTCCCGGTGACGGTCGGCGGTTTCCTCCAGGAGGTCGGCTACGAGCCCGAGGCGTCGCGCGCCGCGATCGACCGCGGCCTGGAGCGCATCGAGCAGTGGTATCTCGGGGACGGGTGGTACACCGACGGCCACGGGCGCAAGTTCGACCACTACAACGGCTGGGCGATGCACCTCTATCCGGTGCTGCACGCCTGGCTGGCGGACGACGCCCGGCTGCTCGACCTGTACGCCGGCCGCCTGGAGGCCCATCTCGGCTACTACGCCCGCCTGTTCGGCGGTGACGGCGCGCCGATGCTCCAAGGCCGCTCGCTCACCTACCGCTTCGCGGCCACCGCCCCCCTGTGGCTCGGCGCGCTCACCGGCCGCACGCCCCTGTCCCCGGGCGAGACCCGGCGCCTCGCCTCCGGCGCCCTCGGCTACTTCCTCGACCGGGGCGCGGTGGACGGCGCCGGACTGCTCACCCTCGGCTGGCACGGGCCCGACGAGGCGATCCTCCAGCACTACTCCGGCCCCGCCTCGCCGTACTGGGCGAGCAAGGCCTTCGTCGCCCTGCTGCTGCCCCCGGAGCACGAGGTCTGGACGGCCACGGAGGAACCGGGCCCGGCGGAACGCGCCGACGCCGTCACCCCGGTCGGACCGCCCAACTGGCTGCTCCAGTCGACACGTTCGGACGGACTGGTCCGCCTCCACAACCACGGCAGCGAGGACGTCCGCTACGACCCCTACTACACGCGGCTCGCCTACTCGACGGTGACGGCGCCCTCACCGTCGTACGACAACAGCGTGATCGTCGGTGCCGGCGCGGGCCGGACGCGGATCGTGCCGCTCGGCGTCGGTGAGGGCTGGGCGGCGTCCCGGCACACCGTCTCGGAGGGCGTCGAGGCCTGCTGCCTCGTGGTCGCGCGGGGGGCCGTGGAGGTCCGGGCCCACCTGGTGTCGGGCGCGGACCCCGGGACGGCGGTACGGATCACGGGCTGGGCCGCGCGGGACGGCGCGCGTTCCGAACTCCTGCCCGTGCACGGCCTGTCGGGAGCGGGGGAGGGCGTCACCGGGGACGGCCCGTCCCTCTTCGTCGCGCTCGTCCGCCTCACGGCCGACCGGGACCCGCTCCCGCTCACGGACCTGGTGTCCGTGCGGGTGACGACGCCCGAGGACACGGGGTCCGGAGCGTACGACGTGACGGTGATCTGGGCCGCGGGAGGAACGGCGTGCTTCCGGTTCGACGGCAGCGGCGGAATCGTCCCCCTGAACGGCGGCGACGGCACCGGCATTCCCTAGAGTTCGGAGTGAGGCGGAAACGGATCCGCCGGTGCAGGGGGGTGTGTCATGGGTGGTCCGGACGAGGGCCGGGGCGGCGGAGCGGACAGCGGCCCGGTGAACGCGGAGCAGATGATCGCGGAGGCGCGGAAGGCGTTCTTCGTGATGTTCGGTCTCCTGGCGATCGTCTGGCTGGTGCAACTGGCCAACTACGCCGACGATTACGCGTTCTCGCGGGACTACGGTCTGGTGTCGGGCGACATCGGCACACTGCCCGACATACTCAGCGCGCCCTTCCTGCACTGGAGCTGGGCGCACATCGAGAGCAACTCCGGCCCGCTGTTCGTCTTCGGATTCCTGGCCGCCTACCGCGGTGTGGTCCGCTTTCTCGGACTGAGCCTGCTGGTGGCGACGACCAGCGGGCTCGTGGTGTGGTTCTTCGAACGAGGCCATGTGGAGACGGTGGGCGCGAGCGGCCTGATCTTCGGCTACTTCGGTTACGTCGTGGTCCGCGGGATCTTCGACCGGCACCTGATCGACACCCTGATCGGTGTCGTCATGGCGGCGTCCTTCGCCTACATGCTCACCGTCGCGGTACCCGGGACACCCGGGGTGAGCTGGCTCGGCCACCTCGGCGGTCTGATCGGCGGCCTGGCCGGCGCCTGGCTCTTCCGCGACCGTCGCCCCCGCCCCCTGCCGCCCACCCGCTCCGACGGCGGAGGATCTCCCGCCCGCCGCGCCCCGAACCCGGACCCCGCCAACCCGCGCGCGGACCTGCACAAGGAACTGGGCGATCTGGGGCTGCTCTAGGACCTGCCCGACGCGGGGACCCGGCGCGCCACGCCGTGAGCGCCGAGGGGGTCAGCCGTGCTGCCCGTCCTCGGCGCGCGGCCAGTTCTCCAGGGTCACGTGCAGTGCGTCCAGCGCGTGTCTCCAGGACGTCTCCACGGAGCGCGGGGCGCCGAATCCGCCGATGGCCTCAAGAGCGCAGTAACCGTGGAACGTGCTGCGCAACAGCCGCACGGCGTCGGTCAGATCGGGCTCGGACAGACCGTAGGCGCGGAGCATTCCATAGGTGACCTCGGCGGTGACCTCCGCCGTGCGGCGGTACTCCGGCCGCTCCGCGACCAGGGCCGGGCCGGGCTGCGTGTGGGTGGCCCGGTAGCGGCCGGGCCGCTCCAGCGCGTAGGCGCGATAGGCGTCGGCGAAGGCGACGAGGGCGTCCTTTCCGGCCCGTCCGGCCACCGCGGTGGCGATCCTGTCGATCATCTCGCCGGACGCGAGCAGCGCCATGCGCTCGCGCAGCTCCCGGACGTTCCTCACATGCGCGTACATGCTCGCGTCCTTCACCCCGAACCGCCGGGCCAGCGCGGCCACCGTGACGTTCTCGAAGCCGATCTCGTCCGCGAGATCGGCCGCCGCCAGCACGACCCGCTCGGTCGTGAGTCCGGCACGAGCCATGAGGACCACCTTTCAGCCACGGAACTTTTCCTGGGAAACCCAGGCAGAAGCCTAGTCCCGCATGGTCGCCGACTCCGCGGAATTCGTGACGCAACGGACAGGGTGTGGAGCAACAGGCCTATAGATAAAGCCAGTTGACCGTTCCAGGTCGCCCCACGAACACGAGGGGGCCGCCCGCCGTTCATGCTCCGCCCCGAACCTCCTCATGACGCGTCCGCAGGGGCGGGGCGGGATTCAGGAGGCGGTCATGGGCCACACGCACGGACACGAGCACGGGCATCACCATCACCACCCGCACGGCCACGAGGGCACGGGCACCACGCTGCCCGCCGCCTTCGACACCGCCGTGCCCGACGAGGCCCTCACCCCCGAGCAGCGGTCGCGCCGCTCCCTGCTGCGCCGCGCGGGACTGCTCGGCGCCGGCCTCGCCGCCGCCGGCGTCCTCGCGCAGGGGGCCGCCACCCCCGCGTACGCCTCCACGGGCGGCCGGAGAAAGAACGGCTTCCTGTGGCTCGCCGGAGACCACCACATCCACACCCAGTACAGCAGCGACGGCAAGTACCGCGTCCGTGACCAGGTCCGGCAGGGCGCCGCGCACGGCCTGGACTGGATGGTCATCACCGACCACGGCAGCGAGACCCACGCCAGGATCGGTGTGGACAAGGTCAACCCGGACATCCGGGCGGCCCGGGAGGCCTACGGGGACACCCTCGTCTTCCAGGGCCTCGAATGGAACATCCCGGCCGCCGAGCACGGCACCGTCTTCGTCCACCCCGGCCGCAACGAGGTCGCGGTCCTCAAGCAGTTCGAGACCGACTACGACGGCAGCGTCAAGGGCGCCTCCGACTCGACGCCCGCCAACGAGGCGCTCGCCATCGCGGGCCTCAACTTCCTCGCGCAGCAGGTCGAACGGCGCAAGGTGAAGGACGCCCTGATGCTCGCCAACCACCCGGCGCGGCGCGGTGTCGACTCGCCGCACGAGATCCGCGGCTGGCGCGACGCCACCGCCCCGGGCCGCCAGATCGCCGTCGGCTTCGAAGGCGCCCCGGGCCACCAGGCCGCCGGTCTCGCCACGCCGCTCGGCATGGGCCGGGCCCGTGGCATCTACGACAACAGCCCGAGCGCCGCCTCCTTCGCCGGCTACCCGCTGGAGAGCTACCGCACCTGGGGCGGCTTCGACTGGATGACGGCCACCGTCGGCGGTCTGTGGGACAGCCTCCTCGCCGAGGGCAAGCCCTGGTGGATCACCGCCAACTCCGACTCCCACCAGGTCTACACGGACACCGCCGTACGCGGCGGACCGGACAGCGACTTCACCGCCAACGGCAGGCACACCGACCCGGTCTACGGCGGAAAGATCGACACCACCCAGGGCGACTACTGGCCCGGCCAGTACAGCCGTACGCACGTGGGCTCCGACGGTTTCTCCTACGCGGCCGTGATGGACGGCATCCGCGCCGGCCGGGTCTGGGTCGACCACGGGCAGCTCATCAGCGGTCTCGACGCGCGGGTCTCCGGCGGCGGACGCTGGGCCACCCTCGGCGGCGCCCTGCACGTGCGCAAGGGCACCCGGGTCACGCTGACCGTGGACATCGGACTGGCCGGCGGCCCCAACTGGGCGGGCTTCGTGCCCAAGCTGGCTCGCGTCGACGTCGTCCAGGGCGATGTCACGGGCGCGGCCTCCGACCGGGACACGCTCACCGCCCCCACCGCGCGGGTCGCCAAGTCCTACGAGGTGAACAAGTCGGCCGGCACGGTCCGGCTCACCTACGACCTCGGCGCCGTCGACCGCCCGGTGTACGTCCGGCTGCGCGGCACCGACGGCAACCGCTCCGCCGTCGGTCTGCGGGGCGCCTCGGTCGACCCGGCGGGCCCGGCCGTGGACGTCCTCGGTGACGCCGACCCGTGGAAGGACCTGTGGTTCTACTCCAACCCGGTGTGGGTCCTCCCGTCGTGAGCGAGCCGTACGTCGTCGGAGTCGACACCGGTCATACGGGTGCCCTGCGGGAGGCCGACCATCTGCTGCGCTCGCTCGCCGCGGAACTCGGCCTGCCCGCGGACGCGCTGGGCTGCACGCACCACGTACGGGACGGGCGGCGGCCGCACACGGCGCTGTCCTTCGCCGTGCCGTCGGAGCGGGCCGCCCGTGCGGCCTGGCGGTGGCTCACGGAGAACGGCTCCGGCGGGCCCGGCACCCTCCTGGGTGCCGCCTTCGGCGGAGACCGGCACGGGGCCGAGGAACTCGCGGCCGGAGCCGCCCACGCGGCCGCCGAACACAGGGCGCGCACGGGCGGCCGTGCCGTCCTGTACCCGGGAGTCGACGCCCTGACCGGTGCCCTGACCGTCACACGGCTGCTGGAGGTCTCCGCGGTGGACCAGGTCGCCGTGCTCGGCTCGCCCGAAGGGGCCGCCATGGAGGCGCGGCTGGTCACCCGCGACCACGTCCGCCCCGAGTGGCGCGAGGGCCGGCTCGTCCTCGTGGCGATGCCGGCCGCCGGCGGCACCCTGGTGCCCTTCGAGGTCCCGGACCCGACACCCTGCTGCGCCGACCACTGACGGGTGCGGCCGGACGGCTGGGGAGAGCCGTCCGGCCACGCCCGGCCCGCGGGCCTCAGCCCCGGATCACGGAGAACACGAACGAGAACTCCGCCGGGGCGGCCCACAGCTGGTACTGCGGAAGGGCACCGGGACCGCACGACTGGGAACCGATGCCCTGCTGGCCGTGATCGAGGTTGACCCAGACCGTGCCACCGGGGCGCAGATCCGTCAGATGGCCGGCCGCGTCCAGTTCCTCGGTCGTCCAGCGGCGCGCGGTGAACCAGAAGGCCGGGTCGCCCTCGATCCGCAGTCCGCCGATCTCGGCCCGGCGGACGTCCGGACGGGCGCCGTTCTCCTGCGGGCGCACGTAGGGCGTCTGCATCGCGTCGACCGTCGACTCCCAACGCCCGTTCATCGAGGCCGTCCTGGTGTCCGGGTATCCCTCTCCGGGGCCACCGCCGAGCCAGGTCACCCGGTCCGCGGAGCCCGGGAGACCGAGCCGGACGCCGAGTCGGGGCAGCGGCAGTTCCCACCGGCCCTCCGGCGCCACGGACACGGTCAGCCGCAGCCGTGTGCCGTCGGAGGTCCAGCGGTACACCGTGCGCAGGCCCACGTCCCGGGCCGCGGGCGCCACCCGGGTGCGTACGGTCAGGGAGTCGTCGCCCGCCTCCACCGTGTCCAGGCGGTGCCGCATCCGGTGCAGGCCCAGCGCGCGCCAGAGCGGGCCGTGCCGGGCGTCCGGCTGCCAGTGCGCGCCGTTGTCGTTGTCGGTGGGGGCGCGCCACACGTCGAGCCGGGGGCCGGTGACCTCGATCCCGCCGAGGGCCAGCAGCGCCCCGGTGCGGCTGTCGAAGCTGCCCGGTCCGAGGACGGTCACCCGTTCGCCGCGGACCGGAACCGCGGACGGCGCGACGGCCGGCGACGTGGGCTCCGCCACGGGCAGTTGGGCCCAGGCGACGACATGGCCGCGCGGTCCCCACGCCGTCTCCCCGGCCAGTACGGCCCGGACCGTCCACTGTGCCCCGGCGCCGCGCGGATCCACGGGCGGTGCCGGGAGTTTGACGTCGGCCGACCGGCCCGGTGCCAGCGCGGGCACCGTGAGCGGGCCCGACTCGACGGTCTCGCCGTCGACCTGGTACGACCACTCGAAGGCCAGGCCGGAGAGGTCCGCGAAGTCGTACCCGTTGGTGACGCGCACGGTGCCGTCCCAGCCCGCGACGGCTTCCCGGCGCTCACCGGGCGGGGAGAAGGAGTCCCCGCCGTCGATGCGGACGGGCTCGATCACCTTCTTGTACTCGACGAGCCCGGGGGACGGTGTCCGGTCCGGGAAGACGAGTCCGTCGCACACGAAGTTCCCGTCGTGCAGCTCCTCGCCGAAGTCCCCTCCGTAGGCGAACCCGTGACGCCCGTCCCGGATGCCGTGGTCGATCCACTCCCAGACGAAGCCGCCCTGAAGACGCTCGTACGAGGTGAACAGGCGCTGGTAGTCGGCGATGCCGCCGGGGCCGTTGCCCATCGCGTGTCCGTACTCGCAGAGGACGAAGGGAAGCTGACGCCGTTTCAGTCCGCCGTCGTCCTGGTGCCGGCCGATCCGTTCGACCTCGGCGTGATCGGCGTACATGCGTGAGTAGACGTCCGTGTCACGGCAGTCGTGGTCGCCCTCGTAGTGGATGAGCCGTGAACCGTCGCGGCCGCGGATCCACTCGGCCATCGCGGTGAGGCCGCGCCCGGTACCGGCCTCGTTGCCGAGGGACCAGAGGACGACCGACGGATGGTTCTTGTCGCGTTCGACCATGCGTGCGGCCCGGTCGAGCAGCGCGGGTGTCCAGCGGGGGTCGTCGACGGGGTTGTCGCGCCAGGCCTGTTCGGTGAAACCGTGGGTCTCCAGGTCGCACTCGTCGATGACCCACAGGCCGTAGGTGTCGCACAGGTCGAGGAAGGCGGGGTGCGGCGGGTAGTGCGAGGTGCGCACGGCGTTGATGTTGTGCCGTTTCATCAGCAGCACGTCGGCGAGCATGGTCTCCGGGTCGAGGGCGCGGCCCTTCTCCGGATGCCATTCGTGCCGGTTGACGCCCTTGAACAGCACGGCCGTGCCGTTCACCTTGATCAGACCGTCCGCGAGTTCGACCGTGCGGAAGCCGACGCGCAGCGGGACGCGCTCGCCCTCGGTGACCAGTTCGCCGTCGTACAGCCGGGGTGTCTCGGCGGTCCAGGGCAGCACCGGGACGGTGACCGGTGTCCCGGTCGCGACATCGACGTCCAGGGCGGGCACGAGGACCCGGCCGTCGACGTCGGAGTCGACGCGCAGGGTCCCCAGGCCCTGGTGGTGGTCGTAGGAGGCGTGCACGAAGAAGTCGAGCACGCCGCCCGGCGGGCGGTGCAGCAGCGTGACATCGCGGAAGACGCCCGGCAGCCACCACTGGTCCTGGTCCTCCAGGTAGGAGCCCGCCGACCACTGGTGCACCCGGACCGCGAGCACGTTGCCGCCCGGCTTCAGCAGATGGCCCACGGCGAACTCGTGCGGCAGCCGCGAGCCCTTGAACACGCCGAGGTCCGTGCCGTTCAGCCAGACCCGGGCACAGGACTCGACCCCGTCGAAGCGCAGGACCGTACCGCCGTCCGCGGGCCAGTCCGAGGGCAGGTCGAAGCGGCGCAGGTGGTCGCCGGTCGGGTTCTCGGTCGGTACCCGCGGCGGGTCGACGGGGAACGGGTAGAGGTGGTTGGTGTAGATCGGCGATCCGTGACCTTGCAGCACCCAGTGGCCGGGGACCTCCACCCGGGCCCAGCCCGCGGGCTCGTACCCCTCGGCCGCGAACGAGTCGTCCTCGGCGTCGACGGTGGGCGAGAGGCGGAAGTCCCAGTCCCCGTTCAGGGAGAGGGAGCGGGCGTCCGAGGCCGCGTACCAGGCGCGGGGCGGAAGGACGCCGTCGCCGGGGGAGACGTCCTCGACGTGATCGGTGGGTGACGGGGGAGAGGCGGGTGCTCCTTCGGCGGTGCGGAAAGACATGCGTCTCCTAGCTCAGCCCTTGATGCCGGTCTGCGCGATTCCCTGGACCAGCCAGCGCTGGAGGAAGAGGAACACGAACACCAGGGGCAGGATGGAAATGGCCGTGGCCATGAAGATCAGATGGAAGTTGACGGTCTGGTTCGTCATGTACGAGGACAGCGCGACCTGGACGGTCCAGGCGTCGGGGTCCTGGCCGATGACCAGCGGCCACAGGAAGGCGTTCCAGCCGCTGATGAACGTGATGGTCGCGATCGCGGCGAAGAAGTTGAGGGAGTTGGGCACGACGACGCGCCAGTACGCGCCCCAGTAGCCGAGTCCGTCCATGCGCGCCGCCTCCTCCAGCTCCTTCGGGAACCCCAAGAAGTACTGCCGGAAGAGGAAGCACGTGAAACCGCTGAAAAGCCCCGGAATGATGAGGCCGCGAAGACTGTCCACCCAGCCGAGCGACGACACGAGCACGAAGCTCGGCACGAAGGTCACGGCGGAGGGCACCATCAGGGTGACCAGCACCGCGTAGAAGACCTTGTCGGCGTGCCGGTACGGGATCCGCGCGAGGCCGTAGCCGGCGAGCGAGCAGACCAGCAGGGTGCCGAGGGTGTGCAGCACTCCGACGACGGCGGAGTTCCACAGGGAGCGGGCGAAGGGGACGGTGGGGTCGTCGAACAGCTCGCCGATGTTGCCCCATTCGAGGTCAGTGGGGAAGAACTGCCAGTTCTCGCCGGTGATGGCGGCGTCGGTGGACAGGGCGTTGCGCACGAGCAGATAGAAGGGGACCAGGAAGAGCAGGCCGGCGACCCCGGTGGCGATGTACAGGCCGGTGCTGCCGAGGGCCCCGCCCCGGCCGGTCCGCCGGCGCCTCCCGGGCGCTGCGGCCTGGGTTCCGCGGTTCGGTGTGACGGCGGTCATTCGGCCCTCTCCCCGCGTCCGAATCCCATGAACGTGCCCTGGAGCAGGGTCACCACGCAGATCAGCAGGGTGAGGATGACCGCGCCCGCGCTGCCCGCTCCGTAGTCCTGCGCCTGGCCCAGCGCCGTGTAGTACAGCTCGACGAGCGGCGGCCGGCCCCAGGTGGTCTTCGACAGCAGGTTGAAGAACTCGTCGAAGGCCTGGTAGGCGGCCACGAGGAGCAGCAGGATCACGGCCGTCGAGGTGGCCCGCAGCTGCGGCAGGGTGATGTGGCGGAAGGTCTGCCAGCCGGGACCGGCACCGTCGATCGCGGCGGCCTCGTAGAGCTCCGGCGGGATGTTCTGCAGGGCGGCCAGGAAGAGGATCATGTAGAAGCCGGCCTGGAGCCAGAGCCGCGCGCTCACGATGACCAGCCAGTACCAGGGCGGATCGGGGTCGGCCAGCCAGGCGATGTTCTCGACCCCGAACCAGCCGAGCACGGTGTTCATCAGACCGAAGCGGACCCCGCTGAAGATGGACATCTTCCAGATCAGCGAGGCGGCGACGTAGCTGCACGCGGTCGGCAGGAAGAACACCGACCGGAAGAACGCCCGCATGAACCGCAGCCGGTTCACCATCAGCGCCAGGGTCAGGGAGAGCGCCCAGGTCAGCGGCACGATGAAGGCGGCGAAGACGGTGAACGTCACCAGCGAGCCGGTGAAGTCGCCGTTCTCCAGCATCTGCCGGTAGTTGTCGAAGCCGACGAACGTGTCGGGGGTGACGGTGAAGCGTGCCTCGAAGAAGCTCAGCCACAGGCTCCAGCCGATCGGCACGTACACGAAGACGATCAGGCCGATGAGGAAGGGGCCGGTGAAGAGCCAGAAGTTGACGGTGCCGCCGTCCCGCCGGAACCGCCGGGGCCGGGCCGCTGTGGCGCCAGCCGGGGCGGAGCGCGGGACTTCGTGCGACGTGGTGGTCGACATGTCGGGGTCCGTCCGCCGGTCTATCCGAAGAGCTTCTTCAGCTCGCGGTCGACGGTCACGTCCGCCTTGTCGAGCGCGGCCTCCGGATCGCCGTCCTTGCGGACAGAGTCGGCGAAGACGTCCTCAAGCGCGGTGATCATGGACTGGGTCCAGCCGATGTTGTCGAAGTGCCCGTACCGGCCGAAGAGTTCGACTCCCTCGGCGGGCAGGCCGGACTTGAGCTTGGTGGCGGAGGCGGCGAGCGAGGAACGCGGCGGGATGTGGAAGCCGTACGACAGCGACCAGTCCTCCTGGTACTTCTTCTGGTCGATCCAGAGCCACTTCACGTACTCCTTGGCCAGGTCGACGTGTCCGCTCTTGGCGTTGACGAACATCGACCAGCCGCCGTTGTAGACGGACGGCTTGCCCGCGTCGGTGACCTTCGGGAAGGGGAAGACCCCGATGTCGTCGCCGAGCGCCTTCTGTATCTGCGGCATCGCCCACATCCCGCAGAACTGCATCGCGCACAGGCCCTGGTTGATCGCCGACGGGTCCCAGTAGTCGGCGGGGGCGTCGAGGAGCAGGTGGCCGCTGGTGAAGAGCTTCCGCATCGCCGTCAGTCCCTCCTTGACCCCCTCGGTGTGGTAGGCGATCTGGTTCTTGTCGTCGAGGGTGTCGGCGCCCGCGGACCAGATCATCGGGTTGATGACCGCGTGCAGGTCGTTGCCGATGAACAGGCCCTTGACCTTGCCGGTCGTCAACTTCGCTGCCGCTTCGATGAGTTCGTCGAGCGTGGTGGGTACCTTGACGCCGGCCTTCTCCAGCAGGGAGGGCCGGTAGAAGAAGAACTGGGGGTCGTCGATCATGCGGACGCCGTAGATCTTCCCGTCGACCGTGTGCGAGGCGATGTCGGCCGGGTTGAAGTCGTCCTTGACCGGACCCACGATGTCGCTCAGGTCCGCCACCTGGCCGCTCTTGACCAGTTGGATCTGCGGGTGGAACTCGAAGACGTCGGGCGCGTTCTCGGTGAGCAGCGAGGCGAACAGCTTGCTCTCGAAGTCGCTGCCCGTGATCCACTGCGTGGTCACCTGCGCCTTGTCGTAGGCCTTCGCGTACTTCTTGACGGCCTGCTCGGTGCCCGCCTCCCCGTAGGCATGGAAGTACTGGACCAGCTCCTGCGAACCCCCGCCCCCGGAACGCCCGTTGTTGCCGCCGCAGGCGGCCAGCGGCCCGAGGGCGGCGAGGCCGGCGGCGGCCCGCAGTACGGATCGACGGTCCCAGTTGCTGCTCAATGCCGACATGGTGACGTCCTTGTCTTGTGGGCGGTTTGAGTGCGCTGTGCGTGCCGGCCGCGGGCGACCGCGGCTCGAACGGGCCGTGCGGTGCGGGACGTTAACCTTCCGCTAAGGCTTCGGCAAGGGGTTGGACGAAGTCGGCGTGAAGCGTTGCCGGAGGTTCGGGATACCGGACGCCACGGGTCCTGTGACACCGGGGCGGCGGATCGTGACCGGTCAACTCGCCGCGATATCGCGGTACTTGGATCAGGTCGTACCGTTGGGGGCGCCTCCGGCGCTCACGCCGGAGGCGCTGTACGGCTCCTGGCGGGGGCGGTCCGCCTGGCCGGCCGCTGGCCGACCGACTGGAGCGCGCCTTCGAGGGCGAACGTGGCGGCGCCCAGGCAGACCGGGTCCGTCGGGATGGGGGAGAGGACGATCTCCGTGGCCGCGAGCGGACGCCGCAGCGCGTGCCGGGCGACGGCCTCGCGCACGTCGCGCAGCAGCGGTTCCCCGAGCGCGGCCGCGACCCAACTGCTCAGCACGACCACTTCGGGGTTGAGCAGATTGACCAGGTCGGAGATCCCGGCGCCGAGATAACGGGCGGTGGCGCGCACGACCTCGAGGGCGACCGGGTCCTGCGCGGCGACACCCGACGCGAGGGCGTCGATCGTGGCGGTCTGGTCCTCCGGGTGCAGCAGGGCGCTCCCGGGGCTCAGCTCCCGCAGGTTCAGCATGATCCCGGGAGCCCCGACGTACGTCTCCACGCAGCCGTGGTTGCCGCAGTGGCACGGCCGGCCGTCCAGCACGAGGGTGGTGTGGCCCCACTCGCCGGCGCTGTTGCTGACCCCCCGGTGCAGCCCGCCGCCGAGCGCGAGACCGGCGCCCACGCCCGTACCCAGATTGACCACGACGGCGTCACCGCGTCCACGGGCCGCGCCGAACCACAGCTCGGCGACGGCACACGCGCGCAGCGGGTTGTCGAGGTACAGCGGATAGGCGATGTGCTCCGCGAGCAGTTCGAGCAACGGCACGTCGTGCCAGTCCCAGTTGGGCGCGTACTCCGCGATCCCGGTGTCGCGGTCGACCTGCCCCGGGACGCTGACGCCCACGCCCAGGACCCGGGCACCCTCCACCCCGGCCTGCGCGACCACCGAGCCGACGGCGGCCGCGACATGCCCGACGACCTGCTCCGGGCGGCTCTCGCCGGGGCGCATGTCCTCGTCGGCGCGGGCCAGCACGTTCAGGGCCAGGTCGAACAGCTCGACACGGACGTACGTCTCCGCGATGTCGACACCGATGAGGGCGCCCCCGGCCGCGTTGACCGCCACCAGCCCCCGGGGACGGCCGCCCGCCGAGTCCTCGAACCCGACCTCGGTCAGCATCCCGAGGTCGAGCAGCTCACCGACGAGCGTGGCGACCGTGGCCAGACTGAGCCCGGTCGCCGCCGCCAGCTCCTGCCGCGAGGTCGGGGATTCGGCGATGATCTGGCGCAGCACCTCGTACCGGTTCGCGGTGCGGATGTCGCGTGATGTGCCGCGCTTCATGGGGCTCCCCTCGCTCCCGCGCACCGGTTGCCCGGCCCCGGCGCCGCGCCAGGCTACGGCCCGTCGGGGACTTTCGACAAGGGGTTAGGAAATGGGGTGGAGGAAGGGGGAGGAAGGTCAGACGGCCGGGTGGAGGAAGTCCCGCACGAAGGCGTTGGTGAACGTGCCCGCCGGGTCGAGCTCGCCGGCCAGCGCCCTGAACCCGTCCAGCCGCGGCGACCGTTCGCGCAGCACCGCCGACGGCACCGTGAAGACCTTGCCCCAGTGCGGCCGCGGCCCGAACGGCTCCAGCGCCCGCTCGACCAGGCGTACCACCGGCAGGACGGCCGCGGTGTCCTCGATCCAGGTGAAGTGCACCGCCACGGTGTCCCGGCCGTAGGCCGGACTCAGCCACTGGTCGTCGGCGGCCACGGTCCGCACCTCGCAGATCTGGAGCAAGGGCGCGATCGTCCCGCGGATCGCGTCCAGCGCGTGCAGCGCCGCCGTCGCGTCCGAGCGGGCCAGCAGATACTCCGACTGGAGCTCGGCCCCGCTGCTCGGGGTGAACTCGGCCCGGAAGTGCGGCAGCCGCTCGTGCCAGGGCCCCGGGACCCCCAGCTGCTCGGTGCAGTTGCGGGCGGGCATGCCCGGCACCGGATGCATGGCCTCGGTCGCCGGAGCCGCCCACGGGAAGTCCGGCGACGGCCGGTCCGTGCGCCGTTTGAGCCACACCTGCCGGAAACCGGGGCGGCCCCAGTCGGTGAACAGGCTCACGCTGTAGGCGGAGGCCGCGACCGCCTCGAAGTCCAGTCCTTCCAGCGGCAGTTCGGTGAACACGTGCTGGCTCACCTCGAAGTCCGGTTCCAGGTCGAGGGTGAGCGCGGTGACCACACCGAGCGCGCCCAGCGAGGTGACGGCGCCGCCGAACCGCTCCTCGCCACGGCCGATCACCAGGGAGGAGCCGTCCGCCGTGATCAGCTCGACCTCGCGTACGGCGGCGGCGAGCGATCCGTTCGTGACCCCGGACCCGTGGGTGCCGGTGGCGACGGATCCCGCCACCGAGATGTGCGGCAGCGAGGCCATGTTGTGCAGCGCGAGTCCGTGCTCGTGCACCCGGCGGGCGAGTTCGGCGTACCGGACACCGCCGGAGACCCGTACCGTACGGGCCGTCGTGTCGACGTCCACCGTGGGCGGCAGCGCGGTCAGCGACAGGAGGACACCGCCGGCGCCCGGCTCGGCGATCTCGTTGAACGAGTGCCCGCTGCCCAGCACCCGGACGCGGGAGCTGTCCGCGACCAGCGCGCGCAGCGCGTCGAGCGAGGGGGGCCGGTGCAGCTCCTCGGCCGCGTACGTGATGTTGCCGGCCCAGTTGGTCAGGGTCATCCCTGTCGTCCCTCCCCAGGAAGTCGCTGTACGTGGCCCGTGCATGGGTCACCCGGCGAAACGTACCCCGCCGGTCCGCCCGGCCGTCACACCGGTCCGTTGACCCGCCCGCGTGGCGCGATCTACGGTAGAGAGCGCTTGCTGTCCTCGGCGTCGCCGAACCGGAAGGCCACCTCCTTGCCCGAACGTCCAGTGGAGTCGCCCTCCGCGCGTCCCGTGGCGATGTTCGCCATGACCCCCGAGAACGTGCCGCGGATCTTCCCTCCGGACACCCTCGCCCGGCTGCGCGAGCGGGTGGACGTCGATCCCTCGCTCGTGGCGGGCGACTTCACCGATCCGCGCGTACGGGCCCGGCTCGCGGACACCGAGATCCTGATCACCGGCTGGGGGTGCCCCGTGCTCGACGCGGACACGCTCGACGCGGCCCCGAAGCTCAGGGCCGTACTGCACGCGGCCGGTTCCGTGAAGAGCTTCGCGACACCGGAGGTGTGGGAGCGCGGCATCGTCGTCTCCTCGGCCGCCGCCGCGAACGCGCTGCCCGTCGCCGAGTACACGCTCGCCATGATCCTGCTCACGGGCAAGGACGTCTTCGCCCACCGGGAACGCCTGCGCGCCGAACGCGCCTTCCCCTACGGCGGGATCCTCCCCGGCATCGGAAACTTCGGCCGCCGCGTCGGCATCGTGGGCGCCTCCCGCATCGGCAGACGCCTCATCGAACTGCTCCGCCCCTTCGACCTGTCGGTGAGCCTCGCCGACCCTTACGTCGACGAGGCCGGGGCGGCCGCGCTCGGTGTCCCCCTGCTGCCGCTCGACGAACTGCTCGCCGGCAGCGACATCGTCACGGTCCACGCCCCGCAGACCCCGGAGACACGGCATCTGATCGGCCGCCGCGAACTCGCCCTGATGCCCGCCGGGTCGGTTCTCGTCAACACCGCGCGCGGCTCCCTGGTCGACCACGACGCCCTGATCGAGGCGCTGCGCGCCGAGCACGTCAGCGCGATCCTCGACGTCACGGATCCCGAGCCGCTGCCCGCCGACTCCCCGCTGCACGACCTCCCGAACGCGTTCATCACGCCCCACCTGGCCGGTTCGCAGGGCAACGAGGTCGCCCGCCTCGGCCTGACCGTGCTGGAGGAGGCCGCACGCCTGCTGTCCGGGAAGGCGCCGGAATTCCGGGTCGACCGGGAGGATCTGGACCGGACCGCCTGACGGCGGCCTTCCCCTGCCGTCGGGGCCCGGCTGCCGGCGGGTGGCCGGGCCTCGGCGGGCGGGTCGGACGGTCAGCGGGCGGGGCCGGCCAGGAAGGTCTCCGCCGCCGCCACGAACCGCTGCGGATCGTCGAGCCACGGGAAGTGTCCGGCGCCGGCCTGGACGACCAGCTCGGCGTGCGGGAACAGGGCGGCGACCTCGGCCATCGCGGGCGCCGGGGAGTTCAGGTCGACCTCCCCGGCGAGCACCAGCACCGGGGACGGCAGGCGGGCGAGTGCCGCCCGGGTGGCGTCCGGGGTGAAGGCGCCGTCGGAATAGCGGGCCGCGGCCTCGTGGTTCCTGTGCTCGTCCTCCGCGTCCCGGTGCGCCCGCGCGGCCGCGTCCCAACGGCCGTACCAGAAGGGGGCGATGGCGCGGAACGTGTCGGCGTCCCCGTGTCCGGCGACGATCCTCTCCAGCGCCGCGAACGCCTCGGGGAACCACGGCTCGTCCCGGCGCAGCAGCGCCGTCGCCCGTCGGACCTCGGGAGTGATCTCGACCCCGACGGCGTGGACGCTCGGGGTGATCAGCGCGAGGCGCGCTACGCGCTCCGGGTGGCGCTGTGCGTAGAGCACCGCCAGATTCGTCCCGCCGGAGTGCGCGAGCAGGTCCATCCGGTCGAGGCCGAGATGCCCGCGCAGGGCCTCGACGTCGTCGACCAGCCGGTCGCAGCGGTACGACGAGGGGTCCGCCGGGATCGCCGACCCGCCGGTCCCGCGCGGATCCATCATGATCAGCCGCCGGTGCGCGGACAGTCCGCCCAGGTTCCCGAGATACGCGCAGTCCTGCATCGGTCCGCCGGGCAGACACACCAGCGGCGGGCCGTCCCCAAGGGTCTCGAAGGCCAGCTCGGTCCCGTCGTACGTGGTGAAGGAAGGCATGGCGAGGACTCTCGCAGCGGCGCCCGGACGGAGCAAACGAGATCCGGCGCCGTCGCGGCCCGGGGCGGCGCGGGGGACCCGGCACGGCCGATGTCCGGGCGGGGGCATACCGTGAGGAGTCGAACACGACAGACGAAGCAGGTCGGGAGCGAGGAGAACGGGATGGGCAGCCGCACCGCGCTGGTCGAGGATCTGATGGAGCGGTTCCCGCACGTACCGCGGGAAGCCGTCATCAAGGAGGACCTGCTCCGCGGGGGCGTGGCCTTCGACGCGTCCGCCCTCAGCGACAACGAGGGCGGCGAGGTCAAGCCGAAGTCGTACTTCATCTTCTCCTTCGACCACGGCACCCTGCCCGAGCTCGGCGAGGCCGCGCTCAGGCGCCCGCCCGAGGAGATCATCCTCACCGGCGGCCCGTACGGCCTGCGGCGCACCGTGGTGTCCGTGCGCGTCAATCCCGCCTCGCCGTACCGCGTCGCCGCCGACGACGAGGGCGTCCTCGGGCTGTACCTGGACGGGAAGCGGATCTCCGACGTCGGGGTGCCGCCGATGCCCGAGTACTACCGGCACACCCTCTCCAACGGGAAGTCCGTGATGGAGGTGGCCCCGACGATCCAGTGGGGCTACCTGATCTACCTCACCGTCTTCCGGGTCTGCCAGTACTTCGGCGCCAAGGAGGAGTGCCAGTACTGCGACATCAACCACAACTGGCGCCAGCACAAGGCCGCCGGCCGTCCGTACACCGGGGTGAAGGACGTCGAGGAGGTCCTCGAAGCGCTGGAGATCATCGACCGTTACGACACCGCCAAGGCGTCGACGGCCTACACCCTCACCGGCGGCGCGATCACCAAGACGGTCGCCGGGCGCGACGAGGCCGACTTCTACGGGCACTACGCCAAGGCCATCGAGGAACGGTTCCCCGGACGGTGGATCGGCAAGGTGGTGGCCCAGGCCCTGCCGCGCGACGACGTGCAGCGGTTCAAGGACTACGGCGTGCAGATCTACCACCCCAACTACGAGGTGTGGGACCGCCGCCTGTTCGAGCTGTACTGCCCCGGCAAGGAGCGCTACGTCGGCCGGGACGAGTGGCACAGGCGCATCCTCGACTCCGCCGAGGTCTTCGGCGCGCGCAACGTGATCCCGAACTTCGTCGCGGGCGTGGAGATGGCCGAGCCGTTCGGCTTCACGACCGTCGACGAGGCCATCGCCTCGACGACCGAGGGCCTGCGCTTCTTCATGTCGCACGGCATCACGCCCCGCTTCACCACCTGGTGCCCGGAGCCGACCACGCCGCTGGGCAAGGCCAACCCGCAGGGCGCGCCGCTGGAGTACCACATCCGTCTGCTGGAGGCCTACCGCGCCACGATGGACGACTTCGGGCTGCAGTCGCCGCCCGGATACGGCGAGCCCGGTCCCGGCCGCGCGGTCTTCTCCGTCAGCTCCTTCATGGACAGCCTGCCCGCCCAGGAGCCGGCCGCCCGGGCGTGACCCGCGCCCCGAGCGCAGCCTGGGCGTGACCTGCGCCCGTACGCGCAGCCCGGGCGTCACCACGCCCCCGAACACGGCCCGCACGGTCCGTACCCGCCCGGCCCGGACGTCGTCCCGACGTCCGGGCCGCCGCACGCCCGGTGCGGGGGAGCGGTGGGTCAGGGGACCGCGCGGCGGTCGAGTCGGGGGCGGTGAAGTGGGGCGGTGAAGTGAGGCGGTGGAGTGGGGCGGTGGAGTGGCGGGTCCTGTGAAAGTTGAAGTGTTCGGTCCCGCCAGGTCCCCGTTCCGTACGACACTCGGGGCGACCGGAGCCCCAGGGTCCCTCTGTGATCGCGCGACCGCACGATGTGACTACGTCGCTTGTCAGTTGTGTCGAACCCGTGAAAGGCTCTGGCCCGTTGTCGAAACGGCCACCAACTCCCCCTGAAAACAGGCGAGTTGGGCGTTGTGTGCCGTTGCACTCAAAAGCAGTGGACGCAGGAGCCCCCATGCCAGACCTGCCTACCCCCCAGGACGCCGCCGAGGCCGCGCTGTTCTCGGAGTGCTGGGACGCGGTCCTGTCGTACGCCGATCTGTGCACGTCCGGCTCCGCCGCGGCCGGCCAGTTGGCCACCGAGGCGTTCACCCATGGCATCCATGAGGCGCGTTCGGCCACGGCCCGCACGAAGACCACCGGTCGCAGAAACCCCGGGCTGCCCCGGATTCCCCTGCTGCTGAACGCGGTTCGGACCACCGCCGCCGCCTGGGAGGCGCACGGCCAGGGACACCGGCTGGACCCGGACCTCAGGCTGTGGCTCAACTCCGAGAAGGCAGCCCGCTACACCGGGCCTCCGCTGCACCGCCCGATCGCCCTGCGCGGCCTGAAAGACCTTCAGGAACCCGACGCGGCCCTGCTGTGGCTGGTCGAGGTGGAGGCCCTCCCGCTGCCCGCGGTGGCCCGGCGGCTCGGTCTCGACCCGGTGGCGGCCGCCGAGGAACTCGGCCAGGTGCGGGCGCTGTTCAGGGACCGGTGCCATCGCAACCACCTCGACACACCGATGGACGCCAACTGCCGCAGCTACGCCCGGCTTCTCGACGCGGTCACCCGTTCGCCGGGCGCCGAGACGCCCGAGGACCTCTCGCAGCACCTCTCCCGGTGCATGGAGTGCGCCGAGGCCGCGGCCTGTCTGCGGCTGCACGGCGGTGGACTGCCCGCGGCTCTCGCGGGCGGGGTGATCGGCTGGGGCGGCCTCGCCTATCTGGAACGCAGGCGCCGCGCCGCCGAAGCGGGGCTGGCCGGCGGTCGTACGGACGCGGCCGCGGACACCGGTATCGCCGAGATCAGGGAGGCCGCGCCCCGGATCGGCCGCACCGGACTGCTGGTCGCCGCCGTCATCGTCTCCGGCCTCGCGCTCACCGTCTCCCTGATGCCCTTCGGCGCCGGGGACGGTGGCGCCGCCGCCGCGCACGGCGGCTCGGCCGAAGGCCGCCCGGTGGCCGACTCGGGCGTTTCGTCCCCGTCGGCGACCACCCGCGGCGAGGGCACACTCGTCTCGCCCGAACCCGTGGACTCCAGCGCCGAAGCGAGCTCGAAGCCCGACCCCGAACCCCAGGGCACGTCCTCGTCCCCGGCCCACGCCACCAAGGGAACCCCGGGCTCCAAGGGCTCCACGACACCCCCGGACCCCACGAAGGGTCCCGCGTCCTGCCAGGTGAAGTACGTCGTCGTCGACCAGTGGACGGACGGCTTCCAGGCCAGTGTCACCGTCACGTCCGTCGAAGCCCTCGACTCCTGGGAGATCGGCTGGACCTTCGACGACGGGCAGCGGGTCACGCAGATGTGGGACGGCACGGTCGCCCAGGACGGCTCCCGGGTGACGGCGACCGCCGCCGACTACAACAAGTCGGTCGCCGCGGGCGGATCCTTCGCCGTCGGCTTCCTCGGCACCTGGCACGACGGGAACACGGCCCCGGACGCGTTCACGCTCAACGGGGGACGCTGCACGACGGCTCACTGAGCCGCCGGTCACCCCGGACCCGTCCTCCGGCCGGACCCTCGGATCCGCCGGCGCGTCCCCTCGGCCGAGGGCCCGGCCGGCCGGGGTCTTAATTCGATTGACGGGCCCGAGGGGGCCCCGGATACAGTTCACACGTCGGCGCAGAGGCGTTGGCTTCGAGAGAGTTCCAGGAGGTGTGACCGATGGCTGTCGTTGCGATGGGCGCTGCCCGCATCCAGAAGTTCATCAAGTCCACCTCCGTGGCCGCCGGCTGACCTTCCTTCTTCTTCGCGCCGCAGTGCGCGTCGCCGGGGCCGCCCTTGTGAAGGGTCTCCCTTGACTTCCAGCTCCGCCTTCCCGACCCCGTCCGCCTCCCTGGACCTCTCCCCGCTCGTTCCGTACGGCTGGGACGACGCCTGGGCGGACGAGTTCGCTCCCTACGACTCCGAAGGGCTCGTCGCCGGACGGGTGATCCGGGTCGACCGCGGCCAGTGCGACGTCGCCACCGCCGACGGCGTCATCCGCGCCGACACCGCCTTCGTGACACCGCACGATCCGATGCGCGTCGTGTGCACCGGCGACTGGGTGGCCGTCGAACCGACCGGCAACCCGCGCTACGTACGGGCGTATCTGCCCCGCCGTACGGCCTTCGTGCGCTCCACCTCCTCCAAGCGGTCCGAGGGGCAGATCCTCGCGGCCAACGTCGACCACGCCGTCGTGGCCGTCTCGCTCGCCGTCGAGCTCGACCTGGGACGCGTCGAACGCTTCCTCGCGCTGGCCTGGGAGTCCGGAGCGCAGCCCGTGGTCGTCCTCACCAAGGCGGACCTGGTTCCGGAGGCGGCGACCCTCGCGCACCTCGTCCAGGACGTGGAGACCACCGCGCCCGGGGTCCCCGTGCTCGCCGTCAGCTCCTCGACGGGGGCCGGGCTCGACATCCTGGAAGCCGTCCTCGCCGGCGGTACGGCGGTGCTGCTCGGGCAGTCCGGCGCGGGCAAGTCGACCCTGGCCAACGCGTTGCTGGGCGAGGACGTCATGGACGTGCAGGCCACCCGCGACATGGACGGAAAGGGACGGCACACCACGACGACCCGCAACCTCCTCGTGCTGCCGGGCGGCGGTGTCCTCATCGATACCCCGGGGCTGCGCGGCGTCGGGCTCTGGGACGCCGGGACCGGGGTCGGGCAGGTGTTCGCCGAGATCGAGGAGTTCGCCGCCGACTGCCGGTTCCAGGACTGCGCCCATGTCGCCGAGCCCGGGTGCGCGGTGCTGGCGGCCGTCGACTCCGGCGCGCTGCCGGAGCGACGACTGGAGAGCTACCGCAAGCTGCTCCGCGAGAACCAGCGGATCGTCGCCAAGACGGACGCACGGGTGCGTGCCGAGATCCGCCGTGACTGGAAGCGCAAGGGGGCCGAGGGCCGCGCCGCGATGGAGGCCAAGCGCGGACGCTGGTAGCGGGGCCGAGGCTGCCGCCGGGCCCGGTTCGCCGCCGGGTCCGGGGCGTCGCCCGGCTGGGGGTGCCGTGTCCGATTTCCGCCAGCTCTGTCGTCCGGGCCGGGCCACACTGGAAGGGTGAACGACGAGGACACCAGGTACGAGGACACCAGGTACGAGGACACCAGGTACGAGGCCGTGCGGAGCCGGGACGCCCGGTTCGACGGGGAGTTCTTCTTCGCCGTGCGGACCACGGGGATCTACTGCCGGCCGAGCTGCCCCGCGGTGACGCCGAAGCGGCGCAACGTGCGGTTCTACCCGACGGCCGCCGCCGCGCAGGGTTCGGGTTTCCGGGCCTGCCGCCGTTGCCGCCCGGACGCGGTGCCGGGCTCCGCGGCCTGGAACGTACGGGCCGATGTCGTCGGCCGCGCCATGCGCCTGATCGGCGACGGTGTGGTGGACCGCGAGGGCGTGGCCGGTCTCGCCGTACGGCTCGGCTACAGCACCCGCCAGGTCCAGCGGCAGCTCACGGCCGAGGTCGGCGCCGGTCCGGTCGCGCTGGCCAGGGCCCAGCGGGCGCACACCGCGCGGATCCTCCTCCAGACCACCGAACTCCCCGTCACACACGTCGCTTTCGCGGCGGGGTTCGCCAGCGTCCGTCAGTTCAACGACACGATCCGCACCGTCTACGCGTCGACGCCGAGCCAGTTGCGTGCGGCGGCGCCGCGCACGGGTCCCGCCGCCCGGAGCACGGCCACCCCCGCCGGGGGCGTCCCGCTCCGGCTCGCCCACCGGGGCCCCTACCGGTCCACCGCCGTCTTCGACCTGCTGGCCGCCGAGGCCGTACCGGGTGTCGAGGCCGTCGACGGCGGCCGGGGCCGCCGTACGTACCGCCGGACGCTGCGGCTGCCGTACGGCACGGGAATCGTGGCCGTCGAGGAGCGGCCGGGCGCCGCCGCGGGCCGCCCCCGTACCGGCGGGGCGGGCCGGACCGCGGGAACCCACGGCCCCGGCGCCGCCGCCCACCCCGGCGGCTGGCTCGACGCCCGGCTGCACCTCACCGATCTCCGGGACCTCACCACCGCCGTACAGCGGCTGCGGCGGCTGTTCGACCTCGACGCCGATCCCTACGCCGTCGACGAGAGGCTGGGAGCGGACGCGCGGCTGGGTCCGCTGGTCGCGGCGCGGCCGGGCCTGCGGTCGCCGGGCGCCGCCGATCCGGACGAGCTGGCGGTACGCGCGCTGGTCGGGAAGGCGGAGGCCGGGCGACTGGTGCTGCGGTACGGCAAGGCGCTGGACGCTCCTTGCGACACGCTCACCCATCTCTTCCCCGAGGCCGCCGTCCTCGCGGAGGCGGAGCCCGGCGGCCCGCTCGGCGCGCTGACCACGGCCCTCGCCGACGGTACTCTGCGGCTCGACCCGGGCGCGGACCGGGAAGAGGCACGGGCGGCGCTGCTCGCGCTGCCCGGAATGGGCGAGGGCGCCGCCGCCGTCATCCGCACCCGGGCCCTCGGCGACCCGGACGTGGCACCGCCCGGCGTGGACGCCCCGGACACGTGGCGGCCCTGGCGCTCGTACGCCGTCGGACATCTGCGGGCGGCGGGCGAGTACCCGGCGGGCGCCGGGCCGAACCGGTAGACGGTCCGCCGACCCGGCACGTCCGTGTGGACGTTCAGTCGTCGAGGCCCCAGCTGTGGATCCGCCGCGGATGGATCCGGATCAGTTCCTCGCTGAAATGGGGCCCCAAGTCATGCGCGCCGGTGAGGAGTTCCGCCTCTCCGCGGATGTCGATGCCTCGCACCTTCCACGGCTTGAGGCTGACGATGTCGTCGACGACGAGGGCGACCTTCGGGTTCTTCCGGAGGTTGCGCCACTTCTTCGTGGTGCCCATCGAGTAGCCGCCGATCAGGATCGTCCCGTCCTCCTGGGGGAAGAAGCCGACGGGGTTGGCCTGGGGCTGCCCGAGAGGGTCGACGGTGGCCAGCCGTCCCAGCCGCTGCGACCTCAGATACGCGCGCTCGGCCTCACTGAATTCGGTCATGACAGCAGCCAAACACGCCCTGGCCTGCCCGCGCATCGGGTTCCGGTCCTAGGGCTCAAGGAGGAGGGCCGGTGAGGGGAGCCGGTGGGGAGATCCGGTTCCGGCCGGTCTCGGCCGGTCCCGTTCGGGTGCGTCCGCGATCGGCCGATCCCGTTCGGGTGCGTCCGACAGTGTGATGATGTGATGCGGGGGTGCGTGGGTGGGGAATCGATCGCCGCATGTCCCGCGCGATCATGTTCCGGCGTCTCCTCGTCCCTCTGGCGACCGCCCTGGTCCTCACCTCGACGGGGGTGATCACCGAAGCGCGGTCCGCGCCCGGCCGGAGCGCCCCGAAACCGGCCCGGACCTGGACGGGGACCTGGGAGGCGGCGGCCTCCGGTACGGTGCCCGCGCTGCCCGGTGCCTCGATCCGCAATGTCGTCCACACCAGCGTCGGCGGTCGGGCCGCGCGCGTCCGGCTGTCCAACCGGCTGGGCACCGAACCGCTCCAACTCGGTTCTGTGACCGTGGCGTTGCAGCGACCGGGCGAGCCTAGGAGCCCCCGGGCCGTCGCGGGCTCCGTGCGCGCGGTCACCTTCGCCGGGGCCGGGTCGGTCACCGTCCCCGCCGGCCGGGACCTGGTCAGTGATCCCGTCGCCCTGGCCGTCCCCGCCGACGCCAACCTGCTGGTCTCGGTGCACACCCCGGCCGATTCCGGCCCGGCGACCTACCACCGCTCCGCGCTCCAGGCCAACTTCGTCGCGCCCGGCGCCGATCGGACCGCGCAGGAGAGCGGCACGGCCTACACCACCACCGTCTCCAGCTGGTACTACGTGACCGGTGTCGATGTGCTCGGCGCCTCGGCCGCCGGCAGCGTCGTCACGCTCGGCGACTCGATCACCGACGGCACCGGCTCCTCGTTCGACGCCAACCACCGCTGGCCCGACCGGCTCGCCGCCCGGCTGCGCGGACTTCCCGCGCACCGCAGACCCGGCGTCCTCAACGCGGGGATCTCCGGGAACCGCCTCCTGCTCGACGGCCGGGGCCCGAGTGCGCTGACCCGCCTGGACACCGACGTCTTCTCCCGCACGGGCGTCCGCACGATGATCGTGCTGGAGGGCGTCAACGACATCAAGGGAACCCCGGAGCAGAGGGACCCACGCGTCCTGGAGGACGCCTACCGGCTCATCGTGCGCCGCGCCCACGCCCGCGGCATCAGGGTCGTCGGCGGCACGATCACCCCGTACGCCGGTCACGGCGCGTACACCCCGGCCCGGGAAGCCGTGCGGCAGGCGGTCAACGCCGCCATCCGCACCCACCGGATCTTCGACGTCGTCGCGGACTTCGACGCCGCCGTGCGCGACCCGGCCCGCCCGAGCCGGATCCTCCCCGCCTACGACCCCGGGGACCACCTGCACTTCAACGACGCCGGAATGCGCGCGCTGGCCGACACGATCGACCCGCGGACCCTGACGCCGAAGCCGTCCGGGCCCCCGCCCCGGGCGAGGGCCACGGGAAACCGCATTGCTCACGGGTAGCCGTGCGTACCGTCCGTCCCAGGACGGCATCCCAGGGCCTCCCTGTTTCCCCAGGTCAACGGGGGTGGGATGGTCCCACCGTCCCAAGTGTGTGGCGGCTGTTGTCGGGGGTCCCCGGCGTCCTGGAAGCTGTGGGTGTCGCACCGGCCGAGGCGGCACGACCGCCCCGCAGACGCCGCGACACCCTCCACCTTCCGCCTGTGCACCGGGACTTCCCTGTGCCCGGGCGGCGTTCGGCACCCACAGCACCCGCCGTCCCGCGACGCGGAGAACACCCGCGTTCGGACCGGAGAAGGAAGCCACCCCATGAGCAGGAACACCCCCGCACGCCGTCGTCCGGGCCGCCGCACGGCCGTCGCCGCCGGCCTCGTCCTGGCCCTCGGGCTCGGTACGGCGGCGCAGGCGTACGCCGCCGAATCACCGGCAGCCGGCGCCAAGCCCGACCGCACGGCCGCGTCCACCACGTTCTCCGGCTCGGAAGGGGAGATACCCGCCCGCCGGATGGCCAGGGTGCTGAAGTCCCTGCTGCCCAAGGGCGGGAAGATCTCCGACGAGTTCAGCCAGGACGGCTACGCCCAGCTGGTCTGGGACGACGGTCGCGGCAAGAGCATGATCGGAGTGAACGTTCAGCCCTACAAGGGCGGCCACCCCATGGACTGCGAGGGCGAGTACCTCGAGTGCCAGGCGTCGACCCTGGCCGACGGCACCCTGGTGAAGCGGGCCAAGCGGGCGTCCGAGAAGGGCGGCTCGGCCGTGGTGTGGCTGGTCGACACCCTCCACCCCGACGGCCGCCGGGTCGTCATCCAGGAGGTGAACGCCTCCATCGAGGGCGGACCGGTGACGCGGCCGCAGCCCCCGCTCACACTCGACCAGTTGCAGACCATCGTGCTCAGCCCCCGGTGGGCGGGCTGAACCGAAAGCGGTGAAGCCGGGGCACCGTCCCGGGGCCGAAGACCAACGCCCTTTGTCTGCAACCGAGTTCCTGTTGAGTCACCTGGGAGTGAATGTGAGAAAGAGTCTTGCCGTAGCGGCAGTCCTGGCCGCGTCCGCGCTGAACCTGGCGCTCCTGTCCGCGCCTGCTTCGGCCGGCACCTGCGACACCTCGGGATGCGGTGGTGAGGTGAGCAACAACACCGACTACTCCGTGTCGATCTCGAACTGTTGGGCCGACAGCTACGGCACGTACGAGAACGGGGACAACCTCCCCTGCCACGGCAACCCGGTCCGGGTGGCCAACGTGCCCAACGCTCGGATCTGGCTGGATCCACACGGATGGTCGGGTTCGAGCAGGTACTCGAAGTTCTATGACACCGACGCCGTGAAGTTTCCCGCGAACTGCGTCACCAAGTGGCACTGGTGGGGTGGCGGCACCCAGACGACGAACCGCAACGGCAAGGCCAGTATGTGGATGAAGATCAACAGTGCTCAGCACATCTACATCGAGTCCCTCTCCTGCTGACGGCCTGTCACGGATCGAATCGCCGTACCGGCGCACAAGGTCCCACTGCGGCCGGACGCCGAGGATCTTCGTCGGCTTGCGTCCCACCGCTGCTGCTCCGAGGACACTCCGGAGGAAGATCGTGAGCGGTGTGGACGCGTCCGCTTCGGGGCGTCGTCCGGGCTCCGCAGGCACCGTCTGAGCCGCTGACCGCTACCGACGGACAGTCCGGAAAACCGTCGTGGCAGCGATGTCATCGTGGGTTCGCATCCCACACCCACCGCACGAGAACGACCCCTGACCGGGTGAATCGGTCAGGGGTCGTTCTCGTGGGCATGGTCTTGTCCGCCGGCGACCGTGATTCCCCGCCGCTTCCCGGCCGAACGGGCACGGGAGGGGCGCGTCGTCCGGCGGTCACTGGACGGCGAGCAGCCCCGCGAGCAGCACGGCCGCCACTGCCGAGAAGACCCGCGGCCTCCTCCAGCCCGGTCCCGAAGCCTGGCGGTTCAGCTCCCACACGAACACCAGACCGCCGCCCAGGCCCAGCACGCTCCGCAGCAGGAAAACGAGGGTGTTCACCAGGCGCCTCCAGGAGCCTTCGAACGGCGGACGTTCGTTTCAGTCCGCCGAGATCGCATGGCCGGGGATCGTATACGCCCAGGTGAGGGCGCTCGTCACCGGCACCAGCCGGCCTGCGGTCCCCGGCCCGGACGGTTGCCGCGTCGGGGCCGGTGGCCGGTGGGCGGCCGGTGGCCCTGGCCGCGGCGGGAAGGGCCGGGAGCCGCAATGGAGGGGATCGCGGTTCTGTGCTGTCCAGGGGCGGCCGAGAGGGCGTCCGGTCGTCCCCGCGTCCCAGGACGGCATCCCAGGCAGTGCTTGTTCGCGCAGCTCAGGGCGGGTGGGATGGTTGCGTCGTTGCGGGTTGGGCGGTGGTGGTTGTGGTGAGTTCCCGGTGTCTTCGAAGCTGTGGGTGTCGCACCGGCCGGGGCGGATCGAGGGCCCCGGCAGCAGCCTGGTGACGACTCCCGCCTTGTGCCTGTGTACCGGGCATCTGTGTGCCCGGGTGCCCGACGTACGCCGTTCGGCGTCCCGAGGCTCCCGCCGCCCCGCGACCCGTGGGGCGGGGAGACGTCAGCGGGCGCGTTCGGCGGGAGAGCCGGCGCGGGCCGGGAGCGACCCCTACGGACCACTGATCAAGAAGGAAGACACGACATGAGCAGGAACACCCACGCACGTCGTCGTCCGGGCCGCCGTGCGGCTGTCGCCGCCGGTCTCGTCCTGGCCGTCGGGCTCGGTGTGTCGACGCAGGTGGCGGCACAGGCCGCCGTACCCGCCCCGGTCAAGGCCTCCGCGAAGGCGTCCGCCGCGCTGCGGACGGTCAGCGGCTTCAACGGTGACCCGGTGACCCAGGTCGCCGACTTCTACGGCGCGTACATCGACGCGAAGGACGACGCCGCGGGCCCGGACGCCGCGCTGGCCAAGGCGCTGCGCGCGCACTACCTGACGCCCGCCTTCGCCAAGAAGCTGGAGGCATGGGAGAAGAAGAACCAGGCGGACGGCCTCCTGCGGGCCCAGAACGTCCCGGTGCGGTGGACGGTGAGCGAGGGCGCCAACGGCCTCGAGGTCGTCGTCACCCTGACCTTCGGCGGCGGGGAGTCGCCGACGGTGACGACCGACCTCGTCGTGAAGCAGGAGCCCACCGGCCGCGTCACCGACATCCGCACCACGAGCACCGCCCCCGCGAAGGCATCCGCGAAGGCCCCAGCGAAGGCCTCCGCGAAGGCGTCCGCCGCGCTGCGGACGGTCAGCGGCTTCAACGGTGACCCGGTGACCCGGGTCGCCGACTTCTACGGCGCGTACGTCGACGCGAAGGACGCCCCCACCGGCCCGGACGCCGCGCTGGCCAAGGCGCTGCGCGCGCACTACCTGACGCCCGTCTTCGCCGAGCGGCTGAAGGCATGGGAGAAGAAGAACCAGGCGGACGGTGTCCTGCGGGCCCAGAACGTCCCGGTGCAGTGGACGGTGAGCGAGGGTGCCGACAGCCGTGAGATCGCCGTCACCCACAGCTTCGGCGGCGGGGAGTCGCCGACGGTGACGACCGACCTCGTCGTGGAGCTGGAGCCGGTGTTCGGCGACGTCACCGACATCCGCACCACGAGCGCCCGCTGACGCAGCAGCCGCTCCGCCCGGTCCGCTCCCGGCTTCGGCCGGGGGCGGGACCGGCCGGGCGGGTCACCGGACCGCCGACCACGTGGACGGCCGGATCGAGAGGGTGAAGCGGACCCCGCGCGGTCCGTCCGGCGCGTGAGTGGCACGACGGCCCCGAGCGGCCGAGGAAGAACAAAGCCCAGGTCTCCAGCCCCGCACCGGTCGACCTGGGTCTTGGTCATGTCCTGAGGCTGGTGGGCGCGGACCGTATCGACCGAACCGCCGGCGTCCGCCTCGTGACGCCCTCAGCCCCAGATGACCGCTCCCAGCCACGCCCCCAGGATCAGCTCGCAGGCGAGGAGCTCCGTCAGTACGCTCCAGCCGCCCGCCCGCATCGCGGTCCGCAGTGAGGCCTTCGCCGGGCCGTGCCCGCCCAGGCGCAGCCGCTCGCCGAGGTAGATCCCGCCGACGAAACCGGCCACGCCGCCGATCACCGGGACCAGGAAGAATCCGAGGAAGGACCCGCCCCCCGCGTACACCGCCATTCGGGTGGTGGCGCCGCTCTCGCGCAGCCGTCGCGGTGGCAGCATCCAGCGGATGGCCTGGGCGAGCAGCAGGACGCCGGTCGAGGCCACCAGGACGGCCCAGGACAGGGTCTGCGGGTAGCTCAGCGCCCACCACAGGACCGCGGCCCAGACGAGCCACGACCCCGGCAGACCGGGCACCAGTACTCCGGCCAGGCCGAGCAGAATCACCACGCCGACCAGCAGGAGTTCCCACACTCCCATCTGCCCAGCCTGCCCGAGCGGACGCGGGAGCGCAGGTCAGTCCCGGGCCACCCAGCCGCGCTCGTACGCGTGCCAGCCCAGTTGCAGCCGGGTCGTCACGCCGGTCAGCTCCATCAGGCGCTTCACCCGGCGCTGTACCGTCCTGAGGCCCAGGTCGAGCTGTTTGGCCACGCTCGCGTCGGTCAGGCCCGCGAGGAGCAGGGAGAGGATCTCCAGGTCCGTGGTGTCGGGGCCGTCCGGTTCCTGTTCCAGTACGCCCCGGCTGCCCAGCCGCAGCGGCAGCGCGTCCCGCCACACCGACTGGAACAGCCCCGACAGCAGCTCCAGGAGTCCGCTCGCGTGCACGACCAGCGCGGCCGGCTCCGCGGTGTGCGAGGTGAGCGGCACCATCGCGAGCGTCCGGTCGGCGATCACCAGCTTGGTCGGAACCCGGTCCACGACCCGCACCTGCTCGTCGCGGCCGAGCGCGGCGGACAGCTCGGTGATCCCGCCGGGCTGGTCGAGGACGGACCGCTCGACGACCACGCGATAGCCGACGCCCCGGCCCGCGGCCTGTTCCTCGGCGTCGTTGTCCGTGCCGGAGACCACCATCGGGGTGCCGGTGACCAGCGCGCACACCTCCTCGCAGGCGCCCAGCTGGAGCTGGAGGAAGCGCTGCGAGACCGCCGCGGCGCCGATCACCACCTCGACCAGGTCGTGCACGGCCGGTTCGCCCGCCGCGCCCCGGTACTCCTCGGCCAGCAGCGCGGCCGCCAGCTCCGCCTTCTCCAGTTCGTGGCGCTGCTGGGTGAGCAGCGCGCCGAGGGCGACTCCGGGCGGCGCGGCGACCCAGCGGCCCGGCCGTGCCGAGGACTGCGCGGCCAGGCCGCGCAGCTCCAGCCGGCGCAGCGCGCGCTCCGTCTCGTACTCACCGAGCGTGAGCCGGCGCGCGAGATCGGGTACCTCGGCCGCGCCCACGGACACCAGCGCGCGGTACGCCGATTCGTGGGTCTCGTCCAGACCTATCGCTCCCAGCATGCGGCGATGCCCTTCCCGTGGATGCGTTCCGGTCGGCCGGCAGTGCCGTGGCGGATATCGGCCACGGCGTAAACCCGCCCCGGCACATCATCGCCGCACCCCCCGCCCCTCTGACAAGCTCACGTCACCGAGGTGCCAACCGGCGTCCGTGATCCTCCGGTTGGGTCCGGCCTGCGGGAAGCGGCCGTGCGGGCTCGCGGACCGAGGGCTGTCCCGGCTCGCGTTCGTACGCGAACCGGCCCTGGAGGAGCGGGGGTTGAGGAGCCCGTCCGTGTCCGGTGCCGGACCCGGTGCCGAACCGGGCGTCGTCGGCGGGCGGGTGGCCCGGGCCGGTCCACGGCGTGCGTGGGCCCCGGTCACCCGGGCGCCGCCGGGCGGTCCCCTCGTGGGGGGTGGGGCCGCTCGGCGGTCGGGTGTTCGCACGTTCCGGTGCGGATTCCTGTTCGAGTGTTCACTCGTGCGGGCCGTTCGGCGGGCTGCACCTTGGCCGGTTTTTCCGGATGCCCCGTTTTCAACCGGCCGTCTCGGTGGACAATCGGGGGCATGAGCCAGCAGGGGGAGAAGCCCACCGGTCACGAGGACGACTGGTGGCGGCAGTTGTACGACGACTCCACCGAGGACACGGGGCCCGCCGCCGTGGCCGATTCCCTCGACGACCGGTTCGCGTCGGCGTCGGGGACGCTCGGGGACGGACCGGACGCAGGCCCGGAAACAGGGCCGGACGCCCGGCCCGCGCCGGAACGGAAGCCCCTCTCCGACGTCCGGCCCACCTCGACGCGGAGGCCCGTCTCGGAGGTGTCGCCCGCGCCGGAACGGAAGCCCGCCTCGGAGGTCCCGCCCAGGCCGGAACGGTGGCCGACGTCGGAGGTGCCGCCGGCTCCGGCACGGAGGCCCACCTCGGACGTGCCGCCCGCCCCGGAACGGAGGCCCGCGCCGGCGGACGCGAGGTCCGCCTCGGATCCGAGGTCGGCTTCGGACGCGGCGTCCGTCCCGGGGCCCGGGTCCGACCGCCGGCCCGGCGCACGCGGGTTCGACGGTCCGCCGCGTCCCGAAAGGCCTCCCACCGTGCCGGAGCCCTCGACCCCCGAGCAGGGGACGCAGCCGCCCCCGCCGCCGCAGTGGCCTCCCGCCGGACCGGGGCGACGTCACGGCGCCCCGGCCTCCGCCGACCGGCCGGACGGCGCGAACCCGTCCGACGAGACGCCCTCCGACGAGCCGGCGTCCCGGCCGGGCCGCTGGGAGCGGGGCCCGGTGACGGGGCCCGGCGCGGACACGGGCGCGCCCGGCCGCCAGGCGCCCCCGTCGGAACCCGCCTCCTGGGAGCCCACCCCCTGGGAGCCCTCCGTCTGGGAACCCCCGTCCTGGGAGCTCCCGCCCTCCGGCCCGGCCGCGCCCTCCGCCCTGCCGTCCTCCGGTCCGGCACCGGCCGCTCCCTCCGCTCTGCCGCCCGGCCCGAAACCGCCGGGATTCACCGCGCAGGAACCCGGCCCCGACGCCTCGCGGGACACCCGGAGCGACCCGTCCGCGGGGCCTCCCGCCGGGCGGGTGCCCGCGTCGAGGGCGCCGTCGGACGTGCCGCCGAAACCCGGGTCGGCTCCCGCCGTACCCCCGGGTGCGGCGGCCCCCGGACCCGGAGCGGACGCGCTGCCCAGCACCACCGGGGGCTTTAGGACCCCACCGCCCCCGCCGGGGGACACGGCGGACGAGCCCCGGGAGACGGTCCTGTCCGTCGTCGAACCACCGCCCCCCGCCGGTCACGTCGGCTCCGGCCCGCCCACCTACGACCCCGAACCGACCGCGCTGCCGTCCGCCGAGCCCGACGAACTCGGTGACCTGGTCGCCGACACCGTGCTGGACGGCGCACGGTACGGAACGAGCACGCTGCGGGCCGTGTCCGTACGCGGGGACTCCGCCCGCTTCCGGGGCGAGCCGCGCCGGGACGCGCTGCTCACCGCCCGGTTCGGAACGGGCGAGCAGGCGCTCGTCCTGGTGGCGATGGCGACCGGCGCGCGCGCCACCTCGGGCGCGCACCGGGCCGCGGCGGAGGCGTGCCGGTGGATCGGGCAGGCCGTCGGGCGCAGCCACGAACGCCTCTCCGACGACATCAGGGCCGCCCGGCGAGGCGAGCTGAAGTCGGGACTGCACCGGCTCGTCGACCGCAGCCTCGGCCGGCTGCGGGCGAGCGCGGCGGAGCAGGGCGTCGAACCCGAGGAGTACACCGCGGGCCTGCGCTGTCTGCTGCTGCCGGCCGATCCGGAGTGCCGTACGCGGGTCTTCTTCGGTGTCGGCGCGGGCGGTCTGTTCCGGCTGCGGGACGGCGAGTGGCAGGACATCGAACCGCGGGTCGCCGACACGACCGGGGAGGCCGTCGTCGGCTTCGGATCGCCGCCCCACGAGACTCCCGAGGGCGACCGGCTCACCATGGACCTCGGCATCACGACGCCACCGAGCCCGTACGAACCCGCCCCCCGGCCCCCGCACGCCCCCTTCCGGTTCCGGGCCTCCGTCGCCCGTCCGGGTGACACGCTGCTGCTGTGCACCGGCGGCCTCGCGGAGCCGCTGCGCGGCGAACCCGAACTGGCCGAGTACCTGACGACACGGTGGGCGCGGGCAGAGGCACCCGGCCTCGCCGCGTTCCTCGCGGACGCGTCGGCGAGGGTCAAGGGGTACGCCGACGACCGGACGGCCGCCGCCGTGTGGGAGGCGTAACCGCGCACGGTGTGAATTCATGGAACCGAGGGTCGATCCGGGGAACGAGGGGAACCCGGGGTGCCCGAGGCTTCGAGGATCACGAAGAGGTGGGTGCGGCATGGCCAAGCAGAACGTCGCCGAGCAGTTCGTCGACATCCTCGTCCGCGCGGGCGTCGAGCGGCTGTACGGAGTCGTGGGTGACAGCCTCAACCCGGTCGTGGACGCGATCCGGCGCAACGCGGCCATCGACTGGATCCAGGTCCGCCACGAGGAGACCGCCGCCTTCGCCGCGGGCGCCGAGGCCCAGATCACCGGCAGGCTCGCGGCCTGCGCCGGCTCCTGCGGACCAGGCAACCTGCACCTCATCAACGGCCTGTACGACGCGCACCGCTCGATGGCCCCCGTTCTGGCCCTGGCCTCGCAGATCCCCTCCAGCGAGATCGGCCTCGGCTACTTCCAGGAGACCCATCCGGACCAGCTCTTCCGCGAGTGCAGTCACTACAGCGAACTCATCTCCAGCCCGAAGCAGATGCCGCGGCTCCTCCAGACCGCCATCCAGCACGCGGTGGGCCGCTCCGGGGTCAGCGTGGTCTCGCTGCCCGGTGACATCGCGTCCGAGCCCGCCCCGGACAAACCCGTCGAGACCGCCCTGGTGACCTCCCGGCCCACGGTCCGGCCGGGCGACGCCGAGATCGACAAGCTCGTCGCGATGATCGACGAGGCGGAGAAGGTCACCCTGTTCTGCGGCAGCGGCACGGCGGGCGCGCACGCCGAGGTCATGGAGTTCGCCGAGAAGATCAAGTCGCCGGTCGGACACGCGCTGCGCGGCAAGGAATGGATTCAGTACGACAATCCGTTCGACGTCGGGATGAGCGGGCTCCTCGGCTACGGCGCGGCCTACGAGGCGACCCACGAGTGCGACCTCCTCGTCCTGCTGGGCACCGACTTCCCGTACAACGCCTTCCTCCCTGACGACGTCAAGATCGTCCAGGTCGACGTGCGGCCGGAGCACCTGGGGCGCCGGTCGAAGCTGGATCTGGCGGTATGGGGGGATGTGCGGGAGACGCTGCGCTGTCTGATCCCGCGGGTGCGACCCAAGGGCAATAGGCGCTTTCTCGACAAAATGCTGAAGAAACACGCGGACGCCCTTGAGGGGGTCGTCAAGGCGTACACCCGCAAGGTCGACCGGCACGTCCCGATCCACCCCGAGTACGTCGCCTCGGTGCTGGACGAACTCGCCGACGAGAACGCGGTGTTCACGGTCGACACCGGAATGTGCAATGTCTGGGCGGCCCGTTACATCTCGCCCAACGGGAGCCGCCGGGTGATCGGTTCGTTCTCGCACGGGTCGATGGCGAACGCGCTGCCGATGGCGATCGGCGCCCAGTTCACCGACCGGCGGCGCCAGGTCGTGTCGATGTCCGGCGACGGCGGATTCTCCATGCTGATGGGCGACTTCCTCACCCTCGTGCAGTACGACCTGCCGGTGAAGGTCGTGCTCTTCAACAACTCCTCCCTCAGCATGGTCGAGTTGGAGATGCTGGTCGCCGGACTGCCCTCCTACGGCACCACCAACAAGAACCCCGACTTCGCCGCGGTGGCCCGCGCCTGCGGTGCGTTCGGCATCAGGGTGGAGAAGCCCAAGCACCTCGCCGGCGCCCTCAAGGACGCGTTCCGCCACAAGGGTCCGGCCCTGGTCGACATCGTCACGGACCCGAACGCGCTGTCCATCCCGCCGAAGATCAGCGCGGACATGGTGACGGGCTTCGCCCTCTCGGCGTCGAAGATCGTGCTGGACGGCGGTGTCGGCCGGATGGTGCAGCTGGCCCGCTCCAACCTGCGCAACGTGCCCCGCCCGTAGCGCCGGCCGGGTGTGCCGTCAGTGCGTCGGCACAGTACCGGCCGGGTGTGCCGCGGATCGCGCTCAGTCGGTGACCAGGGCCCAGCCGTTCTCCCTGTACCAGTACTGCGGCAGGCCCTTGATGCCGCTGGTGCGGAACGGGACACCTTCGTCGTCGATCCGGACCGTACCGGTGCGCCCCCGGGAGGACCAGTCGAGTTCCATGTACCAGCGGCAGTCGCAGGCCTCGGTCTGGGCGTCGACCATCAGCACCTGGGGGTCCTTCACGGACACCCGGAAGGGCATGCTCAGAGTCCGGGAATCCGCTCCTTCGCCATCGCCCGGGACCGGGCGGGCGATGGGCCGGTCCATGTCCAGATCGACGTCGAACGAGCCGGGACCCATGAGGCCGCCGCAACCCCCGCCCGTGAAGTAGGACGGGCTCTTCAGCGGGGCCGAGCGTCCGACGACCCGGACCCGCAGCGCCTCCAGGACGACGGCCGCGTCCGACCGCCCCTGCACGGTGATGTCCACGAGCGTCTGGCCGCCGTGCACCCCGTTCTGTGTCTGCACCCACGGGGAGGCGTCCTGCGGGGCCGGTGGAGGCGGCACCTGGTCGGGTGTCTTGTCGATGACGTAGTTGTGACCGCAGCCGACCGCCCAGCGATGGGAGTACACGGTCCAGGTGAGGGGGATGCCGGCGGAGACGGCCTTGGGGGAGGGGCTGGTGGAGGGGCCCGGCGAGGTGCCGCCGCTGCCGGACGGGCTCGGGGAGGGGGAGCCGGACGGCCGGCCGTGCGTCTTCGAGGGGGACGGGGACGGTGTCGCGGACCCGTGCCGCGCGCCGCCTGCCGCCTTCGCCGTCGGCGCGCCGGACACCCGGTCGCCGGCGTCCGGCGCGGCGTGCCCGGAGGGCAGGGCGGACAGACTGCCCAGGGTGGCGAACAGCGCCGTCACCACCGCCGCCGCGACCGCCACGCGGCGCCTGTACCAGGGCCTTCGTGGTTCTCCGGCGTGCTCGGGTCCCGTCTCCGTGGCCGTCCGGGTGGTCTCGGTGGTGACCGGCGAGGAGCCGGGCGACACCGTTTCCGGCACGGGAAGTGATGGATGCGCGGACGGGGACATCGCAGCCGACGGGCTCGACGACGCCGACGGGCTCGATGAAGTCGACGGGCTCGATGAAGTCGACGGGCTCGACGCCGCCGCCTCCGCGGCGGGCGGAGTGGACGGAGCGGGTGGGGCGGACTCGGCCCCCGGAGTCGTCCGGGACCGCTGCCGGGCCGCCACCGCGAGAACCCACAGCCGGTGGAGTTCGACCCGTTGGGCCGGAGCGGCCCCGCACAGCGCGGCGAACCGCTCCACGGGTGCGAACCCCTGCGGCACCGCCTCCCCCGCGCAGTACCGGTGCAGTGTCGAGGCGTTCATGTTCAGGTGACGGGCCAGCGCGGCGTAACTGCGGTCGGAGCGGGCCTTCAACTGCCGCAGCATCGACGCGAATTCCTCGACATCGTCCCGGGATGACACCGTTTCCTCCGCTTCTCGTCCCAGGACGGCATCCCAGGCACTCCCATGATGAGAGGTCAGAAGGCCTGGGATGGTTCCCACTTCACAGGGGCTGTCCTGCCCGGGCCTGTGAAGTGGTACCAGCGGACACGCCCTAGCGGGCGGGACGCAGTCGCAGGGTGAGGATCTGGAACGGCCGCAGCTCGGTCTCCGGCGGGGCCTCGCGCAGCGGGCGTTCCAGCAGGTCGGTCACCTCGGCCCGGGAGACCGGGAAACCGGCGGTCACCTTCGCGCGGGCCCGCCCGCCCCGTGACTCGTACAGCCGCACCACCACGTCGCCGCTGCGGTCCTCCGCGAGCTTGACCGACTCGACGGTGACGGCCGGGTCGGCGACACGCACCAGCGGTTCGGGCGCCGGCGCCGCGGCCTGGCGCAGCGGCAGGTTGAGCGCGAGTCCCTCCGCCACGGCGTCGCCGACGCCGGCCCCCGGCAACAGCGCGTACGTGAACCGGTGCGTGCCGAGATCGGTCCGGGGGTCCGGGCTGTGCGGGGCGCGCAGCAGGGTCAGCCGTACGGTGGTGCCGAGGCCCCCGGCATGCGGGGTACGGGTCACGTCGTGGCCGTACGTCGAGTCGTTGAGCACCGCGACGCCGTACGACTCCTCCGCGACCCGCAGCCAGCGGTGGGCACAGATCTCGAAACGGGCCGCGTCCCAGCCGGTGTTGGCGTGGGTGGGACGGTGCACGTGCCCGAACTGGATCTCGGCGGCGGACCGTTCGGCCTGGACGTCGAGCGGGAAAGCGGCCTTGAGAACCTTCTCCGACTCCTGCCAGTCGACGTCGGTCACGATGTCCAGCCGGCGGCTCGCGGCCGTCAGCCGGATCTCCTGGGTGATCCGGGAGGAGCCGAAGACCCGGGTGACGCGCACGGCCGCCCGCAGCGGCCCGCTCTCCACCAGCTCCACCGACTCGGCGGACGTCAGGTCCGTGTGGGTGCGCCGGTAGTGCCGGTCGATGTCCCAGGCGTCCCAGGCGTTGGGATGGTCGGGGTGGAGCTGGAGCAGATTGCCCCGGCCGCACAGCACCTCCCGGCCGTGCGCGAGGTCCCGTACGGAGGTCAGCAGCCCGTCGGCGTCGATCCGTACCCGCAGCCGGTCGTTCTCCAGCACGATGACGCCGTCGTCGTGCTCGGCCCGGACGGTGGGTCCCGGCCCGGTGGACACGGCGGCGCCGCCCAGCCCCGGCACCGTGACCAGCGCGTCCCCGACCACCTCGGTCCGCTCGTAGGGCGAGGCGTTCAGTACCGCCGGCGAGCCGGACCCCAGCGCCCGTACCGCCTCCGCGGTGATCTCCTCCAGTTCCGCGAGCACCCGCGCGTACGTCTCGCGTGCCTCCCGGTGCACCCAGGCGATCGAGGAGCCGGGCAGGATGTCGTGGAACTGGTGGAGCAGCACGGTCTTCCAGAGCCGGTCCAGCGCGTCGTACGGGTAGCTGTACGAGGGATCGCGCACGGCGGCCGTCGCGCACCACAACTCGGCTTCGCGCAGGGCGTGTTCGGAGCGTCGGTTGCCCTGCTTGGTCTTGGACTGCGTGGTGTAGGTGGCCCGGTGCAGCTCCAGGTACAGCTCGCCCGACCACACCGGCGCGTGGGCCCCGTACTCCTCCTCGGCGGCGGCGAAGAACGCCTCCGGCTTCTCGATCCGGACCGTGGGCGAGCCCTCCAGGGACCGCAACCGGCGGGCCTTCTCCAGCATTTCGCGGGTCGGGCCGCCCCCGCCGTCGCCCCAGCCGAACGGGACGAGCGAGCGGGTGGCCAGGCCCTTCTCCGCGAAGTTGCGTTCCGCGTGGGCGAGTTCGCTGCCGTGGAACTGCGAGTTGTAGGTGTCCACGGGCGGGAAGTGGGTGAAGACCCGGGTGCCGTCGATGCCCTCCCACCAGAAGGTGTGATGGGGCATCTTGTTGGTCTGGTTCCAGCTCAGCTTCTGGGTGAGGAACCAGCGGACGCCGGCGAGCTTCGCCAGTTGCGGGAAGGCCGCCGTGTAGCCGAAGGAGTCCGGCAGCCAGATCTCCTCGGTCTCGACGCCCAGTTCCTCCCGGAAGAAGCGCTTGCCGTGCACGATCTGCCGGGCCAGCGCCTCACCACCGGGCATGTTGGCGTCGGACTCCACCCACATCGATCCCACGGGAGCCCAATTACCTTCCCGCACGGCCTTCTTGATGCGCTCCCAGATGTGCGGCTGGTGCTCCTTGACCCAGGCGTACTGCTGTGCCTGGGAGCAGGAGAAGACCAGCTCCGGGTAGTCGAGGGCCAGCGCGGTGACGTTGGCGAAGGTCCGGGAGGCCTTGCGGACCGTCTCGCGCAGCGGCCACAGCCACGCCGAGTCGATGTGCGCGTGTCCGGTCGCCGAGACACGGTGCGCGCTGGCGGACGCGGGCCGCGACAGCACCTCCGTCAGCTCGGCCCGTGCCGCCGCGGCCGTGCCGGACACATCGTGCAGATCGAGGGCGTCCAGCATGTTCTCCAGGGCGCGCAGGATCTCGTGCCGTCGAGGCCGCTGCGGATCCAGTTCGTACATCAGCTCCGAGAGGACCTCGGCGTCGAGGACCAGATGCCACACGTCCTCGTCCAGTACGGCGAGGTCGGCAGCCGCGAATCGGTAGATCGGCCCATCCCCGGCGGTCCGCACGTCTCCCAGCGGGGTGGGCTCGAAGCCGTGCAGGACGGCGGGGTTCGCCGCCGCCTCCAGCAGCAGGCGCACCGCCTCGCCTCCCCTCGCCGGTGCCCCGACCGTCAGGTGGCGGTTGCGCGGGTGGATGCCCTTGAGGGGGACGCCGGCGGTGTCGTACAGCAGTCCCTCCGCCTGGAAACCGGGCCCGTCCCCGGTGAACCCGGGGTCGACCACCACCTCCACGAGGCGGCCCGCCCATTCCTCGGGCACCCGGCCCTCGATGCGGAACCAGCTCGTCGACCAGGGTTTTCCCCAGACCGTGCCGGTCGTGAAGGGCTCGTAGGAGGCATGGAGCGCCTGCCCGACGGGCACCGGTTCGCCCGGCGCGTGCCACGCGGAAAGCGTGAGCGGCACCCGGTCCCCGTACTGCGCGGGGCGCAGGAACTGCCGCAGCGCGCGCTCCAGACGGGCCTCCACCAGCGAACGGTCGTCGTGCACGGCGGCTCCTCGGTGCTCGGACGGCTCTGTCGACCCCTTCACTTCCCCGCGCGCGGCTCGCGCACCCGCGCCCGTACGGGGGCTGGTTGATGATTCGACATGACTGTCACGTTCGCGAAGAGGGCATGGATCCCGTGAACGTGTTCGAGCAGAGGGGAACCGACATCGGCACGCAGGCGGGGGTCATGAAGCGGCAGGCACCGGGAGGTGGTCCCATGACCAAGGGGGCCTACTCCACCGATCCAGTGGAGGAAGCATCCGACGGGGCGATGGACGAACCGGACGGCGCGCAGTTCCGGCGCCGGCTGGGCAAGGCGGATCTGCGGGCGGTGCCCGAGGCGCGCAAGGCGCTGAGGGAGCACTTACGGCACTGGGGGAAACCGGGCAGGGCCGAGACGGCTGAGCTCCTGACCAGTGAGCTCGTCACCAACGCGCTGGTCCACACGGACGACGACGCCGTCCTGACCGCGACGATCGGACCGCGCGGACTGCGCGTGGAGGTCCGGGACTTCGTGGGACGCAGGCCCCGACTGCGCGTACCGGACGCCGACGACGGTACGCACGGCAGGGGTCTCGTCCTGGTCCAGTCCCTGGCGGACGCGTGGGGCGTGCGGTCGCACGGGGTGGGCAAGGCGGTGTGGTTCGAACTGAACGGCGACGCGGTGTAGGAACACCGCGTCGCCGTTGTCGTGTCCGGGCCCGTCCGGAGCGCCGGCCAGGCTGCCCGGGTCCTTGTCGGGCTCAGCCGAACTGCTGTTCAAGGTCCTTGAGCTTGCGCTCCAGGGAGTCGAGCCGGGGCAGGGCCATCGTGTCGTCCTCCGTGGTGAGGTCGACGGTGATCGGCTCAGTGCTCTTGCGGACGGGGGTGAGGGAGGGCCGCGATCGTACGGGCAGCTGCTCCGCGGTGGATATGGCGGGCTCCGTGGAGCTCCCGGCGGGTGCCCGCTCCACGGTGGTCTCCAGCTCCCGGGCGGCGCCGCGGCCGGGGAAGCCGCGGCTGAGCGCCTTGAGATGCGCTCGCTCGACCCGCTCCTCGTTGCGGCGGCGCAGTCGGGTCTGCTCCTTCTGGCGCCGGTCCTCGCGCACCTCGTCCACGGCCTCGTCCAGGGACCGGACGTTCTCCAGGAGCATCAGCGACCACGCGCTGTACGTCTCACGGGGGGCACGCAGCCAGCGGACTATACGGATCTGCGGCAGTGGACGCGGCACCAGGCCCTGCTCGCGCAGGGCGGCCCGGCGGGTCTGCTTCAGGGCCCGGTCGAACAGGACGGCGGCCGACAGGGACATCCCCGCGAAGAACTGCGGAGCGCCGGCGTGGTCCACGCCCCGGGGCGCGTGCACCCAGTTGAACCAGGCCGCGGCACCGGCGAAGGTCCACACGAGTATGCGGGAGCCGAGCGCCGCGTCACCGTGGCTGGCCTCGCGCACCGCGAGGACGGAACAGAACATCGCCGCCCCGTCCAGGCCGAACGGGACGAGGTACTCCCAGCCGTCGGAGAGGCCGAGGTTCTGCTGGCCGAAGCCGACCAGGCCGTGGAAGGAGAGTGCCGCCGCGACGGCGGCACAGCAGAACAGCAGGACATAGGAGGCCGTGCCGTAGACGGCCTCCTTACGCCTGCGGCGCTCCTCGGTGCGCTCCCACGAGTCGTCGCTGCTCGCGCTGTCCCCGGACCGCTTGCCGCGTGCGAGCACCGCCACCGCCGCCAGCAGGCCCAGGAGCAGAACGGCGCCTGGAAGCAGCCAGTTCAGCGATATGTCGGTCAGTCTCATCGGGGGTCCCTTGCATTGGGATAGGGCGTAACGCCCGCCATAGTGGCCCAATCACATCGGCCCTCAGGGGGTTTCGGGGCAAGAGGCCGCCAAGGAAGTGCAAGAAGGTGCGCAGGGCGACTTTCTGCTCGAACTGCCGCGCGAGGGACGGGAGTTGAGTACGAATAAGACTACCCATACGGATGGTTCCGCGGAAAGTTCCCGGGACGAGTGAGGAATGTGTGAAGTACCTGTGATCCGAGGCCGGACCGCGGACGGACCGCGTACGCCGCTCGGGTGCTGAGGTGCTGAGGTGCTGAGGTGCTGAGGTGCTGAGGTGCTGAGGTGCTGAGGTGCTGAGGTGCGCCGAGACCCGGTTCCGGGGGCGGGGCGGCGCACGGTCGCGCCCGCCCCGGTCGTCTCAACTCGCGTCGGCGGTGGTCAGCTTGGCGACCCGGGCCGTGTCGCAGGTGCGCGGACAGGTGCCGCAGGTGTCCTCGGGGCGCACGGTGTAGAAGAGGCAGCAGCTCACCCGGTCGCGGGTGGGCAGGGACTCCCCGTCGGGACCCGTCAGTTCGCGGAAGGCCGCCGAGCCGACGTACGGCCGGGTCGAGTCCGGCAGCAGCAGCTCCAGCTCGCGCATCGCGCGCCGCTCCTCGCCGAGCAGACCGGCGACGTACCAGAGGCCCTCGACGATCTCGTCCGTGGCCATGCCCCACAGTGCCCGGCCGCGCCGTCGCATGCGCGGCCCGAAGCCGCCGAGGACGGGCTCCAGGTGCTCGGCCACCGCGGCGCGCACCTCCGCGCGCAGCGCCTCCTCGTCCGGCACGACCCGGGCACCCGGCAGGGCGGCGGCCGGGTCGTCCGGCAGGCAGGCGAACGTGGTGATCCGGACGGCCATCCGGCCTTGCTCGCGCTGGAATGTGACGTCCTCCACAGGCAGGCGGGGCACCCGGCGCCGGAGGAACCACGGAACGGTGATCAGAAGGCAGGCCGGCCACGCGTACCGGTGCAGTCCGAAACCGGCCACCACGTCGGGCCGTGCCCGCGTGCCGTAGTCCCGGAGCACCTGGGCCTCGTCCCAGGCGAGGAACGCGTCGAGGTCCGGCCCGCCCTCGGCGAGCCGGGCGGCGACGGCCCAACCCGGGCCCCGCGGGGCCGCTTCACCCGTTCCCAGCTCGGTGACGCCCAGGTCGGGGAAGGCCTCGCTCAGCCGTGCGTAGGCGTCGGCGAAGGGCGACACGGCGGCGGCCGGCGTGCCGAGGCCGGCCGGAACGGTCGTGGCCGCCGGGGCGGTCGTGACGGTCTCGGCCGACAGCGTGGGAGTGGACATGCGAAACCATCGCTTCACGATCGTCAGCAGGTAAGCCTTACCTTACCCTGTCGGTCGGGTGTTTGAACTGGGGCCGTGTGCGCCTATCGTGCTTGACGGGCCAGTGACGATCGACACCTCGACCCCAGTACCGACGACCCGGAGGAGGAACCGTGGAGCAGACCGGTCCGCGCGGCGCGCACGGCTCCACCGGGGCGTGGGTCCCGGACATCCACGGGGGCGCCTTCCTGGTCCCGCGGCAGCCGGGGCCCGCGGACGTGGGACGGGTCAGGGGAGTGCCCGCGGGCGACGGTCCCGGTGCCGGGCCGGCCGGTGCTCACCCCGTGGTCCTGGCCTCGGCCCGCGGTGAGCACACGCACAGCGAGGAGCCGATCCCGCACCCGCGCACGGAGGACACCCGCGCAGCCGTACGTACGGACGACACCCGTCCCGCCGCGAACCCCGGGAACGTCGGGCCCGCACCCGCCGGCGGGGCGCGCCCCGCCGGACGGCCGGAGAACGCCGGCCCCGCGCGCGCGGACCGGGCCCGGCCGGGAGCGGATGCCGGGGGCACGCGGCCCGCGCACGCCGAGGAGACCCGTCCGGCCGTGCGCGAGCCGAACGCCCGCCCCGCGCACGCCGAGGAGGCCCGCCCCGCTGTCCGTTCGGAGGCCGCCCGCCCCGTCGTCCAGCGCGCCTCCGTCCGGGGGCAGATCGTCGACGCCCTGCGTACCGCGCTCGTCTCGGGCGAACTCGCTCCCGGCGAGGTGTACTCGGCGCCCGCGCTCGGCGAGCGCTTCGGGGTGTCGGCGACGCCCGTCCGGGAGGCGATGCAGCAACTCGCCCTCGAAGGCGCCGTCGAGGTCGTCCCCAACCGGGGCTTCCGCGTCATCGAGCGCGGCACCCGGGAACTGGCCGAACTCGCCGAGATCCGGGGCCTGATCGAGGTCCCGGTGATGCTCCGGCTCGCGCGTACCGTGCCCGCCGCCCGCTGGACCGAGCTGCGTCCGCTCGCCGAGGCCACCGTGCGGGCCGCCTCCTCGGGCTGCCGCGTGACCTACGCGGAGTCCGACCGGTCCTTCCACCGTGCGGTCCTCGCCCTCGCGGGCAACGCGCAGTTGGTGCGCATCGCCGACGATCTGCACCGCCGTGCCCAGTGGCCGCTCGTCGGCGGTCCCGTCTCCCGGGGCCGCGCCGACCTGGTGGCCGACGCGGCCGAACACACCGCGCTGCTGGACGCGTTGATCGCCGAGGACCTGACGGTCGTCCAGACGCTGGTACGGGAGCACTTCACCGGCGCGTCCTGACCGGCCGCGGGGACGGCACCTCGCCGACTCCGGCGCCTCCTGGCAGGCCGAGGGGACGGTACCCGGCCGACCCCGGCGCGTCCTGACCGGCCGAGGGCGCGGCACCCCGCCGCCCCCACCGCTTCCGCCGCCCCCGCCGACCCTGGCGCTTTCACCGACCCCGTCCGTCGCTTCGCCCGCCGGCTCCGTTCCGGCTTCAGCGGCCCGAGCGCACCGGTCCCGGAGCTCGGAGCCCGGGTGTGCGTCCCGTCGGGTGTCGTCACGTCGAAGGGCGCTCGCCGGGAGTCCGGCGGGCGCCCTTCGGACGGGGTCACTTGCTCGGGTGGGTCCGGACGGTCAGGCCGTAGCGGCGGGTGGCGCCGGGGTCAACTGGTCCGCCAGCCACAGGGGGACGCCCCCGAGCAGCCGGAACAGCCGTCCCGCCTCCGCCCGCAGCCGCGAGGCCTCCGGCTCGGCCTCGGTGTCGGCGAGCGACGCCAGCGCCGGCGCCGTACCGACCAGGTATCCGAGTTCCTCCCGGATCCGCAGGGATTCGGCGAAGCCGTGCCGGGCCTCCGCCAACTCCCCTTCGCGCAAGGCGAGTCCGGCGAGATGCCGCCAGGTGAAGGACAGCAGCAGCGCGTCGTTCTGGGCGGTCGCGCCCGCGTGCGCCCGCCGGTACGCGGCGCGGGCCGCCTGCGGCGCGTGCGCGAGGTTCTCGGCGAGCAGTCCGCGCCGGAAGTCCAGCAGCGCCCGGCCGGGCACGCCCGGCGCGAGCAGCGCCGCGGCCCGGCCGAGCGCCGCCCGCGCCTCGTCGGCCCGGTCGCGCACGCCCAGCAGGGTGGCCGCGTAGGCGAGCTGGCCCCGCTCGCAGGCGGCCGCGCCCCGCTCGTCGTCGCTCTGTGCCAGTGCCTCGGCCGTGCGCAGCGCGTCCTCCGCCTCGGCCCAGCCCTGCTCGGTGTAGAGACAGCGCTCGACCAGGAGCGACGCTCTCTGGAGCGCCGGCCCCGCAGCGCGCGGCTGGATCAGCGCGGCCGCGTCGGCCCAGCAGGCGCGCGAGCGCAGCCGCCATACCGCGGTCTGGAGTGGATCGTCCCCTGCAGTGGTTCCGGTACCAGACATGGCGGTATGCGCCACGTTGCCCTCCCCGAGCACGCCATTGAGCTGTTGAGTGGTGGCATCTCAGCACGGATCACCGGGCCCGGCCAAGAGGGTAGGTGAAGGATTTCACAAAGTCATCGGTCCCGTGCCGGGTCGCCCGGGGCTCCTGGGGTCAGCTCATCCGCAGTGCCAGGAAGAAGTCCAACTTGTCTTCCAGGCGCGACAGATCACGACTCGTCAACTGCTCGATACGGCCGACGCGGTAGCGCAGCGTGTTGACGTGGAGGTGCAGACGGGCCGCGCAGCGCGTCCAGGAGCCGTCGCAGTCGAGGAACGCCTCCAGGGTCGGGATCAGCTCCGCGCGGTGCCGGCCGTCGTACTCGCGCAGCGGGTCCAGCAGACGGGCGGTGAAGGCGCGGCGCACGTCGTCCGGGACGAACGGCAGCAGCAGGACGTGCGAGGCCAGCTCCTGGTGCCCGGCGGCGCAGACCCGTCCGGGGCGGGCCGCGGCGACCCGGCGGGCGTGCCGTGCCTCCTCCAGGGCGCCGCGCAGCCCCTCGGCGGAGTGCACGGCCGCGCTGACGCCGATGGTGAGCCGGCCGTCGTTGTCCAGACCGGCCGACAACGGCTCCCGTACGGCCGTCAGCAGCGTGTCGGCGTGCAGACCGGGCTCGGAGCCCTCCTCGTCGGAGGAGACCGCCGGAAGGGGGACGAGCGCGACCGCCTCGGCACCCGTATGGGCGACGGCGATCCGGTCGGAGAGCTCCGGCCCCGGCGACAGCGGGTCGACGAGGATCTCCTCCAGCAGCGCCTGGGCGACCGGGCCGCCCTCGACCTCGCCGCCGTCCCACTCGACGCGCGCCACCACGACCTGCCAGTGCGGAGCCGCGCCGAGGCCCGGCAGCAGCACCGGCGCCGCGACCCGCAGCCGGGCCGCGATCTCGGCGGGCGCGGCCCCCGTCTGGACGAGTTCCAGGACTTCCTGCGCCAGCCGTCGGCGCACCGTGCGCGCCGCGTCCCGCCGGTCCCGCTCCACCGCGATGAGCTGGGTGACGCCCTGGAGCAGGTCGAGCCGCTCGTCGGGCCAGTCCCCGGCGTCCGCCTCGACGGCGAGCAGCCAGTCGGAGAGCACCGTCTCGCGGACGTCCCGGAGGGCGCCCGGGGCGCGCCCGGCGGAGCGGACCGGGAAGAGCGAGTACATCGCCGGGCCCACCGTCACCCGGTGCGGTCCCCGGCGCCCGCTGCGGACCGCCGTGAGATGCGCCGCGGCCAGCTCGGCGCGGGTACCCGCGGGCAGCGCGCCGCCCGCGAGCTTCGAGCCCGCGATGGGCCGTCCGGCGGGCGAGAGGACCCAGGCGCGCAGGTCGAGGTCGGTGCCGAGGAGGTCGAGGACCACGTCGGGGCCGCCGCCCGCCGGGCCCGAGGTCATCATCCGCCGGTGCCGCTCGACCACGGCGGCCAGATCCCCGGCGCGCTCGCCGGAGACCTGGCGCACGACGTGCTCGGTGATCGTGGCGAAGGCGACCGACTCGTTCACGGCGAACAGCGGCAGCCGGTGCCGGGCGCAGGCCACGACCAGGTCGTCGGGGATGTCGCCGAGCTCCGCCTCGCCCGCGGCCAGGGCCGCGACCCCGGCGCTCGCGAGGATGCGGACGAACGGCTCGGAGTCCTCGGCGTCGTGCCGCCAGGCGAGGCCGGTCAGGACCACTTCGCCGCCCGACAGATAGCGGCTCGGGTCCTTGAGGTCGGTGGTCATCACACCGCGTACGGTGCGGTCCAGCTCGTCCTCGCCGCCGAGCAGCCGCAGGCCCAGCGCGTCCGTGTCCAGCAGTGCGCGCAGCCGCATTCTCGTCGCCGCCGTTCTTTGTCTCGAAATCTACGATGGATCGATGGAGGGGCCGTCGGCCTCCCGGGCTCCGCGGAGCTGTCCGTGGGTTCCGGGAAACCCGCGGCACCGCCCCTGGCTCCTCGGTTCCGGAGGGCCGTGCCCCGTTTCCGTGGGGCGTGTCCCTGTTTCCGGAGGGCCGGGCCGTCCGTTTCCGGAGGACCGACCGATTGTTTCCAGAGGACCGGCCGACTGTTTCCGGAGGAAAACGAAGAGGTTGCCGATGGTCTCGGTTCATACGAATCTACAAGATGCGCGCGCTGGCCAGCGAACTCCTTCATGGTTTCGGTGACTGACCCCGGTGCCGGACACCGCTGTGTACTGACCCCACTCCGCTGTTGAGACCTCATGACCGAGCCGAGGACGCCGCACCCGATCTGGCTTGATCACAACACCCACGACACGAATGAAGAGAGCCACTCATGGACTTCCTTCGCCCCGCCAGTTGGGAGGAGGCGCTCGCCGCCAAGGCCGAGCACCCGACCGCTGTGCCGATTGCGGGTGGCACCGATGTGATGGTCGAGATCAACTTCGATCACCGCAGGCCCGAGTACCTCCTCGACCTGAACCGCATCGGCGAGCTGAGCGAGTGGGAGGCCGGCGAGAACAGCGTGCGCCTGGGCGCCTCCGTTCCGTACACCCGGATCATGGAGAACCTGCGCCGTGAGCTTCCCGGGCTGGCTCTCGCCTCCCACACGGTGGCCTCCCCGCAGATCCGCAACCGCGGCGGCGTCGGCGGCAACCTCGGCACCGCCTCCCCGGCCGGCGACGCCCACCCCGCCCTCCTCGCGGCGGGTGCCGAGGTCGAGGCCCAGTCGGTGCGCGGTTCGCGGCTGATCCCGATCGACGACTTCTACACCGGCGTGAAGCGCAACGCGCTCGCGCCCGACGAGCTGATCCGCGCCGTGCACGTCAAGAAGGCGGACGGACCGCAGCAGTTCTCCAAGGTCGGCACCCGCAACGCCATGGTGATCGCGGTGTGCGCCTTCGGTCTGGCCCTGCACCCCGAGACCCGTACGGTCCGCACCGGCATCGGTTCGGCCGCGCCGACCCCGGTCCGCGCGAGGACCGCCGAGGAGTTCCTGAACGCGGCGCTCGACGAGGGCGGCTTCTGGGACAACGGCAAGATCATCACCCCTTCGGTGGCCAAGCAGTTCGCCGCGCTGTGCTCCGCCGCCTGCAACCCGATCGACGACGTCCGCGGCACGGCGAGCTACCGCCGCCACGCGGTCGGTGTCATGGCCCGTCGCACGCTGACCTGGACCTGGGAGTCCTACCGCGGCGCCGCCGCCCGCACGGAGGGAGTCGCGTAATGCGTGTCAACTTCACGGTCAACGGCCGCAGGCAGGAGGCCGACGACGTCTGGGAGGGCGAGAGCCTCCTGTACGTCCTGCGCGAGCGTCTCGGCCTGCCCGGTTCCAAGAACGCCTGCGAGCAGGGCGAGTGCGGCTCCTGCACGGTCCGTCTGGACGGTGTGCCCGTGTGTTCCTGCCTGGTCGCCGCCGGCCAGGTGGAGGGCCGCGAGGTCGTCACCGTCGAGGGGCTGGCCGACTTCGCCAAGCAGCGGTCGGAGCGCGCCGGTTGCGCGACGGGTGCCTGCGACACGGCCGAGGCGAAGGGTATCTCGCTCGACGAGGCCCAGAGCTGGGCCGCCAGGGGGCACGACTCTCAGACCGGCGAGGGCGACGAACTCTCGCCCGTCCAGCAGGCGTTCATCGACGCCGGAGCCGTCCAGTGCGGCTTCTGCACCCCGGGCCTGCTGATCGCGGCGGACGAGATGCTGGAGCGCACCCCGAACCCGACCGACGCGGACATCCGCGAGGCGCTCTCGGGCAACCTGTGCCGCTGCACCGGCTACGAGAAGATCATGGACGCGGTCCGCCTCGCGGCCGCCCGGCAGTCCGAGGCGGTCTGATCATGGGAACGACCGGAACACCCACGAACATCACGCAGGGCTCCCGGACCAAGGGCGGCATCGGCGAGTCCACGCTCCGCCCGGACGGCACCCTCAAGGTCACCGGCGAGTTCGCGTACTCCTCCGACATGTGGCACGAGGACATGCTGTGGGGCCAGATCCTGCGCTCCACGGTCGCCCACGCCGAGATCGTGTCCATCGACACCTCCGAGGCCGTCGCACAGCCCGGCGTGTACGCCGTCATGACGTACGACGACCTGCCCACCGACGTGAAGAACTACGGCCTGGAGATCCAGGACACCCCGGTCCTCGCGCACGGCAAGGTACGCCACCACGGCGAGCCGGTCGCCATCGTCGCCGCCGACCACCCGGAGACCGCGCGCCGCGCCGCCGCCAAGATCAAGGTGGAGTACCGCGAGCTGCCGGTGATCACGGACGAGGCGTCCGCGACCGCGCCCGGCGCGGTCCTCGTCCACGAGGGCCGCGACGACCACCACATCGGCCACGTCCCGCACCCGAACATCGTGCACCGCCAGCCGATCGTCCGCGGCGACGCCGAAGAGGCCGCGAAGAAGGCCGACTTCGTCGTCAGGGGCGAGTACACCTTCGGCATGCAGGACCAGGCCTTCCTCGGCCCCGAGTCCGGCCTCGCCGTGCCCTGTGAGGACGGCGGCGTCGAGCTCTACATCGCCACCCAGTGGCTGCACTCCGACCTGCGCCAGATCGCCCCGGTGCTCGGCCTGCCCGAGGACAAGGTCCGGATGACCCTCTCCGGGGTCGGCGGCGCGTTCGGCGGCCGCGAGGACCTGTCGATGCAGATCCACGCCTGCCTGCTGGCCCTGCGCACCGGCAAGCCCGTCAAGATCGTCTACAACCGTTTCGAGTCCTTCTTCGGACACGTCCACCGCCACCCCGCCAAGCTCACCTACGAGCACGGGGCGACCAAGGACGGCAGGCTCACGCACATCAAGGCGCGGATCGTGCTCGACGGCGGCGCGTACGCGTCGGCCTCCCCGGCGGTCGTCGGCAACGCCTCCTCGCTCGGCGTCGGCCCGTACGTGGTCGACGACGTCGACATCGAGGCCATCGCGCTCTACACCAACAACCCGCCCTGCGGAGCCATGCGCGGCTTCGGCGCGGTCCAGGCGTGCTTCGCGTACGAGGCCCAGATGGACAAGCTCGCCGACGAGGTGGGCATGGACCGGGTCGCGTTCCGTCAGCTCAACGCGATGGAACAGGGCTCGCTCCTGCCGACCGGGCAGCGCGTCGACTCGCCGGCCCCGGTCGCCGAACTCCTGCGCCGCGTCAAGGCGATGCCGCTGCCGCCGGAGCGGCAGTGGCTCTCCGCGGGCGAGGAGGCCGACGTACGGCAACTGCCCGGCGGCCTGTCCAACACCACGCACGGCGAGGGCGTCGTCCGCGGGATCGGGTACGCCGTCGGCATCAAGAACGTCGGCTTCTCCGAGGGCTTCGACGACTACTCGACCGCCCGGGTCCGCATGGAGGTCGTCGGCGGTGTGCCGGTCGCCACCGTGCACACCGCGATGGCGGAGGTCGGCCAGGGCGGCGTCACCGTCCACGCGCAGATCGCCCGCACGGAACTGGGCGTCGCCCAGGTGACCATCCAGCCGGCCGACACCCGGGTGGGCAGCGCCGGTTCGACGTCCGCCTCGCGTCAGACGTACGTCACCGGTGGCGCCGTCAAGAACTCCTGCGAGCTGGTCCGCGAGAAGGTCCTGGAGATCGGCCGCCGCAAGTTCGGTACGTACCACCCCGCGTGGGCCACGGCCGAACTCCTCCTGGAGGGAGGCAAGGTCGTCACCGACGGCGGCGAGGTCCTCGCCGATCTCGCCGACGTGCTCGAATCGGAGGCCGTCGAGGTCGAGGCCGAGTGGCGGCACCGGCCGACCGAGGCCTTCGACCTGCGTACCGGGCAGGGCAACGGCCATGTCCAGTACTCCTTCGCCGCGCACCGCGCCGTCGTCGAGGTGGACACCGAACTCGGGCTGGTCAAGGTCATCGAACTGGCCTGCGCCCAGGACGTCGGCAAGGCGCTCAACCCGCTGTCCGTCATCGGCCAGATCCAGGGTGGTACCACCCAGGGCCTGGGCGTCGCGGTCATGGAGGAGATCATCGTCGACCCGAAGACCGCGAAGGTGCGCAACCCCTCCTTCACGGACTATCTGATCCCCACCATCCTCGACACGCCGACCATCCCCGTCGATGTGCTCGAACTCGCCGACGACCACGCCCCCTACGGGCTCCGTGGCATCGGCGAGGCCCCGACCCTGTCGTCCACCCCGGCCGTCCTCGCGGCGATCCGGGACGCGACGGGTCTGGCGCTCGACCGGACGCCGGTACGCCCCGAACACCTCACGGGAACCGCGTAGGCGCCGGACGCATCTCTCCGGGCGGCGCCGGGAACGTCACACTTCGCCGCGCCGCCCGGAGCACCCGGTCACCGCACCGCTCGCGGGACCGGGAGCCGCAGGGAAAGCAGCAAGCAACAGACACGTACAGCAACAGAGTTCCTCTCGTTCCTCTCGTTTCCCACGTTCGTCTCGGGCCGTCCCCCGGGTCGTGCGGCCGAAGCACCTTCCCAAATCCCGCAACCGCAGGCGCGGTTGACCAGCCGTCAGGACGGCTGTCCGGGTGCCCCTTTGAACCTTGGGAGCAGGCCCACATGACCCAGCAGTCACTGGAGCCGAAGACCACCGCGCAGGACGCGGGCGCGGGCGGCCGCGTCCCGGCCGGACGGTCTCGGCTCGACCGGTACTTCCACATCTCCCGGCGGGAGAGCTCGATCGCGCGTGAGGTGCGCGGCGGCGTCACCACCTTCATGGCGATGGCGTACATCCTGCTGCTCAACCCCCTCATCCTGTCCGGCAAGGACGTGGCGGGGGACGCGCTCGGCCAGAAGGCGCTGATCACCGCGACCGCGTTCGCGGCGGCCTTCACCACCCTTCTCATGGGCTTCGTCGGCAAGGTGCCGCTCGCCCTCGCCGCCGGGCTCTCGGTGTCCGGGGTGCTCTCCTCGCAGGTCGTCCCGCAGATGACCTGGCCGCAGGCCATGGGCATGTGCGTGATGTACGGCGCGGTCATCATGCTCCTGGTCGTCACCGGGCTGCGCGAGATGATCATGAACGCGATCCCGCCGGCGCTCAAGCACGCCCTCACCATGGGGATCGGCCTGTTCATCGCGCTGATCGGCCTGGTCAAGGCCGGCTTCGTGCACCAGGGCAAGGCGACCCCGCTCACCCTCGGCCCCACCGGCGAACTCGCCGGCTGGCCGGTGCTGCTCTTCGCCGCGACCCTGCTGCTGATCTTCGCGCTCCAGGCGCGCGGTGTCCCCGGCGCGATCCTCATCGGCATCGTCTTTGGCACGGCCGTCTCCGTCGTCCTCGACGCCACCGGTGTCATCGACCCCGGTCAGTGGGCCGGCGGCGCCCCCGAACTGCACGGCAGCGCCGTCTCGATGCCGGACTTCTCGCTCTTCGGCCAGGTCGAGTTCGGCGGCTGGAGCCACGTCGGCGCCATGACGGTCGGCATGATCGTCTTCACTCTGGTGCTCGCCGGGTTCTTCGACGCGATGGCCACGATCATCGGCGTCGGCACCGAGGCCGGGCTGGCCGACGACCGGGGCCGGATGCCCGGTCTGTCGAAGGCGCTGTTCATCGACGGCGCGGGCGGAGCGGTCGGCGGAGTGGCCGGAGCGTCCGGTCAGACGGTCTTCGTCGAGTCCGCGACCGGCGTCGGCGAGGGTGCCCGTACCGGCCTCTCCTCCGTCGTCACCGGCCTCCTCTTCGCGGCCTGCCTGTTCTTCACCCCGCTCACGGCGATCGTCCCGGGCGAGATCGCGGCGGCGGCCCTGGTGGTCATCGGCGCCATGATGATGACGAACGCGCGCCACGTCGACTGGGCCGACCGCGCCACCGCCGTCCCGGTCTTCCTGACGGTCGTGATCATGCCGTTCACCTATTCGATCACCGCGGGCGTGGCGGCCGGTGTGATCAGTCACGTCGCCGTCAAGACCGCCCAGGGCCGGGCCCGGGACATCGGGGCCTTCATGTGGGGTCTGACGGCGGTCTTCTTCGTGTACTTCGCGCTCCACCCCATCGAGGGCTGGCTGGGCGTCCGCTGACGCCGAGCCCTTCCACGCAACCGCTGCCGAGGAGACCGAGACATGCTGGACATCGCCGAAGAACTGCACCGGTGGGTCGAGCAGGGCCGCGACTTCGCCGTCGCCACCGTGGTGGCGGTCGGCGGCAGCGCGCCCCGCCGGCCCGGCGCCGCGCTCGCCGTCGACTCCGACGGCACGGCGATCGGCTCCGTCTCGGGCGGTTGCGTGGAAGGGGCGGTCTACGACCTGTGCGCACAGGCGCTGGAGGACGGCGAGACCGTCCTCGAACGCTTCGGCTACAGCGACGACGACGCCTTCGCGGTCGGCCTGACCTGCGGCGGCGTCATCGACATCCTGGTCACCCCGGTCCGCTCGCACGACACCGCCCGCCGGACGGTGCTCGCGACGGCCCTGGCCCGAGCGGCGCGCGGCGAGGCGGCGGCGCTCGCCCGCGTCGTGAGCGGGCCCGCCGAGCTGATGGGCCGCGCCCTCGTCGTGCGTCCCGACGGTTCCCACGAGGGCGGTTTCGGGGCCCACCCCGAACTCGACCGTACGGTGGTGGGCGAGGCGGCGGCCCTGCTGGACGCCGGCCGCACCGCCACCGTGGAGATCGGAGAGCAGGGCTCTCGTTGCGGAGCGCCGCTCACGGTCCTGGTGGAGTCCTCGGTCCCGCCCCCGCGCATGATCGTCTTCGGTGCCATCGACTTCGCCTCGGCACTGGTCCGCGTGGGCAAGTTCCTCGGCTACCGGGTGACGGTGTGCGACGCCCGCCCGGTCTTCACGACGGCGGCCCGCTTCCCCGAGGCGGACGAGGTCGTCGTGGAGTGGCCCCACCGCTATCTGGAGCGCACGGAGGTCGACTCCCGTACCGTCCTGTGCGTCCTCACCCACGACGCCAAGTTCGACGTCCCGCTGCTCCGGCTCGCGCTGCGGCTCCCGGTGGCGTACGTCGGCGCCATGGGCTCGCGCCGCACCCACCTGGACCGCAACGAGAGGCTGCGCGAGGTCGGCGTCACCGAGATCGAGCTGGCCCGCCTCAGGTCGCCGATCGGCCTGGACCTGGGGGCGCGGACCCCCGAGGAGACGGCCCTGTCGATCGCGGCGGAGATCGTGGCCGACCGGCGCGGTGGAAGCGGGGTCTCCCTCACCGGGGCGCACACCCCCATCCACCACGACACACCCTCGGTTCCGGTGCGGGAGATCGGGTCGGTGGCCTGAGGGCCCGCGACCGACATCCCTCGGCTCTCCGGCCCGTTGGCCCGCCTGTCAGGGTGGGCACAACGGGCCGGAGCCGCCCTGGGCGAATGGTTCATCCGCTTCTTGGGCAGTTACCGCCGACGCGTCGCGCCTTCCGGGCGGATCCCTGCGGGAAAGCGGAGCCGCGGTGGACATCCCCGCGGATCCGCAGACTCAGCCCGTCAGGGCGCGGTCACGGACCGAGGCCGCGCCGCTGGGCGCGAAGCCGTTCGTGCGGGCGTGGCCGTGTGTGCCGCCTGTCCCCCCACTCCCCCCACTGAGGGCCGCGGCTTGGTGGAGGCAGTGCCGGGCCTCCCTGTCACGGCCGAGGGCCCGCAGGGCGTTTCCGCAGGTGGTGAGCAGCAGGGCCCGGCGCTCGTCGGACTGCTGGTGCGGGGCGAGGGCCAGGGCCTGCCGGCACTGGCTCAGGGCCTCGTGCGGGCGGCCGACGGTCAGAAGGTGGGTCGCCAGGTGATACAGGGCCAGCGTCTCGGTGTGGGGGTGGGCCAGGGAGCGGGCCATCCCGGCCGCCTCCTCGCGCCGGATGCCGGCGTCGGTCAGTTCCCCGGTGCGCTCCAGGGCGACCGCCCAGTTGATCAGGGCGATCACCTGCCCGCGCCGGTCTCCGACCTTGAGGGCCAGGTCGGGTGCGCGGCTGAGATGCGTCAGCGCCGCGGTGTGCCGGCCGTTCTCGGTGAGGACCCAGCCCAGCAGGGCGCACAGCCGCGACTCGGCGTCGGTGTCGCCCAGCGCGACAGCGGCGGCGAGGCCGTGTTCGAGCGTCGGTTCCCAGCCGTCGTGGACCTGCCGCACGATCAGCGGCCAGAGCTGGACGGCGAGGCGCCAGGCCAGTTCCGGATGCCCGGCTTTGGCTGCCGCGGCCACCGCGGCGGTGAGGTTCGCGCGCTCGGTGACGTACCACGCCATCGCCGTGGCACGGTCGGCGAAGGCCGGCGGCGGGCTGGGCGGGGACGCCCGCGGGGGCAGGGAGCAGCAGGGCTGGCTGCCCGGTTCGGCCGCCGCGGCGGCGGCTTGGGCGGCGGCCAGGTAGTGCACCAGGAGGCGTTCGAGTCCCGTCGCGTCGGCCTGCGCCGGCAGGGAGCGTGCGTAGAGCCGGACGAGGTCGTGCATCAGATAGCGGCCGCCGGCCCGTTCCTCGACGAGGTGGGCCGCGGCGAGTTCCTCCAGGGCCGCGCGCGCGGCGGCGGGCGGCACGCCACTGAGCGCCGCCGCGGCACCGCCGTCGAGTTCGGAGCCGACGTGCAGGGCCAGTTGGCGAAAGAGCAGAGCCCCGGCCGCAGGCAGTTGCTGGACGCTCAGACGCAGGGTCGCCGCGACGCCGAGGTCCTCGGTGGCGAGCAGGGACAGGCGCTGGTGTTCGTCGGCCAGGTCGTCGGCCATCGCGCGCAGGGTGAGCCGGGGTCGTGCCACGAGCCGGGCGGCGGCCAGCCGCAGCGCCAGGGGCAGGCCGTCGCACAGGGCGGACAGCTCCTCGGCGGCAGCGGGTTCGGCGGCCACGCGCAGCTCGCCGATGACGCCGCGCAGGATGTGTACGCCGTCCGTGGGCACCAGGCGCTGAAGCGGCAGCAGCCGGGCGCAGTCGGTGGCCACCAGCCCTTCGAGCCGGTTGCGGCTGGTGACCAGCACCGTGCACCGGGGCGTGCCGGGCAGGAGCGGACGGACCTGCGCCGAGTCGCGGGCGTTGTCGAGAAGGATCAGCGCGCGGCGGTCGGCGAGCAGGGAGCGGTAGAGGGTTTCGGCGGCGCGGCCATGACGTGGCAGGCGTTCCTCCTCGACGGCGAGGGCCGACAGGAAGTCGTGCAGGACGCCGATATGCGGCTTGCCGGTGCCGTCCGGTTCCAGGGCGTGCAGGTCGGCGTAGAGGATGCCGTCGGGGAAGTCGTCGGCGTGCGCGTGCGCCCAGTGCAGCGCCAGCGAGGTCTTGCCGACGCCGGCCGGGCCGGTCACCACGCTCAGGGTGGCGGTGCCGGCCGATGCGATGGCGGTCAGGCGGGCGAGGTCGGCGGTGCGGCCGGTGAAGCCGGCCGGGGCGCGCGGCAGGAGGCAGGGGACCGGTGGGGAGGGACGCGGGGCGGCGGCCGGGTTCGCCGCTCTCCGCGGCCCGGGCGCGGCCGGTGGGGGTGTCTCGGCGACGGGTGGGTGGGGTGGCCGGGAGTGCAGAACGTCGAGATACGCCTTCGACAGTGCGGGGCCCGGATCGACGCCCAGTTCCTCGGCGAGGAGTCGCTGCGTGCGGCGGAAGAGGGCGAGGGCGTCGCCTTGGCGGTCGGCGGCATGCAGGGAACGGACCGTGGCCGCGATCAGGGATTCGCGCAGCGGATGGTTTTCGGCTGCGGGCCGCAGCAGGGCGAGGGCGTCCGCCCCTTTGCCGCACGCGTGCAGGGCGTTGGCGTACCGCTCCAGCGCGACGAGGCGTTCCTCCAACAACTGGCCGGCGGCCGCCGTCAGCGAAGGGGTGTCACCGATCCCGCCGAGCGCCTGGCCCCGCCACAGGCCCAGGGCTTCGGCCAGGAGCGCGGCCCGCCGCTCGGCGGAGACCGCCGCGGCACGGCGCGCCAGGTCGTGAAAGCGCCACACGTCCACCGAGCCCGGTGCGGCGCGCAGGGCGTAGCCCCCGCTCCCGGTGACGAGTTCGGCCGCGGGCGTCGTACGCGTCAGTCCGCGCAGTGCGGAGACGTGACCGTAGACGATGGTGCGGGCGTGGGTGGGTGGCCGGGTGTCCCACAGCGCGTCGATGATCCGCTCGGCGCTGACGGGCGTGCCGTCGGCGAGCAGGAGCAGCGCCAGCACGGCTCGGCGCTTGGGAGGGCCGAGTGGCACCTCTTTGTCACCCGTGAAAGCCGAAACCGGCCCGAGAAGCCGGAATTCCATCAGCATTGTTCCCTTGGCCATGTCGTCCGGGCGGACATTCACGAGGAGTCAGACAAGCATGCTCACCCTCGAAATGGGGTGCATGGATCGGGAATTGGACAATCGGCGCTTCAAGTCCGTCCAGAACTTGTCGTGTTGCGTGAGTTCCAGTGATCTCTGCCACCGGACCCGAGTGCGCGGGGTAACACGAAAAGCGTGAAAGGTGTTCAGCGAGAGGCCGCGGGGCCGGAATGGGTCGTACCGAATTCAATTGCCGAGTGCGACGCAATCCGTCGTCCGTCGTTCGCCGTGCAGCGCCGTGGACGGGGGTCCGCACCTCGGGCGGGGTGGTGGCCAAGGCTTTACGGCGACCTAACGGCCGGGTGCTTCTGCCGCTCCTGTTCGGCGTTACACCACCGTTAGGCCTCCTCGGCAAGCTCTTTTCCGGAAGCCCGGAACACGGATCAGGAGGCGCGATGTCACACAGCACACGAATTCGCAGGGGCCCAGGCGCGGTGCGCAGGGCGGTGACGGCGAGCGGCACCATTGCCGCCACCGCCATGGCCGCCGTGGCCGTGTTCGCCTCGGCCGGCAGTTCTGCCGCCGCGGCAGAGCACGACACGGCGCACGCGTCCACGGTGTCGGCGCAGTCGGCCCGCAGTACCCGGGTGCACGTCGTCAACGGCACCACCACGACCCTGTATCGCAACTACTCGTCGCTGTCGCACGGGGTCTGGGACGACGGGACGCCGCCCGAGGCCATCGACGGCGGGAGCCAGGTCGTCTGGGGCTCCCATTCCTCCGGGGTGATGACGGGGACGGAAGGCAGCGCCCGCTACTCCCTCGGCAACGCCGGTGAGGTCTCCCTCCACTGGGACAACCCTTACGTGGGCAGCAACAGCTACAGCTGTACGGCGCCCGCCGGCTACAGCTGTGCGCGCTCCGGTGGCAGCGGTGACAACGCGGAGGTGTGGTTCACCATCAGCGGCGGCGGCCGGACCGCCGCCGCCTCCCGCGGCCCGCGGTCGGCGTCCGCGGCGCGCAGCACGCACGTCACGCTGCAGAACCGTACGCCCAACGAGATGCTGCGCACCTCGTCGAGCCTGGTGCACGGCACCTGGAGCGAGAACCTGATCCCTCCGGACCACGTGTACCCGATGTCCAACGCGATCTGGCAGTCGGAGTCGAACGGCTTCATGACGGGGACGGAAGGAACGGCCGTCTACAACATGCTCAACGTCGGCACCGTCAGCGTCTCCTGGAACAACCCCTACGCGGGCGGCAACGGATACTCCTGCTCGCCTCCCTCCGGATACACCTGCCGGAAGGACGGCGGCGGCGGTGACAACGCCGCCGTCACCTTCACCGTGCTGAAGCGCTGACGGCGCGCTCCTCCTTTCCCGACCGTCTCCATCCACTGCATTCCCCCTCCTTCGCAGCTTCTCCTGCCGTGCAGGAGAGAAGGGACCACGATGTCTCGCTACACCGCAGCACTGTCATGCGCCGCCGCCCTGACCGTCCTCATGGCCGGCTCGGCCGCGGCGCTCCCCGCCGACGCCGCGCCGGCCGGCCCCGCGCACGCGGCCGTCGCCGCGCAGGCGAACACCTACGTGCTGGCCCCGCAGGACAAACCCGATCTGTGGCTCGGGGACCTCGACTACCACGGCATGGTCGTCTGCAAGGCCAGCCAGCTCTGGTACAGAGAAGGGCGCGACAACGCCGTCTGGCAGATGACCAACAACAACGACGGCTCCGTATCGCTGGTGAACATGGACTCCCAGGGGAACCGGGAGCGTCTGCTCAGCACGCGCGGGGAAGTGCTCATCTCGGAGGGTACCGGCGACGCCTTCAACTGGTTCAGGGCCGCCGGCCCGTCCGGGACCTTCGCGCTGAAGAACAAGGCGACGGGCCGCTACCTGGCGTTCACCGCCGCCGGCGGGGTTCTGGGGGCCGTCAACGCCTACTGGTGGTACATGGTCAACACGCTGCCATAGCCTGCGAGTTCGGCCTGCATCGGCGTCCCCCGGATCGTGCCGGGACGCGAAAGTGCCTTCCCGGGCGGGGCGGCGAGGCTGGACTCGGGCCTCTCGCCACCACGGCGGGAAGGCGCTTGCCGCGTGTGCTCGAAGGTTTGAGGGCCAGGGCTAGGGCCTGTCGTTCGGATCAGGTTGCAGGGCATCGACGGGACTGCTCTGCGCCGGTGAGCGGGGTCTGGTGCGTGCAGCTGCAAGGCGGAGGAGGGAGGCGACGCGGTGGGGGCACCTCCCGGCCGAAGGCTGGGGGACGTCGGCGACCGACGACAACGCCGCTGGGGGTCCCCCCTGCTCGCAGAGCTTGGAGGAGTGCGTGCCAGACCCCGCGTCTGCGAACTGATCCAAACGACAGGTCCTAGGCCCGCCGCGGAGTGCGGCGGGCCTTTCTTCTGTGCCTTGTATTGACGCAGGCACGTCGCTCGGCGAACCTCCTGTGGGAGCGCTCCCGCAAGTCCCTCGTGACCGTTGCGACCCCGGAGTGAACCCGTATGAGACGACGCACCCCCACCTGGCTCGCCGCTCTGTCCGTCGGACTGGCAGCCCTGTTCGCCGTACCACCGGCGCACGCCGCCGAGGCCGCCGACCGCGCACCGTCGCTGTACGTCCCCGATGCCAACCCGGCGGCGTACCAGCAGGCCCTCGGCCTCGCCCGGGCCGGCCGGCTGCGCGACGCGGCGGGCATCGTGGCGATGGTGAACACCCCGCAGGCCGTGTGGTTCGGTGACCAGACGCCGGCCGAGGTGGAGAAGGAGGTCCGCGCGGTGGTGCGCGACGCGGGCCGTGACGGCGCGATTCCCGCGCTGGCGCTGTACGACATTCCCGGCCGGGACTGCTCCAACTACTCGGCGGGCGGCGCCGCGGACACCGCCGAGTACCAGGCGTGGATCGACGCGGTGGCCCGCGGGATCGGCCGCGGCGACGCGATCGTCACCCTCGAACCCGACGCCCTCGCCCTGCTGCCCTCCGACTGCGGCCAGGACGACGCGCAGGGCACGAGGACGACCGCGCGCTACGCGGAGGTCAACTACGCGGTCGACGCCCTGGAACCACTGCGCGGGACGAAGGTCTATCTCGACACCGGGCACCCGGGCTGGCACTCCGTCAACTCCATCGTGCCGCGCCTGATCGAGGGCGGAGTGGCGCGGGCCTCCGGCTTCTACACCAACGCCTCGAACTACCACACCGACGACGCCGACTCCTGGTACGGCAAGCTCATCTCGTCCTGCCTGGCCTACGCCGACGGCGGTGGTGACACCGCCCAGTGCCCCAACCAGTGGTGGCCGCGCGCCGACGCGCAGGCCTGGCTCGACGAGCATGTGTCGACCCCGCCGTCCCGGATGAAGCACTTCGTCACGGACTCCAGCCGCAACGGCCGCGGCCCCTGGACCCCGCCGGCGGGCACCTACACGGACGCGCAGGACTGGTGCAACCCGCCGGACCGCGGCCTCGGCGCCCGCCCCACGCTGCGCACCGGCGACCCGCTCCAGGACGCCCGGCTGTGGATCAAGACACCCGGTGAGTCGGACGGCCTCTGCCTGCGCGGAACCGCGGGGCCCGAGGACCCCGAGCGCGGCACGGTCGATCCGAAGGCGGGCGACTGGTTCCCGCAACAGGCTCTGGAACTGGTCCGGTGGGCCGAGCCTCCGCTTCTTCCGGGAGGCTGAACCACTCCCGTTCTTCCGGGAGGCTGAACTACTCCGGCCCCAGCAACCCGTCCACCGCCCGCCCGAACATCCACCGCGCCGACCACCCCAGCGGGCGGTCGGCGAGGGCGGGCAGGACGCGCACGCTCAGGTCCTCCCGCCAGACCACCCGTGAACCGCCGCCGTCCGCCGGGCGCACCTCGAACTCGGCCCAGCCCGTGACGAACGTGCCGCGCTTGACCAGCCGGCACGTTCCCGGGACCCCGTCGCCCGGCGGGCTCCACGCGACGACCTCCATCGGGTCGTCGAACGCGAGCCGCCCGAGCCCCGACCGTGCCACGAAGACCGTGCCCTCCCGCGTCGGCGCCGGGGTGCGCACGCTGACCCGGGTCAGCGGGACGACGTCCGCGTGCCGGGGCCAGTCGGTCAGCCGCCGCCAGCTCTCGGCGACGGAGTGCCGGGACACGCGTTCCAGGACGAAGAGGACCACGGCATGATCGTAGGTGCCGGAAGGCCGGGACCGGAGACGAACCCACCGCGGGACGTGCTGCCGAGGATCCGTGGAGCAGGCCGCGACGGCGGTCCGGGAACGTGCTTCCGCCGGTTCGCGGGACGCCCTCGCCCGGTGCTCACGGTTTGTCGGACGGTTCCTCCGGCCGTCGTTCCCGCCCCGGTCCGTGGCCGGGGCGGTGCACACCGGCCGTGCGGCTCACGAGCAGGGCCATGGCCATCAGCCGGCGCCAGTCCAGGGCGGGCTGGACCGTGGGCACGCCCGGACGCTTCCTCGGGACGCGTACGCGCAGCACGCCCGGTTCGACGCGGCAGCGCACCGGGGTGGGCAGGATCATGGCCTCGCCGTCGACACCGGCTTCCAGTTCTGCGCTGTCGGCCGTCACGACCACCTCGCGCGCCGTGAGGACGGACAGGCCCTGCGGGGCGGGGGAGAGCAGCAGGGCGGCGGCCTCGACCGCGCTGTCCACCTTGACGCCGAGAACGCCGAGCAGCCCCGAGTCCAGCCGCTCGCGCCGTCCCAGACCCGCCGGATCGTTGGTGCGGTAGGGGTTGTTGCTCACCAGCACCGCCTGCGGTGCTACGAGGGTCGTGCCGGCGGCGTGGGCGGTCAGCTCGGGTCCGCGCTGGCGGGTGAGCAGATCCGGAAGGAGTTCCAGGATCGTGCCGATCTTGTCGTCCCGGTAGGCGGGATCCTGGACGACCGCCGCGTACGCGCCGAACGAGGCGTTGTTGACGAACGGGTGGGTCCCGGCGAAGCCGAGGTCCACCCGCAGTTCGACCCCGTTCGTCAGCGCGTCCAGGCAGGTGGCGGGGTCGTCGCGGTCGAGGCCGAGGTCCAGGGCGAAGTGGTTGCGGGTGCCGGCCGAGACGACGAGGAACGGCAGCCCGTGTTCGGCGGCCACGGCCGCGACGAGCGCCTGCGTCCCGTCGCCGCCCGCGACGCCCAGCAGATCCGCTCCGTCGGCGACCGCCTGCCGGGCCAGTTCGGTGACGTCCTGGTGCTGTTCCGGGTCGAGGAGCACGACGCGGGCGCCGAGCCGCTCGGCCTTCTCCACGAGTCCGAACCGCTCCACCTTGCCGCCGCCGGAGCGGGGGTTCATCAGGACGAACGGCTTCCGCGGCGGCGGGGTGCGGTACTCCTTCATGGGCCGGACCCGGCCGCGGGCGCTGCGCAGCGCGTGACGGCCGCACCACACGGCGATGATCCACAGCACGGGGGACAGCAGCAGGGTCCACAGCAGGGTCAGCGCGAGTACCACGACGGCGGCGAGCGGGAGGACGATGGCGAGCAGCCCGGCGATCCAGCGCAGCGGGCCCCGCCGGGTCAGCATCCACCACAGTGCCGCCGCCGCGACGGCCATGGCGGCGGCAGCGGCGAGCAGGAGCAGGAAGCCGCGTACGCCCCCGAAGGCGAGCGGCAGCGCCACGGCGAGCGCCGCCGCCGCCAGCGAAGCTCGCGCCGCCCATCGTTCTCTGGCCGGCGGCCCCGTCTCCGTGCTCATCGTTCCTCCACCGGTCGGTCCGTCCTGCACCGCGGTCGCCGTCGGAGAGGGCACCGCCGCGCCGTTCACGCGGACCGGATGCCCGTGCGGCGGACGTCCATGTCCGACCCGCGGGGAGAGCCCTCACAGGGTCACGCTGTCACGAGCCGGGCTCCGGGGCCACGAGGCGGCCTGTGTCCCGGTCCGTTTCCTGGCTCGTGTCCCCTCCCGTTCCCCGCCCGGAGGCCGGGAGGGCGGCGGGATCGGCCCGCCGCGCCGACGGGCCGGGGCGGGTACGCGCCTCCGGCGGGATCAGCTCGCCGTGCCCGGCTCCGCACACGACCGCCGCGCGCACCTGCTCGCCGCAGTCCGCGTGCAGGACCTCCAGCGGCGGCCCCTCGGGGTCGGCCGTATGGCGGTCGCCCCACTGCTTGAGGGCGATCATGGCGGGCCACAGCTCCCAGCCCTTGCGGGTGAGCCGGTACTCGTGCCGGGTGCGGCTGCCGGGCTCGCTGTACGGCACGGTGTCCAGGATCCCGGCCGCGACCAGCTTCCGCAGCCGGTCCGCCAGCACGCTCTCGGAGAGCCCGACGTGGCGCCGGAAGTCGTCGAAGCGCCGTACGCCGTTCATCGCGTCCCGCAGGACCAGCATCGACCACTTCTCGCCGATCAGGTCGAGGGTCCGCTGGACGGTGCAGTTCTCGGTACTGGTGTCGAGCCACGTCATGCGCCCCATCGTAGGCTGACTGTGAGATTGACAGCCAGGTGTGGTGCTGACTAGCTTCTGTCGTACCGGCTGGCTTCGGAAAGCAGAGCCAGAGGGCCGAAGCGGGAGAGTGGGAGAACCATGGGCAGGTCTCGTACGTACGACTGGGAGGACCCGGCCGTCTGCGCGGCGGCCGTCGCGGAGTACAGCGGCCTCGAATTCCTCCGCGAGATGCAGGCCGGACGGCTCCCCGCGCCGCCGATCTCCGCGACCGTGGGCATGACCCTCGACGAGGTCGAGCACGGCCGGGTGGTCTTCTCCCTGGTCGCGGGGGAGGAGCACTACAACCCCATCGGAAGCGTCCACGGAGGCGTCTACGCCACCCTGCTGGACTCCGCCGCGGGCTGCGCGGTGCAGTCCGTGCTGCCCCGGGGCACCGGCTACACCTCGCTCGACCTGAACGTGAAGTTCCTGCGGCCGGTCACCGTGGACACCGGCCGGATCCGCGCGGTCGGCACCGTCCTCAGCAGCGGCCGCCGTACGGCCCTCGCCCAGGCGGAGCTCCTCGACGCGGGCGGCCGGCTGCTCGCCCACACCACCAGCAGCTGTCTGCTGTTCCCCGTCTGACCCCTGCCGGTGTTCCCCGTCGTGACGCCGCCCGCCGCGGTTCCGCCGGGCCGACGGGCGCCGCCGGGGATACCGTGGCGGCGTATGAGGACCAGCCTGCCCAGACTGCCCCTGGACGCCGTGCCGCGCCTGATCGGCGCGGTGATCCTCGGTGCCGTCGTCGGCGTGGTCGTCGGGCTCTCGAACGACGTCTTCCTGGGCTCGCTCGTCGGGATCGCGGCGACGGAACTGTCCTTCGTCCTGGCGGGCTGGGCGGTGCTGTGGCCGATGACGGCCACGGCCACCCGCGACATCGCGCGCCGCGAGGACTTCCGCCCCCTGGCCGACGAACTCGTGGTGGTCGCGGTCGCCCTGTGCGGGCTGTGCGCCATCGTGCTGCTGCTCCTGCGCGGCAGCCGGTCCGACCAGGGCCACGCGGGGGCCGTGACCGCCCTGTGCGGAGTGTTCCTGGCCTGGGCCGCGCTGCACCTGATGTACGCCACCCGTTACGCCTACGTGTACTACGAGGCGAACGGCGGCATCGACTTCAACACGGACGACCCACCGGCGTACCGCGACTTCTTCTACTTCAGCTACAACCTCGGGATGACCTACCAGGTGTCCGACACCAGCGTCTCCAGCCCGGGGATCCGCTCGATCGTGCTGAGGCACTGCCTCCTGTCGTACGTGTTCGGCACCAGCATTCTCGCCACGGCCATCAATGTCGTCGTCGGACTCGTGAGCGGCTGACACCGCCGCGGGCGCGATCCGTTCTGGTGCGGTTTGTCCCGCGACGAAGCAGGATGGGGGAAGTACCTACCGGTCCGTGCGCGACGGGACACCTGCGCGTCCCGTCGCGACGGGCACCTCCGCGTCCCCCGAGGAGGCCGACCCTTGGCCGAGCCACAGGCTGTGATCTCCCGACCGGCCAGGGCCACCGTGTTCCTCGTGGTCACCGTCACGCCGGGACACGAGGACACGGTCCGCGGTCTGCTGGAGGACGTCTCCGGACTGCGCCGCTCCGTCTCCTTCCGGGCACCGGACGGCGGACTCGGCTGCGTCGTCGGCGTCGGATCGGCGGCCTGGGACCGGCTGTTCAGCGGGCCCCGCCCCCAAGAGCTGCACCCGTTCGTGGAGTTGACGGGCAGACGCCACCGGGCCCCGGCCACGCGGGGAGACCTCCTGTTCCACCTGCGGGCCCGCCGTCAGGACCTCTGCTTCGAACTGGCCCGGCTGATCATGGAACGGCTGGACGGCGCGGTCACGGTGGTCGACGAGATCCATGGATTCAAGTACTTCGACGACCGCGACCTGCTCGGCTTCGTCGACGGCAGCGAGAACCCCGAAGGGCCGACGGCCGCCGACGCCGTGCTCATCGGTGACGAGGACCCCGATTTCGCCGGCGGCAGTTACGTGATCGTCCAGAAGTACCTGCACGACCTGCGGACATGGAACGCGCTGCCGTCGGACGAGCAGGAGAGGGTCATCGGGCGCGCGAAGCTCGCCAACACCGAACTCCCCGACGACGTCAAACCGGCCGACTCCCATGTCGCGCTCAACACCATCACCGGCGAGGACGGCCGCGAACGCAAGATCGTGCGGGAGAACATGCCGTTCGGCACCCTGGGCGAGGGCGAGTTCGGCACCTTCTTCATCGGCTACGCCCGCACCCCCGAGGTGACCGAGCGGATGCTGCGCAACATGTTCCTCGGAGACGGCCGGGCCTCGCACGACCGCATCCTCGACTTCTCGACCGCGATCACCGGATGCCTGTTCCACGTGCCGCCCGCCGGCTTCCTCGACGACCTCCCCGCCGCCCCCGGCGAGCGGGAGGAGGACGAGCCCGCGGCGGACCCGGCCGCCGCCGGCGAGCGCGCGGTGGCGGCCGGCTCACTGGGGATCGGCAGCCTCAAAGGAGTCCGAACATGACGACCGCACCCGACACCACCGCCACGGACACGGCCACCGCCGCCGGGACCGGCAACCTGCACCGGGAACTCGCGCCCATCACGCCCGCCGCGTGGAACGAGATCGAGGACGAGGCGCGCCGCACGTTCCGGCGCAATCTCGCCGGCCGCCGTGTCGTGGACGTCACGGGCCCCGAGGGCCCCGCGCTCGCCGCCGTGGGGACCGGCCACCTGTCCCGCATCGACGGGCCGTCACCCGGTGTCGCGGCCCGGCTGCGCCGGGTTCAGCCCCTGGTCGAGCTGACGGTGCCGTTCCGGGTGAGCCGTGACGCCGTCGACGACGTGGACCGGGGCGCCAAGGACTCCGACTGGCAGCCGGTCAAGGACGCGGCCCGCACCATGGCGTTCGCCGAGGACCAGACCGTGTTCAACGGCTACACGGCGGCCGGTGTCGACGGTCTTCGCGCCCGTACCTCCAACCCCGTGCTCCGCCTTCCCGCGGAGCCCCGGGACTTCCCCGACGCCGTCAGCCACGCGCTGAGCACCCTGCGGCTGGCCGGTGTGCAGGGCCCGTACGCGCTGCTGCTGGGCGCCGAGGCGTACACGGCGGTCAGCGAGACCTCCGACCACGGCTACCCCGTCGCCGCCCATCTCGGCCGGCTGCTCGACGGCCGGCTGATCTGGGCCCCGGCCGTGGAGGGGGCCTTCCTGCTCACGACCCGGGGCGGCGACTACGAACTGCGCCTCGGCGACGATCTCGCCATCGGCTACACCGCCCACGACGCCACCGGCATCGACCTGTACTTCCGGCAGACCCTGACGTTCCTCGTCCACACGGACGAGGCCGTCGTGGCACTCGACCCGTGGACCGACACGAACACCGACACGAACCTGGACCTGGACATGGACACGAACATGGACATGGGCGCGGACACGGACGGAGACGCGGGCAGGGGCGGGGGCTGATCCCGCCGGGGCGCGGGTGTTCCCCGGGCGGGGCGGCCTTCCGCGCGGGTCCCGCGGGCCGGGCCCTGTCCGTTTTCCGGCGTTCGCCAACACCCCCTTCCCCTCCGGGAGTTCCCCCTTCTTCGGGGAAAAGTCGCAGGCCATCCCGTTCGTGGTGCCGATGCCCGCTCCGGTTGCGGAGCAATAGGTGCCGCGAAATGGTGGAAGAACTCGTTGCCGCACCGGGAGCTGACCATGTCGATGTCGTCCTACGGTTTCGGCTCGTCCGACCCCTTCGGTGAACTGCTGAACCGCTTCTTCGGGATGTCACCCGCGTCGTCTCCTCCGGCGGTGCAGCGCGTGCCCATCGGACGGCTGCTGACGGAGTCCTCGCAGGAACTCCTGAACCTGGCCGCACAGCGGGCCCAGCAGGACGGGACGTCGGATCTCGACACGGAGCACCTGCTGTGGGCCGCCACGAAGGTGGAACCCGCCCGCTCCCTGCTGGCCCGCGCGGAGCTGGACCCCGACGCGCTCGCGGCGCAGCTGGCCGAGGTCCTCCCCCGGGAGAGCAGCGAACCGTCCTCGGAGCCGGGGCTGACCCCGGCGGCCAAGCGCACCCTCGCCGCCGCGTACGCCCGCTCGCAGGCGGCCGGGGTGTCCTACATCGGCCCCGAGCACATCCTCGCCGCCCTGCTGGGGGACGCCGACACCGGTGCCGCCCAGTTGCTGCGGGCCGACGGACAGGACGCGCAGAAGCTGGCCGGTCTCACCGAACGGACGGCCCGTCCCGAAGGCCGTCCCGCCGAGCCGGACAAGCCCGCCACGACCCTCGACGAGTTCGGACGGGACCTGACGGAAGAGGCGAAGGCCGGGCGGCTCGACCCGGTCGTCGGACGCGCCGAGCAGATCGAGCAGACCATCGAGATCCTCTCGCGGCGGTCCAAGAACAACCCCGTGCTCATCGGCGAGCCGGGCGTCGGCAAGACCGCGATCGTCGAAGGACTCGCCCAGCGCATCGTCTCCGGTGACGTCCCGGACACCCTCAAGGGCAAGCGCGTCGTCTCCCTCGACCTGTCCGGCATGGTGGCGGGCGCCCAGTACCGCGGGCAGTTCGAGGAGCGGCTGAAGAAGGTCATCGAGGACGTCCAGGCGTCGGAGGGAGAGATCGTCCTCTTCATCGACGAACTGCACACGGTCGTCGGCGCGGGCGCGACGGGCGAGGGCTCGATGGACGCGGGCAACATGCTCAAACCCGCTCTGGCCCGCGGGGAACTGCACGTGGTGGGCGCGACGACCATCGACGAGTACCGCAAGTACGTCGAGAAGGACGCCGCGCTCGAACGGCGCTTCCAGCCGGTGACGGTGCCGGAGCCGTCGGTCGAGGAGACCGTGCAGATCCTGGAGGGGCTGCGCGACGCGTACGAGGCGCACCACCAGGTCCGCTTCGCCGACGGCGCCCTGGCCGCGGCGGCGGAACTGTCCGACCGCTACATCAGCGACCGGTTCCTGCCCGACAAGGCGATCGACGTGATGGACCAGGCGGGCGCCCGGGTGCGGCTGCGCGGCGCCGTCCGCTCGACCGAGGTCGCCGAACGCGAGGACCGCATCGCGAAGCTGCGCCGTGAACGCGATCAGGCCGTGGCCGCCGAGGACTTCGAGCGCGCGGGGCAGCTCAAGGGACGGATCGCCGAGGCGGAGGGCGAGCTCGCCGGCATCGAGGAGCGGCGCGCCGGTGTCGTCTCCGTGACCGCCCGTGACATCGCGGACGTCGTCTCCCGCCGCACCGGCATCCCGGTGTCCCAACTCACCGCCAGCGAGAAGGAGAAGCTCCTGAAGCTGGAGGAGGAGATGCACTCCCGGATCGTCGGCCAGGACGAGGCGGTCACCGCCGTCTCGCAGGCGGTACGCCGCAACCGGGCCGGCATGGGCGATCCGAACCGCCCCGTGGGCTCCTTCCTCTTCCTCGGCCCCACCGGCGTGGGCAAGACGGAGCTGGCCAAGACCCTCGCCGAGCAGCTCTTCGGCGACGAGAGCCGCATGGTCCGCTTCGACATGAGCGAGTTCCAGGAGAAGCACACGGTCGCCCGTCTCGTCGGGGCGCCTCCGGGATACGTCGGTTACGACGAGGCGGGGCAGCTCACCGAGAAGGTCCGCAGACAGCCGTACAGCGTCGTCCTGTTCGACGAGGTGGAGAAGGCGCACCCCGATGTCTTCAACACGCTGCTCCAGATCCTCGACGACGGCCGCCTGACGGACGGTCAGGGCCGCACCGTCGACTTCCGGCACTGCGTCGTGATCATGACGTCCAACATCGGCGCGCACCGCATCCTGGATCACCAGGGCGATGTGTCCGATCTCAAGGACGTGCTGATGGACGAACTGCGGACCCGGTTCCTGCCCGAGTTCCTCAACCGCATCGACGACATCATCATCTTCCACGGCCTGAAGGAGGACGATCTGGCGCAGATCGTCGAGCATCTCCTCGGCCGGAGCGAACGCCGGGTGCACGCGCAGGGCATGAAGCTGGAGGTGACCGAGGCGGCCAAGAAGCTGCTGGTCGCCCACGGCCATCAACCGGAGTTCGGTGCCCGCCCGCTCCGGCGCACGATCCAGACGGAGCTGGACAACGGCATCGCGGAGCTGCTGCTCGGCGGCGAGGCCGAACCCGGTGACACGATCGTCGCCGACGACCGGGACGGCTCCGTGCACTGCACCGTGCGCAAGGGCGCCGGGGGCGACAGCGCCCCGGACGAGGGACCTTCGGGCGGCGGCGCGGAGGCGGAGCGGGGGAGCGCGGTGCCCGCCGGCGACACGGGCCACGACTGACCGACGCACGACGAAGGACGGGACGGAGGACTCCTGAGACCGAGGGACGCACCCGGGCGCGCGAGACGCCGGGTAGTCGTTTGAGGAGGCTGCGCATGACGCACCACAAGTCCAACCGGGCTGTCGAAGGCGATCCGGAGCACGCCCACAACAGGGGAATGCCCCTGCGGAGCGACGACGACGAACTCCACGCACGTACGGTCCGTGAGCGGCGCGAAGCCGGTCTGCTCGGCGGGCCCATGGAGGATCCCGAAGCCGAATACCGGCGCGAGCGCGTGGAGATCGACCTGGAGGTGGGCTCCGGCCGGATCCCCACGGGCCATGTCACCCGGCGGACCAGGGCCCCCTATCCGCCCTCCAGTTACGGGGACTGAACTCACCGATTCACCGCGGGAACGCGCCGGGGACCCCGGGGCGCGGGTCGGGCCGGTGGCCGCCGTGGCGCTACCGGCCGAGGGAGACCACGACCACGCTCCGGGGCCCTTCGGGGGCCTGGAAGTCCACGGTGTCTCCCGCCCGGTGGCCGAGGAGGGCGCGTCCGAGCGGGCTGTCGGCCGTGACGAGCGTCCGGTCCAGCACCGCGGCGGTCTCGCCGATCTGAACGGTGTCCGTCGTGCCGTCCGCGAAGCGGACGGTGACCGTGCTGCCCACGCCGACCTCGTCCGTGGGCGGTGGACCCGCCGTGTCCGCCTGGGCGAGCCGCGTGGTGAGCCGCGAGATCCGGTCGTCCAGGTGCCGCAGATCGTTCGCGCGCTGCAACTCGTCCGCGGCGTCGGCGTGGTCGCCCACCTCCGCGTCCGAGTCCCGCAGGGTCGCCGCGACCGTTCCGCGTTCGGTGCGGAGGTCGGCGAGTTCCCGCTCCAGTGCCTGCCGGGCGGCCTCGCTGATCGGTGCCGGTTCGCTGGGCATGCCTACTCCCTCGGGGTGCGCGATCTGAGTCGATAGGGATGTTTTCAGGATATCTGCGCACCTCTGTGTGCCGCTGGGTCGGATCGCGGCGCTATGTGATGTGTGGAATCGTGGAGCACCGGAGTTCAGGACGCTTCGTGCTGTCCTGCGAGCGAGTGAGGGAGGTCCCCATGTCCTCGAAGCGACGCCGGAAGAAGAAGAGCCGCCGCAAGCACGCCGCGAACCACGGAAGACGACCCCAGTGCTGACTCGGTGAGACTCTTGAACGCATCCCAGAACGGACAGGACGGCCGGGTACCCCATGTGGGGCCCGACCCGCGGGGCGAACCGGAATTCCATCCGTACCATCACCCGGCCGCCGGCTGGGGTGCGGCCAAGAGCGTGAGCCGGTTCCTCGTGCGCGAACGCGCCCTCGTGGACGGCCCCCGCGCGATCATGCGCATGAACCACGAGAACACGGGCTTCGACTGTCCCGGGTGCGCGTGGCCCGACGACACCAAGGGCCTGCACCTGGACATCTGCGAGAACGGCATCAAGCACGTCACCTGGGAGATGACCGGCAAGCGGGTCGGCCCCGAGTTCTTCGCCGCGCACTCGGTGACCGAGCTGTCCGGCTGGAGCGACTACGACCTGGAGGACCAGGGCCGGCTGACCGAACCGATGGCCTACGACCCGGAGTCGGACCACTACGTGCCGGTGAGCTGGCGCGAGGCGTTCGAACTCGCCGGCCGCACCCTGCGCGAACTCGACGATCCCGGCCAGGCCTCCTTCTACACCTCGGGACGCCTGGGCAACGAGGCCACGTTCCTCTACCAGCTCCTGGCCCGCGAACTGGGCACGAACAACCTGCCCGACTGCTCGAACATGTGCCACGAGGCCAGCGGCCGGGCGCTGACGGCATCGCTCGGCACCGGCAAGGGGACCGCCGACCTCAAGGACTGGGAGACCACCGACGCCCTGTTCATCATGGGCGTCAACGCCGCCTCCAACGCGCCCAGGATGCTCACCGCCCTCGCCGAGGCCTACCACCGCGGCGCCCAGATCGTGCACATCAACCCCCTGGTCGAGGCCGCCGCCACCCGGACCATCGTCCCGCACGACTTCACGGACATGGCCGTCCTCAAGACCACCCGGACCAGCACCCTGAACCTCCAGCCGCGCATCGGCGGGGACATGGCGCTCCTGCGGGGGATGGCCAAGGCGATCCTGGAGCAGTCCGGAACGGATCCGAAGGCCCTGGACCAGGAGTTCATCGACCGTCATACGGCCTACTTCGACAAGTACCGCGCGGTGTGCGAGGCCACCTCCTGGGAGGCCATCGAGCGGCAGTCCGGGGTCAGCCGGGACGGCATCCTCAAGGCGGCGCGCGTGTACCGCGACGCCGACCGCTCCATCATCAGCTGGTGCCTCGGTGTCAGCCAGCACGAACACGGCGTCGACACCGTGCGGGAGATCGTCAACCTCCTTCTGCTGCGCGGCAATCTGGGCCGCGAGGGCGCAGGCCCCTCACCCGTGCGCGGGCACAGCAACGTCCAGGGCAACCGGACGTGCGGCATCGACCACCGGCCGGCCGGGGAGTTCCTGGACCGGCTCGCCGAGGTCTGCGGGATCGACCCGCCCCGCGAGCACGGCATGGACACCGTGGCCACCATCCGGGCCATGCACCGCAGCGACGTGAAGGTGTTCGTCGGCATGGGCGGCAACTTCGCCCTCGCCGCGCCCGACACCCCGTACACCTACGCGGCCCTGCGCAACTGCGACCTCACCGTCCAGGTGAGCACCAAGCTCAACCGCAGCCACCTCGTGCACGGCCGCCGGGCGCTCATCCTCCCGTGCCTGGGCCGGACCGAGAAGGACCACCAGCGCGGTGGCGTCCAGAGCACCTCGGTCGAGGACTCGATGAGCATGGTGCACCTGTCCGTCGGCATGAAGCGCCCCGCCTCGAAGCACCTGCTGTCCGAGCCCGCCATCATCGCCGGCATCGCGCGCGCCGCCCTCCCGGACAGCGCCACCCCGTGGGAGTGGTACATCGAGGACTACGACCGCATCCGCGACACGATGGCCCGGGTCCTGGACGGGTTCGAGGACTGCAACCGCCGCGTGCGCCTGCCGCTGGGGTTCCGGATCAAACAGCCCGCCCGCGAACTGGTCTTCCTCACCCCGTCCGGACTGGCCGAGTTCTCCGCGGCCCCCCTGCCCGACGTGATCCCCGAGCCCGGCACCCTGGCGCTCGGCACGATGCGGTCCCACGACCAGTGGAACACCACGATCTACTCGGACAACGACCGCTACCGGGGCATCAAGAACCTGCGCACGCTGGTCTTCATGAACGAGGACGACATGCGCGAACGCGGCATCTCCGAGTTCACCCCGGTCGAGATCGTCAGCACCGCCAAGGACGGAAGCCACCGCAGCCTCGACGGCTATCTGGCCGTCCCGTACGACATCCCCCGCGGCTGCGCGGCCGGCTACATGCCGGAGATGAACGTGCTCTGCGCGATCGGCGACTACAGCGTCCAGAGCGACCAGCCGTTGATGAAGCACGTCAAGGTCACCATCGAGCCGTCCGGTCGGGACGTTTGAGACATCGCCAAGTGTTGACCCGCTCCTTACCCGGCGCCGGTGCGCCGCGCCCGCGTCGTTGGTTAGGGTGACAAAGGCTCGCGTTCGGGCCGAGTCGGACACAACGGGGGTTCGTCGGTGGGGAGTTGGCGTCGGGCGGAAGCCGCCGTGGTGCCCCCGGCACTCCGATTACAGCTCGGGCTGACCGCGGTCCTCGCCGCGTCGACGGTCCTCGCGCTCGGGGTCCTGTACGCCGGTGACAGCGAGCCCGGCCCGGTGGACGCGCGGATCGGGACAGCGGCCTACGACGTGGGCTCGCCGTGGCGGCACGTCGCCCTGGCCGTGGACTTCCTGGGGGAGCCCGTGGGGGCGACGGCGCTGGTCGTGACCCTCATGGCGGGTTGCCTGCTCGTTCGGCGCCCCCGCGCGGCGGCGCTCGTCGCCGCCGGCGCCGCCGCGGCCGTGGTCACGGCGACACTGCTCAAGTCCCTGGTGGGACGCACCATTCACGGCGGCGGGAACCTGTCCTACCCGAGCGGGCACACCGCCTTCGCCACCGCGCTCGCCCTCGCGGTGGCGCTGACAGCGGCCGGCCGGACCGGCCTCGGCAGGACGGCCGGCCTGTCACTCGTGCTCGCCGCGGCGCTGGCGGCCGGCACCGCCATGGGCTGGGCGCAGGTCGCCCTCGGCGCGCACTACCCGACCGACGCCCTCGGCGGCTGGTGCACCGCGCTGGCGGTGGTACCGGCGGCCGCGTGGCTGGTCGACCGGACGGCCGACCGGATGACCGGCCGGGCGGCCGCCCGGAAGGCGGACCCCCGGCCCCACGGGACGACGGAACGGCCGGGCGACCGGCCGACGGAACGGCCGGACGGCCGGACCGAAGACCGGAGAGCCGGCCGGTCAGCGGACCGGCGGACCGACCGGATGGCGGGCCGGACGGCCGGCCCGACCGCCGGCACAGGCCGCCGGGAGGTGCGCTGACGCCATGTCACCCCACCTCAGGTCACGCCAGACGGCGGAACACGGGCTTCACCGGCCGCCCGGAGAGCCAGGGGGTGGGATCGCCGGCGTCCAGTGCCTTGCGGTACACCGCGCACGCCTGGGCCACCACGTCGACGGTCCGGTCGATGTCGGCTTCGTCGAGCGCGCTGCTCACCACGAACGACGGGGCCAGCACCCCGCCCGCGAGAAGCCGGCGCAGGAACAGGGTGCGGTACTCCTGCGACGGCTGCCCCTTCTCGTCGAGGGTGGCGAAGACCAGGTTGCTGGCCCGGCCCCGGACGACGACGTGGTCGCCGACGCCCATGGTGGCCGCGGCCTCCCGGACCCCGGCGGCGAGCCGCTCCCCGAGGGCGTGCAGCCGCGCGGTGATGCCCTCTTCGACATAGGTGGCGAGCACGGCCATCGAGGCCGCCAGGGAGTGTGTCTCGGCGCCGTGCGTGGTGGACAGCAGGAACACCCGCTCGCCGGAGTGACGCAGCCCGCCCATCTCCATCAGCTCGCGGCGCCCGGCCAGCGCGGAGACGGCGAACCCGTTGCCCAGCGCCTTTCCGAACGTGGAGAGGTCGGGGACGACGCCGTACAGGCCCTGGGCGCCCGCCTCGGACCAGCGCAGGCCGGTGATCATCTCGTCGAAGACCAGGACGCAGCCGTACCGGTCGGCCAGCTCGCGCAGACCGGCGAGGTACCCGGGCGGCGGCTCGGTCTGGGCGGCGGGTTCGAGGATCAGGCAGGCGACCTCGCCCTCGTACCGGTTGAGCAGTTCCTCCGTGGCGGCCAGGTCCCCGTAGGGGAACGTCACGGTGAGCTCGTTGGTCTCCGCCGGAATGCCCGCGGACATCGGTGTGGTGCCGATGAACCAGTCGTCGACGGAGAAGAACGGATGGTCGGCGCAGATCGCCACCCGCGTGCGCCCGGTGGCGGCCCGGGCCAGGCGCACCGCGGCGGTGGTGGCGTCGGAGCCGTTCTTCGCGAACTTCACCATCTCGGCGGTCGGCACCGTGGCCAGGAAGCGTTCCGCGGCCTCGACCTCCAGGATGGACGGCCGGACGAAGTTGGAGCCGCGGTCGAGCTCCCGCCGGGCCGCCTCGGTCACGCGCGGGTGCGCGTGACCGAGGCTGACCGAGCGCAGGCCGGAGCCGTACTCGATGTAGCGGTTCCCGTCGACGTCCCACACGTGGGCACCGCTGCCGTGACTGATGACCGGGGCCAGGTTGTCGGGGTACTGGTCGTCGCCCTTGGCGTAGGTGTGCGCGCCCCCGGGGATCATGGCGTGCAGCCGCTCGTTGGCTGTCCGCGACAGGGGCAGGTGGAGTTCTTCGGTGTCCACGGGGACCTCAACTCTCTTCGTGCTTCAGGACCTCGGCGAGGCTCGGTGCCTCCCGGTCCCGTTGGGACATCGATGTGACCGGCAGCGGCCACGGAATGGCGAGCTCCGGGTCGTCGAAGGCGATCGTCACGTCCTCGGCCGGATCGTGCGGGCGGTCGATCCGGTAGGAGGTGTCGGCGGTCTCGGTCAGCGACTGGAAGCCGTGCGCGCACCCCGCCGGGATGTACAGGGAGACCTGCGTCTCGCCGGACAGCTCGAAGGTGGCCACGTTGCGGTACGTCGGCGAGTCCGTCCGCAGATCCACGACGACGTCGAAGATCCTTCCGTACGAGCACCGCACCAGCTTGGCCTCGCCCGCGCCGGAGCGCAGGTGCAGACCGCGCAGCACGCCCCGGACCGAACGGGACAGGCTGTCCTGGATGAAGGCGTCCGGGTCGAGGCCCACCGAGCGGACCACGTCGGCGTCGAAGGTGCGGCTGAAGAAGCCGCGCTCGTCGGCGAACGGCGTCGGCTCGAACAGGTACGCGCCGGCGATCGCCGGGACGTGGGTCGCTTTCATCGGATCTCCCGCTGGGCGTGGGCGTGGTCGGTCGCCGGGAACAGGGTCGCGGTCAACTCGTCGAACTGGTCTTCCAGTTGCCGGGTGGCGGCCTGGTTGCGCTCGGCGAGGGTCCGCCGCAGTTCCGCCGACCGCTTCTCCAGCGCCCGGAACTGTTCGAGCAGTCGGTCGGCGTCCACCTCACGCGCCGGGTGGCAGTACGCGCCGAGACCCATCCCGTCCATGAGCGCGTCGCTCTTCGCCGCGTAGCTGAGCGCGAGCACCGGTGTGCCGGTCTTCAGCGCGCAGATCAGGTTGTGGTACCGGACCGCCACCACCGTGTCGGCGGCGGCCATCTCGTTCATCAGGTCGGCCAGCGAGGCCGGTTCGGCGGCGGTGACCAGCGGTGAGTCCACCGCGTCGAGGATCGCGGCGACCACCGACGCGTCGCAGGTGTCGCCGGTGAGGAGCCGCACCGGCCTGCCCTCCCCGGCCAGCGTGCGCACGAACCGGGTCGTCCCGTCGAGATAGCGCCGGTATATCTCCTCGGCCCGGGCGCGGTCGTCGTTGCCGCCGTGGAAGTCCATGACCCCGACGCAGACCGGGCCCGGCGCGCCCGAGGGCCCGCTCGCCCGCGGCGCGGGCAGGGAGAACGCGAGGTCCGGGTAGACCTTGTCGCGCGCGGTGTCCACGCCCATCGTCCGCATCGCGTCACGGGACTGGGCGTCCCGGTAGGACCGGTACGCGGCCAGCCGCCCCGACCAGCGCACCAGGGCCCTGGTCGGCCGGTCGCGGATCTCGGCGGCCCCGACGCTGACGAGCGCGACCCGGGTGCGCAGCAGCCGGCCGCTCGCGCAGAGCAGGAACAGCGAGTACGGGAAGCCCCACGGCCGCAGCGGCAGCGTGGCCTCCAGGACGCCCATGCCCGGGACGATCACCACGTCGTGCCGGCGCACCCAGGCGGCGGTGCGGAAGACGTCGACGAGTTTGCCCAGGCCCTTGCCCACGACCGCGCCGGCCCGTGACGCGGTCCGGTACTCCCCGCGGTACCAGTGCAGCCGCGTGGCGGGGATCCCGAACCGGGCCGTGACGGCCTCGGGCCCCCCGCAGAGCGCGTCCACGGCCGCCTCCGGGTGCCTGTCCCGCAGGTACCCGAGCACGGCCTCCAGCGACCCGTCGTTGCCGAGGTTGCCGGAGCCGAGCAGGCCGAACACCCCGACGCGCACCGGAGTGCCCTTCGCGGGCGTCACGGCCGCCTCCCCTCACGGCCGGCGACCAGGGCGTCGACGGAGACGGCGAGCCGGTCCGGGCCGACCGGGGCGCGGTCCTCGACCCGCTCGCCCGCGCCCGGCCGGACCCGGCTGGTCATCCACGCGGCCAGGTGGCGGTAGCAGGCACGCCGGTCGGCCGGGGACAGCGGCGCCCGCCGGATCGCCGAGACGAAGCCCCAGACGTACTCGGCGAGCAGCCGGGGCGTCGGGTGCAGCGGGCCCGCCCGGCGCGGGTCCAGGTTGACGCACCGCGAGCGCTTGGACGGGTTCGCCCGCTCGGCGCGGGTGGGGTGGTCGCGGCGGAAGTACAGCAGCTCCGGCACCTGGTGGAAGGGCCCGTGCAGGGTGATCTCGGCGACGTAGGTGCGGTCCGCGTGGTGGTAGCTGTCCATCGGCTTCACCCGGCGCAGCCTGTCGGCCCGGAACACCCCGTAGAAGTCGTCGCCGCCGGGCTCGAAGAGCAGGCTGCGGAAGCGCTCCGGCGCGTGCGGGGAGTCGGTCGCGAGCGTGTACTCGTAGGGGACCTTCACCTTGCCGTCGCCGTCGATGACCGCCTGGCCGGTGTGCGCGAGGATCATCTCCGGCCGCTCGTCCAGCGCCTCCACGCAGACCCGCAGCAGGTCCCGGCCGTACAGGTCGTCGTGCGAGGCCCACTTGAACAGCTCGCCGCGGGACTCGGCGAGCACGTGGTTGTGGTTCGGCGTGGCGCCGATGTTCCGGGGCAGCCGGAGGTACCGGACGCGCGAGTCCTTCGCCGCGTACCTGCGGCAGATGTCCTCGGTCCCGTCGGTCGAGGCGTTGTCGGAGACGACCAGCTCGAAGTCCTCGTAGGTCTGGCCGAGCAGGGCGTCGAACGACTCGGCCAGGTACTCCTCGCCGTTGTACACGGGCAGGCCGATGCTCAGCCTGGGTTGCGCGGTCATGACGTCCTCACTTCGGGGATCGGTTCTTGAGCGTGCTCGCGCAGGGCGGACCGCAGTTGCAGCCACCACACGGCCGAGCCGCTGACGGTCGCGGCGGCGACGCCCCAGGCCGAGCCGACGGCGCCGCCGGCGGCCGCGCCGCCGAGCCCGCCGCCGACGTAACAGACGGAGGCGAACAACTGGCAGCGCAGGCTGCGCCGGGCCGCGCCGAGCGCGCGCAGCCCGGCCGCCGCGCCGGTGCCGAGGCCCGCGCCGGCGACGCCGAGGCTGATCGGCACGATGAGTGGGGAGGCGGAGTGCCAGACGTCGCCGAGCACCGTCTCGCCGAGCCGGCCGGGCACCAGCAGCAGCGCCGAGCCCCAGAGCAGCGCGCCGACGGCCTGACCCCCGCCGAGGAACAGGCAGAACCTGCCCAGTCGGTGCGGGGCCTGCCGCAGGACCCGTGCCGCCTCCGGGACGGTGACCAGCGAAAGCCCCATGAGCACGGCCAGGAACGGGCCGAGCAGGAGCTCGGCGCCCCGCACCGCGCCGACCGCGCCGACCCCGACGATCACGCCGAGCCCGTACGCCCGCAACTGGCTCGCGCCACTGAGGCTGACGTTCTCGACCAGGTACCGGTAGCCGAGATCGCGCTGTTCGCGCAGCCACCCGCGCGCCTCGGCCATCCGGGGCCGGATGCCGGACTGGACGCAGCCGTAGCCCGCGGCCACCGTGGCGGACGCGCCCCAGGCGAACACGAAGGCGGCCACGGTGCCGACGTGGGCGGCCACCACCATGGCGGGGACGAGCGCGACACCCCACACGACGTCGTTGAGGAACGCCTTGCGCCCGGTGCCCGCGGCGAAGAACGAGTACCGCCAGGCGTCCTGGAGCAGCAGCCCCGGCAGCATGACCCCGAGGGCGGCGAACGCGGGCCCGACCCGGCCGCCGAGTCCGAGCCCGGCCACCAGGCACACCACGCCGAGGGCGCCGCCGACGCCGAGCGCGGTGCCCGTCGAGCGGCCCACCGCCCCGCGCCAGGCGGCGCCGGGCGGGCCGCTGAAGCGCACCGTGAGCGGATCGGTGGCCAGCCCGCGGGAGACGTTGAGCACCACGCCGTACGTCACCCAGGCGAGGCTGAACACGCCGAACGCGCTCACCCCCAGCGAACGGGCCACGTAGATGCCCACCGCGAAGTTGCTCACGCTGGAGGCCGCCTGGTCGGCCAGCCCCCAGGACAGCCGACCGACGAGGGCCCGCTTGGCGGACCCGGCCGGTGCCCTCGTCTTCTCCCCCTCGGTGGTCATCGGCGTCACACCTTGATCAGTTCGGCGCCGTGCAGGGCGTCGGCCGCGGCGGCGACGGTGTCGAACGGCAGCCCGGAGCGCTCGGCGACGTCCAGCAGGGTGTGCTCGCCGTCGGAGAGGCTGAGCACCCAGAGCATCGCCATCTGGGCCTGCTTGGCGTCGCTGCGGCCGCCGAGCGAGTCGTACAGCCCGCGCCGGCCGAGCTGCGGCTCGCCGTAGGGGCTGAGGTTGACGTAGCTCCGGTTGCGGTCCAGGACGCCGAAGGCCTCGCGGCACACGGCGAGCGTGTCCGCCATCGCCTCCGGGGAGACGAAGTCCAGGTCGTCCGCCGAGGTGTGGTACTCGGGGTAGCCGGCGTACGGGGTCCGGCTGAGCGAGCCCACGCCGAGATCGAACCCGGGCGAGCAGTACTGCCGCTCGTCGTACCCGTACGGGGTGAACTCCTTGACCTGGTGCGGACGTTCGGAGGACGCCAGCACGTGCCGCATCACCCGGTCGATCTCCGCGTCCCCGCGCCTGCTCTGCTTGTACGTCAGCCGGCCCGAGTCGCCCGCGCAGGCCAGCACCAGCCCGTGCTTGACCCGGTCCACCCGCTCCGCGTTGCGGGCCAGCCAGGTGATCGCCCCGACGGTGCCGGGCGCGAAGATGAACCGGTAGGTGTAGTACGGGCTTTGCTCCGCCAGCGCGCGCGCCAGGTACGTCGCCACGGCGATGCCGGCCAGGTTGTCGTTGGCCAGCGACGGGTGGCAGACGTGGCAGGAGACGATCACCTCGTCGGTCACCTGGCCGGGGACCACGTGCTCGGCGTAGGTGAGGTGCCCGTCGGCGAGCGTGGAGTCGACGCGTACCTCGTACTCGCCGTCCGGCATCGCGTCCAGGGTCTCCTGGGCCAGGCAGAACCCCCATTCCGGCTTGTAGTAGCTGGTGCGGTACGGCACCAGCGCCGGCTGGTCCGGCAGGGTGTGCAGATGCCCGCGCAGCTCGGAGAGCGGCATGGTCGCCGACACGGGCACGCTGTAGCCGAGCACGTGCAGGCTGGACGCGGCGAAGTCGACGACCCGCCTGCCCGTGCCGTCGGCGATGTAGGCGTCCCGGATGTTCCACTCCTGCGGCACCGTCCAGTCGAGCACCTGGGTCCCGGTCGGCACCTCGTGCACCTGGAGCGGTATGTGCTCGCCGATGATGTCCAGGGTGGCGCGCACCCCGTCGCCGGTGATGCTCCGGCACAGCGGGTACATCCGCTCCACCAGCGCGTGCATCTCCTCGCCGAGCCCGGTCACCGGCGCCACCGCAGGGTGTCGTCGACGGTGCCGGCGTCGGACGCGGCGCGCAGCACGGCGAGCCGGGTGAAGCGCTGCTCGAAGCTCTCCCGGGTCAGCCCGTGTTCCCGGTAGGCGTCGGCGAGTTCGAGTGCTCCCCGCTTCACCGTCCACTCGCAGTCGAAGCCGGGGACCGCCGCGCGGAAGCGGGAGAAGTCCACCCGGTACGACCGCGGATCGGCACCGTTCTCCCCGGTGATCACCACCTTCGCGCCGGACACCGCCTCGGCGACCTGGCCGGCGATCTCGGCGACCGTGACGTTGTTGAACTCGCTGCCGATGTTGAAGGCCCGGTCGTGCACCGCTTCCCTGGGCGCGGTCAGCGCGGCCGCGAAGGCCCGTGCGATGTCGGCGGCGTGCACCAGCGGACGCCAGGGGGTGCCGTCGGAGAGCACGAGGACCTCGCCGGACAGGAGGGCGTGCCCCACCAGGTTGTTCAGCACGATGTCGGCGCGCAGCCGGGGCGAGAAGCCGAAGGCGGTGGCGTTGCGCATGTACACCGGGGTGAAGTCGCCGTCGGCCAGCTCGTGCAGGTCGTCCTCCACCCGCACCTTGGACTCCGCGTACGGCGTCACCGGCCGCAGCGGGGCGTCCTCGGCCACCAGGTCGTCGCCGCCGGCGGCGCCGTAGACCGAGCACGTCGACGCGTACAGGAAGCGCCGCACCCCGGCCTCGCGGGCCAGCCGGGCCAGGCGTACGGACGCGTGGTGGTTGATGTCGTAGGTGAGTTCCGGCGCCAGCGACCCCAGCGGGTCGTTGGACAGCGCGGCCAGGTGGATCACGGCGTCCACCCCGGCCACGTGGTCGGCCGTGACGTCGCGCAGGTCCACCCGCGGTCCCGGCGGGTCGGCGGGCGCCGGGCCCAGCACGCAGTCGGCGAACAGGCCGGAGTCAAGGCCGACGACCTCGTGCCCGGCGGCCGTGAGGACAGGGGCCATGACGGTGCCCAGGTAGCCCTGGTGCCCGGTCAGCAGTACGCGCAAGGTTCATTCCCCCAGGTCGAGAGTGAGTTTGGTGACGGCGAACGCCTCGGCGTAGCGCGCGTTGCTTTCGATACCGCGGATCCGGGCCAGCCCGAGGAAGGCCTCCCGGTCGTACCAGGGCCGGTGCCGCTGCGAGGGGTAGTGCTCCTGGAGCAGTCGCACCTTCTCCTCGGCGGTCTCCGGCGACAGCGGCTGGTACGCCGAGGGGCGGCCGAGATCGCCGTCCCACTTGACGATCTCGTAGCCGAGCACCAGGTGGTCGCGGAACGCCGTGGTCATCAGCTTCGCCAGACCGCGGTGGTCCTGGTGCGCGTCGTCGGTGCGCGGGGCGAGGACGAGATCCGGCTCCGTGCCCGCGCGCAGCTCCTCGACCGCCCCCTTGGCCTCGTCCCAGTGCGCGGGCAGCCGTCCGTCCGGCAGCTTGTGCACGGTCAGCCGCAGGTCGGCGCCGGGGCAGAAGGCGGCGAGCGCGGCCCGTTCCTCCTGCTCCCGTTCGCCGCCACCGCCGGTGAGCACCAGCGCGTCGACGCGGATGCCCGGCCGCGCGTGGCACAGCGTCAGCAGCGTGCCACCGGCGCCGATGGCGATGTCGTCGCAGTGCGCGCCCACGGCGACGATCCGTTCCAGGCGCCCGGTCCCGAGCCGGATCACGCGGTGCCCGCCGTGACGCCGGTCCGGCTCGCGGGCACCCGCGCCGTCGTGCCGCCGTGTTCCCACACGGCCCAGGGGCGCTCGCCCCGGGTGTAGGCGTCGTCGAGCGCGGCCCGCTCCTTCACCGTGTCGGTCGGCTTCCAGAAGCCGCGGTGCTGGTGCGCCACCAGCCTTCCCTGCTTGGCCAGTTGGGCGCAGCCGTCGGCGACCAGGTCCCCGTTCTCCGGGATGTGGTCGAAGACCTCCTGGCGGAGCACGAAGTAGCCGCCGTTCTCCCACAGCGGCATGTCGCTCACCGCGGTGATGCCCCCCACCAGGCCGTCCTCGCCCAGCTCGACGCAGTGGAACGAGGACTGCGGCGGCACGACCATCATCGACGCCCCGGCGTCGCGCCGGGTGAAGTTGTCGATCATCTCCGGCAGCGGGGCGTCGGTGAGCACGTCGGCGTAGTTGGCGAGGAACATCTCGTCGCCGTCCAGATGGTCGCGCACCCGGCGCAGCCGCTCCCCGATGGGCGACTCGATGCCGGTCTGCGCGAACGTGATCGTCCAGTCGGCTATGTCGGTGGACAGCAGCTCCGTCTGCCCGCCCCGCAGCACGAAGTCGTTGGACGTCGTCTCCTCGTAGTTGAGGAAGAAGTTCTTGATGTGGTGGGCCCCGTAGCCGAGGCACAGGATGAACTCCTTGTGCCCGAAGTGCGCGTAGTAGCGCATGACGTGCCAGATCAGCGGTCGCGGGCCGACCATCGCCATCGGCTTGGGCACGTCGTCGGAGGTTCCGTTGCGCATCCGCATCCCGTAACCGCCGCAGAACAGGACGACCTTCATGCCTTGACCTCGACAATGCTCAGTTCCGGAATGGGGAAGACCAGCCGGCCGCCCCAGTCGTGGACGAAGGACAGCTGCTCGACGAGCTCGTCCCGCAGGTTCCACGGGAGGACGAGCACGTAGTCCGGTTTGTCGGCGGCGATGCGCTCGGGCGGCAGGATCGGGATGCGGGTGCCCGGGGTGAACCTGCCGTGCTTGTAGGGGTTGCGGTCGACCGTGTAGGCGAGCAGGTCGGGCCGGATGCCGCAGTGGTTGAGCAGGGTGTTGCCCTTGCCCGGGGCGCCGTAGCCGACGACCGTCTCGCCGCGCTCGGCCGCCTCGATGAGGAACCGCAGCAGATCCCGGCGCACCTTGGCCACCCGGCCGGAGAACTCGGTGTAGCCGGACAGGTCCTGGAGCCCGGCGGCCTTCTCCCGGTCAAGGACCTCGGCCACCTTCCCGCTCGGCTCGCCGGCCACCTCGGCCGGCCGGGCCCACAGCCGGATGGAGCCGCCGTGCGTGGGCAGCAACTCGACGTCCACGAGCGCGAGTCCGCCGCTCGCAAGGGCTCGGATCGCGGAAGCAACGGTGTAGTACTGGAAGTGCTCGTGGTAGATCGTGTCGTACTGGTTCTCCTCGATCAGGGTCAGCAGGTGCTGCACCTCGATGGAGACCCAGCCGTCGTCGGCGACCAGGGCGCGCAGCCCCCGGGTGAACCCGACCACGTCGGGGATGTGCGCGTACACGTTGTTGGCCACGACCAGGTCCGCCGGGCCGTGCTCGGCGCGGACGGCCGCGCCGGTGTCCGGGTCCAGGAACGCCGTGAGCGTGGGCACACCCGCCTCCCGGGCCGCGGCGCCGACGTTCACCGAGGGCTCGACGCCGAGGCAGCGGATCCCGCGGTCCACCACGTGCTTCAGCAGGTACCCGTCGTTGCTCGCGACCTCGACCACGAAGGCGTCGGGGCCGAGACCCACCCGCTGGGCGGCGTCGGCGACGAACGCGCGCGCGTGCTCCACCCAGGACGTCGAGTAGGAGGAGAAGTACGCGTACTCCGTGAACGTCTCCTCCGGCTCGATCAGCGGAGGTATCTGCGCGAGCCAGCAGTCGGTGCACACCCGCAGGTGCAGCGGGTACGCGGGCTCCGGCCGGTCGAGCTGGTCCGCGGCGAGAAAGCTCTCGCACGGCGGGGTCGCCCCCAGGTCGACGACGCTCGCCGTCGCTTGCGAGCCGCAGAGTCGGCATCGTGTCATCAGCTGTCCCCATCCCCCCTGTTCGCGCGGGTGTCCCCGCCGCGAGCATGTGCTGACCGTCCCGCGATCGCGGTGCGGTACCCCTCCAGCAGGCGCTCCAGCCCGACGGCCGGGCTGAAGTCCTGTTCGTAACGGCGCCGGGCCGCCCGGCCCATCTCCCGGTTGCCGGCCGCCCCCGCGGTGATCCCGCGCAGGCAGGACGCGAGCGAGGCGGCCTCGCCCGGCGTGTGCAGCAGCCCGGTCACCCCGTCCTCGACGAGTTCGACGAAGGCGCCGTGACCGGCGGCGACGGCCGGGACCCCCGCCGCCATCGCCTCCACGACCACCAGGCCGAACGCCTCCAGCCAGGTGGACGGAGCCACCACGGCGACCGACCGCGCGATGGCCTTCCGGCACTCCGCCTGGTCCAGCAGGCCGACGTACCGCACGTCGTCCCGGCTCGCCGCCCAGGCGGCCACCTCCCGCTCCAGCGGCCCCGTACCGGCGACCACGAGCGGCACGCCCACCCCGCCGGCGGCGCCGATCTCGTCCCACGCGGCCATGAGCAGCCGTACGCCCTTGGCCTCCGCGAGCCGGCCGAGATAGAGCAGATGTTCTCCGTCGCCCTCCCGGCGGACACCCGGTTCGGGAACGAAGTTGTGCTTCACCGCCAGCCGCCCGGCCGGCATGCCCGCCCCCGCCAGGACGTCGCGCTGGGCCGCGGAGATGCAGAAGAACCGCTCCACGCCGGTCCACCACCGCCGCCGGTTGACCGACATGCTGACCGCGAGCGGCACCGTCGCCAGCCGGGAGCCCCGGTAGCAGCCGTGCCGGACGGCGGGCAGCGGCGAGGACCCGACGCACTCGGTGCAGGGCAGGCCGTCCCGTTGCAGCGTGCCCGGCGGGCAGACCTGGGTGTAGTTGTGCAGCGTGGCGACGGCGGGCACGCCCGCGTCGGCGCAGGCGGCCAGTACCGCGGGCGACAGGAGCGGGAAGACGTTGTGGACGTGCACCACGTCCGGCCGGTCGGCGCGCAGCCTGGCGGCGAGCTCCGAGCGGACCGCCGGGTTCCACGGCACCAGCAGCGGTACCGCCACCTTGCCCGGCAGCGACCGGGCGGCGATGTCGTCGCTGCGCCGCTCGAACAGCTCGACCTGGTGGCCGGCCTCGCGCAGCAGCGCCACCTCCTGGTCGACGACCTTGTTCTCCCCGCTCGGCTGCGCCGAGGCGTAGCGGTTGTGCACCACGAGGACGTGCATGCTCAGATCACCTCCGATCTCTGGGCCCATCGAGGGACGTGTCGCCGGGGGACCCGGGGCGTGGGGAGGGGAGTGGCCGGGGCGGGCGTCGCCAGCAGCGAGGCGGCCACGGCCAGGTGCAGCAGATACGGGGAGGCGTCGCCCAGCCCGGCCTCGGTGTACGACGCGATCGCGCAGTAGCTGATCAGGAAGATCGCGCAGGCCCGCTGGAGCGACGGCGGCCGCAGCAACGCCACACCGCCCAGCACGATGACGACCGCCGCCACCAGGACGACGCCGATCACGCCCTGCTCGTTGAAGACGGCCAGCCAGCTGTTGTCGATCGGCAGCCCGCCGAACGACTTGTCGCCCAGGCCCGCGCCGAACACGTACTCCGTGGTCGTCCGGGGGGCCGCCAGCAGCGCGTGCCAGACCTTGGCGCGACCGGTGAGGCTGGAGAAGTTCTCCTGGCTCTGCCCGCGCAGGAACCAGGTCTGGAGCGCGGAGGCGAATCCCACCGCGGCCACCGTGGCACTCAGCACCGCCCAGGCGAAGAACCGCCGGGCGGCGCCGCTGTTCAGGACGAGCGAGCCGATCGCCAGCGACAGTCCGATGAGCAGGCCGAGCGTGGCCGTGCGGGTGTGGGTCAGGGCGAGCAGGACGAGCGAGGGCACGATGACCACCACGGCGCTGGTCCGGTCGGTCCGGCGGCCCAGGACGAGCAGCACGGTGAGCCCGATGATCACCGCGGCGTACTGTCCGATCTGCGGCGGGGTGAGCGGCCACAACGCGCCGACCAGCCGCCCGCCGTAGAGGTCGGGCAGGGCCGCGCCCGGTGAGAGGACCGCGCCGGCGGCCACCGTCCCGAGCACCGCCAGGTACATCCGGATGTGATGCCGGACGAACGTCAGACCGCCGTCCCACCAGCGGCTGACCAGCCACAGCGTGCCGACGAAGAGGGCCAGCCGGGCGCAGCGGAACAGCGCGCCGAACCCGGACTCCAGATGCACGCTGGAGAACACGCTCGACACCAGCAGCAGGGTGAGCAGGAAGACGAAGGCGCTGGGCCGCACGCGCAGCCGGACATTGACCGCGAGCGCCAGGGCGAACGCGGCGACCAGGGCGCCCATGGTGACCATCTGGATGAGGGAGCGGGGCAGCGGGACGATGGTCTTCGCCCCGGCGGACCCGAGCGTGTTGAGGACCAGCAGCCCCCAGACGGTCCCGATGATCTTCGGTGTGTGGTCCCCGCTCATCGTGCGGTCCCCGCTCATCTCAACCACCGTCCTGGGTGCGGAAGCTGCTGCCCGCGTCCTGCCGGTACGGCGTGCCCTGCCACTGCGCGGAGTCGAGGACCCGGCTCGGGTCGTGGGCGACGAACTTCCACGGTCCGACGTAGGTGTTGTCGTACCAGCGGTTGTGCTGCTTGCCGGTGATCGCCTCCGCCACCCGGTCGCCCTGGTACGGCGACCAGTCCGGATAGGTGCCGTAGTTGGCCAGCACCGCCATGCGGTCGCACTTCACCGTGCAGCCGACGACGGACGTGTCCAGCACGAAGCGGTTGTTGTGGATGTCCACCCGCTGGGTCTTCCACCGGCAGTCGGCGTAGAGCGGTTCGGTGGCGATCGCCGGCTGGGCGCAGCGGTCGATGTCCTTCACCAGCAGCGTGCAGTCACCGGAGGAGGTGTTGGCCGGGCTGTTGCAGAACCGGTCGGCGTTCTCCCACAGGGTGATCCCGGACCAGTTGTCCTCCAGCAGGTTCCGGTAGACCTCGATTTTGTCCGTGCGGGCCCGGACCCGCGGTTCGCCGCCGGACTCGGACAAGTAGAGGGTCGCGAAGGGGAAGTTGTCCCCGCGGTCCGCGTACTTGCGGCCCTCGACCCAGTTGTTCCGCCGGATCGTGTTCTTCCGGATGACCGCGTTGTAGCTGGTCTCGTAGATCAGCGCGGCCCCGTCGTTGGCCTCGAGCACGTTGTCCTCGATGAGGAAGTCGTTGTTGTTGGTGTCCGCCCACAACCCGGTCCCGCGGTTGTCGTGCACCCAGTTGCCGCGTATGTCGGCGCCGTCGACGGCCCAGAACTTGACGCCTCCGGTGCAACCGCAGCCCGACCGCTTGCGCTCCCAGTCGTCCGTGTTGTTGCCCACGATCTCGTTGCCCTCGAGCACCAGGCCGATGATCCGGCCGTTGCCCTTGTACGCGTTCACGCCGTACTGGCCGTTGTCGCGCAGGCAGCTGGCGCGGACCTGCTGCCGTGCCCCGGCCATCAGCCCGGCGCCCGAGTTGCGCTGGATCGTGGCGTGCTCGATCACCCACCCGTCGGCCGAGTCGTGATTGACCACGCCCTCGTCGCGCGGGGCGACGAAACCCTGCACGGTCAGATAGCGGATGGAGACGTCGCGGGCGGTGCCACCGAACGCGTACTGGTTGGTCTTCCGGCCGTCGAGCACCGCGCCCGGCGCGCCGAGGTAGACGTCCCCCTTCTTGGGGATGACCTGGGCGAACCGGTTCGCCTCGAGCCTGTGCTTGCCCGGCTTGAGCCAGAACGTGGTGTTCGGGGGGCTGCTTTTGGTCTTCGCGGCCAGGTCACCGGCCTTCGAGGGGTCGACCGTCACCGCGCCCGCCGGCGCCTTCGCCGGTCCGGACGCGGGCTTGGCGCACACCCGGGCCACGGACGTGGACGGCCCGGCGGTCGGCTTCAGCCGCGCGTCGTGCGAGCTGTCGCAGCCGGTCGCCGCCGGCACGGCCAGCGCCAGCAGCGCAGCCGGAAGCGCCCAGTGCCGCCAGTTGATCCCCAAGCGTCCTTTCCTCCCTAGCCGTGGAACCTGAGTACGGTGGTGAACTCCTGCGTGCCCTCGGCGACGCCGGTGCCGACCAGCGTGGTGGCGGGTTCCTTGCGCCCGAAGCCGGCGGAGTACCAGCCCAGCGGCGGTTCGCTCTCGCCGCGGTGGGCCCGCCAGGTCAGCCGCCCGGGCAGGTCGAGCTCCGCGGAGCGGTCCTCGCCGTCCCGGGTCCAGCTGAGCAGCGCCCGGGTCCCCACCAGCTCCGCCGTGATCGCCGGGCCGAGGTGGAAGGCCAGACGCACCTCCCGGCGCGGGCCGCGCACCTCGTCGACCACCGTCAACTCCCCGCTCGCGGCCGTCAGTTCCACCCGGCGGCGGTGCGTGGAGCCCTCGTAGCCGTCGTGCTCGGCGCACCAGCGGGCCACCCCGCCGTCGGAGGCTCCGGACGGGTCCGTGACCAGGACACGGGTCCGGGCGTGCCGGGTCCACAGGAACGGGCCGCCGGAGACGGACTGGTCACCGCCGTCCAGCTCCAGAGTGTTGTGGCCGAGCGTCGACCGGAAGTACCGCCGCCACTCGGGCTGCCCGTGGTAGCAGTACGTCCCCGGGTCCGCGAGCACGTCGACCCCGTCGTGCCGGACCTCCACGGACAGCGCGTCCGCGTGAGCGTGCGCGGCGATCGACAGGAACCCGTGCGGACCGCCGTCGCAGCGGCACCAGATCTCTCCCGGACCGCGCAGGATGGTCATGCCCGCGTCGGCGAAATGGGCCGGCCGCTCCGCCGGGCGGGACACGGCCGGCGCGTTCTCGATCAGCGAGTACGGCTGGACGAGCGCGGCCAGCAGCGGGGTCCGCACATCGGTGCCGGTCACCGCCGGCCACCAGGCGAGCCGGCCGAACACGGCGTCTCCGGTGGCCAGCAGCGAGCCCCAGCGGTCGGTGCCGGCGCCGTCCACGACCAGACCGTGCCCGTCGTCCGCGTCCCCCTGGCGCGGCGGCCGCAGCCGGTTGTCCACGACGGCGGCGAGCGCGTCGGTCATCCGCAGCAGCACCAGCCGGACCGTCACGGGGACGGGTACGCCCGCCGCGTCCGCCTCGGCCACCGCGGCCAGGCCGAGCTCCAGCACCAGCCCGTGGTACTCGGTGGCCAGCTCGCGGTTGAGGCCGGAGTGGAAGGTGTTGCTCCGTAACTGCCGCTCCAGCGACCGCAGCGCGTCGGCCCGCCAGCGCGCCGAGGAGGGGAACCACCCGAACGCGCAGGCCGCGGCGAACTGCCCGGCGGTCTCGGCGATGACGTGGTTGTTCGCCGAGGACCCGCGGCTGGGGAAGGCGGCCAGCCAGCGCTGGTGGTGCCAGATCTGGTTCAGCGCCACCGGGTTGTCCTCGAACAGAGCGGCCGCGCCCGGCCAGCCGTCGAGCAGCCGGCGGACCCACACCCAGGACAGCAGCCGGATGCCCAGCTCGATCCCGCTGGTCCAGTGCACCCCGCGCAGCGGCGGGTTGGCCGCCCACCACGACCGCAGGTGCCCGGCCACCCGCTCGGCGTACCGCTCGTCCCCGGTGAGGGCGTAGGCGGCGGCGAGCACGGTCAGGTACTGGTGCCGGGACGGCTCCCAGATCTGCTTGATGTCCCCGACCCGGTCCTCGTCGCGGTACGGCACGTCGAAGGCGTAGCCCTCCGGCGCCCGGCGTCCCGTCTTCGGGTCGTACCACCAGTCCGGGTCGGCCAGGTCGTCGCGCTCGACGCCGAAGAACTCGGCGTGCCCGGCCATCAGCCGGTCCGCCTCGGCGACGAGACGCTTGGCGGCGTCGGGCGCCACCGCGTCGACCGCGCCCGCGGGCAGTGACGCGGTGAACCGGGCGCCGGTCACGTCCGGGCAGTCCGGCGGCGCCGACCGCCACCGCCGTCTGCGCACCGTGTCGCCCACCCGGCCGCCGATCTCCCGCGGCCCCATCCGGGACAGCCGCCGCAGGTACCAGCCCGCGCTCATGGTCATCGAGCGCCCGCCAGCGTCACCGGCGCGCCGCCGGCCAGGCCGGTCCGCACGGCGAGGGTGGCCGCCGTGGTGGCGACGAGCGACTCCAGCGGCACCGGCATCGGACCGCCGGTCCGCACGGCCTTGACGAACGCGGCCAGTTCGGCGGACTGGCCCTTGTCCCGGGCCTTGGGAAGCCGCGAACTGACCCACCGCTTGCGGCCGCCCCTGCCGTCCGAATACAGCGAGGCCCGCACGAAGTCGTCGAGCCGCAGCACCTTGCCGTCCGCGACCAGGTCCAGCGTCTCCTTGGGGAAGCCGGGCGCGCCGGTGGTGACGTAGCTGATGGCGGCGGTGGACCCGTCCGGGTAGCGCAGGACGACCTGAAGATCCTCGTTGCCGGAGGAGGCGACCGCGTACACCGAGACCGGGTCGGCGTCGAGCAGCCAGCTCGCCGTGTCGATGAAGTGTCCGCCCTCGCCCGCGAACCGTGAGCCCTCGGTGCCCTGCTGGAGGTACCAGCTCCCGTGGGTCAGCCGGCCCGCGTTGACCAGATAGCGCAGGCTCGCCGGACCGGTCCGGGCGCCGAACCGGTTCCTGGCCTCCTGGAGCAGCGGCGCGAACCGGCGGTTGAAGCCCACCTGGATCCGGTCGTTGCCGGACTCCTCCACCGCCGCGAGCACACCGGCCAGCTCGTCCTCGGTGAGTGCCAGGGGCTTCTCGACGAACACGGTCTTGCCGGCGAGCAGGGCCTTGCGGGTCAGTTCGGCGTGCGAGCTGTGCCGGGTGACCACGAACACCGCGTCGATGGACTTGTCGCCGAGCACGGCGTCGAGGTCGGTGGTCGCCTCGGCGAAGCCGAACTTCCGCTGCGCGTTGGCCGCGGACAGCGCCGTCGTCGTGACGACCGTCGACAGCTCGACCCCGTCGCGCTGCGTCAGGTGCGGCAGCAGCATCGACGTCGCGTAGTTGCCCGCGCCGACGAACGCCAGCCGCACCGGCGCCGTGGCCGGCCGGGCCGGTCCGGAGACTCCGGCGCCGCGCCGCACCGCGGGCACGGCCACCACCGAGGCCTCGGCCTCGGAACTGGTCCCGGCCGTCTGCCCGGGGTACCGGAACAGCACGGCCACGGCCTTGAGTTCACCGTCCTTCAGACTCCGGTACGTCTCGACGGCGTCGTCGAAGTCGGCGATGTGGGAGACCAGGGGCTCCACGTCGACGCGGCCGCGGGCGACGAGATCGAGGAAGCACGCCAGGTTGCGGCGCTCGGTCCAGCGCACATAGCCGATCGGGTAGTCCCGGCCGTCGAGTTCGTACTCCGGGTCGTAGCGCCCGGGGCCGTAGCTGCGGGAGAAGCGGACGTCGAGTTCCTTCTCGTAGTACGCGTTCCAGGGCAGGTCCAGACGGCACTTGCCGATGTCGACGACCCGGCCGCGGTCCCGGCAGAGCCGCGCGGCCAGCTCGACGGGCTGGTTGCTGCCGCCGCCGGCGGCCAGGTACACCTGGTCCACGCCGTGGCCGCCGGTGAGTTCGGCGACGGCGGCTTCCACGGCCGCGGAGGCGGGATCGCCGCAGGCCGCGGCACCCAGGCGCTCGGCCAGCTCGCAGCGCGTCGGGTCAGGGTCCGCCCCGACGACGCGGACCCCCGCGGCGACGAGGAGCTGCACCACCAGCTGCCCGATCAGCCCGAGGCCGATGACCAGTGCCACCTCGCCGAGCTGCGGCTCGCCCTGGCGTACGCCCTGCATCGCGATCGACCCGACGGTGCCGAAGGCCGCGTGCCGCGGCGCGAGGCCGTCCGGTACCGGGGCGTAGAGGTTCTTCGGCACCCAGTTCAGCTCGGCGTGCAGCGCGTGCTCGTTGCCGGCGCAGGCCACGAGGTCGCCGACCTTCACGTCGTCGATCCCCGCGCCGACCTGCTCGACCACCCCGCACAGCGAGTAGCCCAGCGGCGTGTAGGAGTCCAGCTTGCCCATCACCTTGCGGTAGGTGGCGGGCACCCCGTTGGTGGCCACGCTCTGCATGACCTTGGCCACCTGGTCCGGCCGGGAACGGGCCTTGCCCAGCATCGACATGCCGGCCTCGGACACCTTCATCAGCTCGGTCCCGGTGGAGATCAGCGAGTAGGCGCTGCGGACCAGCACACCGCCCCGCTTGCACTCCGGAACCGGCACGTCGAGCACCGCCAGCTCGCCGCTCTTGTAGTTCTGAACAACCTGCTTCACCCGAAGTCCCCTTGTTTCTAAGCCGTGTTCTAGGCCGCCGAGCGAGTGTCCTGGCCGGACCCGGAGACCGCGCCGCGATACCAGTACTCGAGGGTCAGCACATGCCACAGATGCTTGGAGAAGTCCCGCTGCCCGGCGGCGTCCTCGGCGACCATGCGCGCCAGCGCGTCACGGCGCAGGAGCCCCGAACGGACGAGCTCGCCGTCGTTCACCACCTCGCGCACCAGCGGTGCCAGATCCCTGCTCATCCAGGCGCGCAGCGGGGCGCTGAACAGGCCCTTGGGCCGGTACACGATCTCCCGGGGCAGGACCGAGGCGGCCGCCTCCTTGAGGACCGCCTTCCCCTGCCGTCCGGCGATCTTGCGGTCACCGGGTACGGCGAACGCCGCCCTGACCACCTCGACGTCCACGTACGGCACCCGTACCTCCGTCGACGCGGCCATGCTCGACCGGTCCGTGTAGGCGAGGTTCAGGCCCGGCAGGAACATCCGGGCGTCGCCCAGGCACATGCGGTTGACGAAGTCGTCGAGGTCGTTGTCCTCGTAGACGTCCGCGTGCTCGGTCAGCACGTCCTCGACCGTCCCGGCCAGGTCCGGATCGATCAGGGCGAGCAGCTCGTCCCGGTCGTACATGGTGTAGCTGCGCCGGAACGCGGTCTCCTCCGGCAGATCGGCGAAGGACAGGAACCGCTTGGCGAAGCGCACCGAGCGGTAGCCGCGGCGGGCCGAGGCGACCGGCAGCCGGTCCACGGCCGCGGACAGACCGCGCCGCAGGGGCCGCGGGACGCGCTGGTAGCGCAGCGCGATCACATTGGCCAGGTGCTTGCGGTAGCCGGCGAACAGCTCGTCGGCACCCATCCCCGAGAGCATCACCTTGACCCCGGCCTCCCGGGCGGCCGAGCAGATCAGGAACGTGTTGATCGCGGCGGGGTCGCCGATCGGCTCGTCCAGGGCGTGCGTCATCCGCGGCAGCAGGTCGAGCACGTCCGGGGCGATCTCGATCTCGTGCAGGTCGACGCCGAATTGCTCGGCGACCTGCCGGGCGTAGCGCAGGTCGTCCGGCATCGCCTCGAACTTGGCGTCCTCGGCCCGGAATCCGATCGTGTAGGCGGAGATCCCGGGCCGGTCGCGAGCCGCCAGCGCGGTCAGATAGCTGGAGTCGAGACCGCCGGAGAGGAAGGTCGCCACGGGGACGTCGGAGAGCAGGTGGCGCCGGGTCGACTCCTCGACGACGGCGGCGATGTCCGGCAGGTCGCCGCTGAGAGCACGCTCCCGGCCCTCGGACGCGACCTCTCGCAGGTTCCAGTACCGGCCGCGCTGCACCCCGCCGTCGGCCCGGAACCGGATCCAGCTCCCCGGCGGCAGTTTCTCCGCCTCGCGGAACGCGCAGCGCGAGTCCGGCACCCAGTAGTACAGCAGCGAGGCCACCAGCGCGGCGTGGTCCACCTCCAGCGACCCGCCGCTCACGGCGGCCAGCGCCTTGAGCTCGGAGGCGAACACCAGGCCCCCGCCGCGCCGGAGCAGGAACAACGGCTTGATGCCGAGCTGGTCCCGGGCGAGCACCAGCTCACCGGTTCGCTCGTCGAAGATCCCGAACGCGAACATGCCGCGCAGCCGGGGCAGGCAGTCCGTGCCCCAGCGCCGCCAGGCCTCCAGGAGCACCTCGGTGTCGGAGGTGCCGCGAAAGCGCACCCCGGAGGCCTCCAGCTCGGCACGCAGTTCGGGCGCGTTGTACAGCTCGCCGTTGTACGTCAGGACGAGGCCGCCCGAGACCATCGGCTGGGCGCCGGTCTCGGACAGGTCGATGATGGCCAGCCGGCGGTGCCCGAGGTGCACCTCGCCGTCACCGACGGGGTGGCTGTAGCGGCCGGCCCCGTCCGGACCCCGGTGGGCGAGGGTCTCGGTGAGCCGGTCGGCCACGGCCTTCCCGTCGGGCCATCGGTAAGTACCCGCGATGCCACACATGTCCTACCGTGCCTCCTGGTCGCTGTCCGGGACGCGGGCCGCCCACATCGGCTGCCGCTCCGCCCGCCGGGCCGTCCCGCTCTGCCGGGCCGACCGCTCGTCCTGGCCGCGCAGCGCGGTGTCCAGCCCGTCCCACAGGGTGCCGTCGGTCCGGTCACGCGGATCGGGGTCGATCAGCACCACACCGAGCACCGCGATCCGCTGGTCCGCGAGCTGCCGTGCCACGGTGTGCAGCCATGCCGCGCTGCCGTGCCCGGCACGGACGACCAGCACGGTCCGCGTGCCGAGGTACCGCAGGTCGGTCCACGCCGTACCGGGTGCCACCGAGCCGACGCCGACCCGGCGTTCCTGATGCGGCACGGACGCGGCGCCTTCGCCGCTGACCACGGCCGGATCTCCCGGCTTGGGGCGGCGCTTGGCGAGTTGCAGACCGGGCAGACCATCGACGACGACCACCGGCCCGTCCGCCGCCAGCGCCCTGGCGAGGTCCAGGGCGAGCACGCTCGTGCTGCGCGCGGTGCCCAGTTCGAGCAGTGACACCGGTTCCGCGGAGGCGCGCGCGGTGCGCGCCAGGGATGTGGTGAGCCGTTCGCGTGCCAGCCGGATCCGCCGGCGCCGCCACAGCCGGCCCGACCGGCGGGGCAGCTCCGCGACGACCGAGGCGCCGAGGTTCGACGCGATCTCCCGGCGCAGCACGGGGCGGTCGGCCACCACCGAACCGACCGCGGCCACCGCGAGGCCGAGGACGAGACCGAGGACGAGGCCGACCGCGGCGTTGGTGGCGGCGGTCTTGGGCAGGGAGTTCCGCACCGCGCTCGGGGCGTCCACGATCTGTGTCCCGGCGATGAGCTTCGGCGTGCCGATGCGCGCCTCGGCGGCGCGCTGGCCGAAGTCGGAGATCCGTGAGGTGAGTTCGGCCCGGCGGGCGAAGAGCGACTCCAGGTCCGCCGACGCCGTCGGCCCGCTCTGCGTCGATCCGTCCCCGATCGCCTTGTTGACCTGGGCGAGTTCGCCCTGCAGGCGGTCGCGCTGGTCGAGCAGGGCCTTGGCCTCGGCGTCCGCGGCCGCCCGGATCCGCTTCACATGGTCCGCGACGAACGCGTCGGCCAGCGCCTTGGCGCGGGCCTCCGCGTCCGCGTCGCTGTCACCGGTCACCGTGATCTGCAGCAGGTTGTTGGTCAGGCCGATCCCCGTGTAGTCCTTCATGAAGTCCTCCGGCTTCTCCGGAGAGTGGAGGGACTTCAGGGCCCTGTCGGCGATCCGCGTGGTCTGGAGCAGCGCGACGTCGGTGCGGATCAGCGTCCCGGGGTCGTTCGGCTGGTCCTCCTGGTGCGCGACCAGCACCTTGGTCTCAGCGGTCGGCGGCGCCGGCAGCAGGACCGCCACCGCCGCGCCCACGAGCAGCCCCAGCAGCCCCACGGCACACCAGAAGCGGCGCCGTCTGCGCACCGCCACCACCAGCGCCTGCAGATCCAGCAGCGGAGCGGCGGCCGACGACTCCGCAGTCGTACTCGTCGTCACCCTGAACTTCCCTTCGCGTCGTGGCCGACCGCGAGCACCGGCGTGGAGGTGTTCCGGGGACGGCCGGCGGAGCGCGCCGGCAGGGCCCGGACCATGCCGGCGAGGACGATGCCGACGATCTCGTGCTTGGCGTCCGCACAGGCCTCGGCGATGCCTGCGAGTTCCCCCGCGGTCCAGCTGCCCGGGCTGAGCACGACCAGGGCACCGGACTCGTTGCCGCGGTCCGGCACCAGCGGATGGGACACGGAGACCCCCACCATCCGCAGCACCGGATCGCCCTCCGCCTCCGCGACGAGCTGACCCGCGGCCCGGCGGGCGATCTCGTCGCCTTCCGGGACGACGACCAGCAGCCCCCGCGGAGCGGGCAGCAGGTCCCGGAGACGGGTACACACCCGCCGGTAGCGGATCTGCCTGCTGACCTCGTCGCCGGAGGCCTGCGGGGCGGGTATGTCCCAGCGGACGTCGACGCCCAGCAGCCGGCGGACCGCGGCCCGCGGGCCACGGCTCTCCGGCCGGTGCGCGGACCGTTCACCGGGAACGTCGACGGTCCCCAGCAGCGCCGCGCCCAGCGCCGCGGCGATCTCCGGCTGGGTGCGCAGCCGGCGGCTCATCCGGGCCGCGGTGAGATGGCCGACGACCCCGAGCAGGAAGAACAGCAGCGCCCCGGCGACGACGAGCTGGATCCTGGTCGGCGGTGCCTCGCCGGTCGGCCGGGCGGCCGACCCCATCACGACCATGTTGGCCCTGCCGGCGGAGGGGTCGGCCTGGTCCAGCTTGCTGATGGCCTCCTGGAGCGTGGTACGCAGCTTCTCGAGCTCGGTGCGGGCCTGCACGCTCTCCACGGTCTGCCCCGGATCGGCGGCGTCGGCCAGCGCGGTGATGCGACGGCTGGTCTGCACCACCGTCTGCTGCAGTGCCTCGCGCTGCGCCGCCGCCTCGGGGTCGGTGTTGTCGTCCACGATCCGCGCGGCGAACGTGACGAACTGCTTGGCCACCTGGTCGGAGAGCTGCTGCGCGCGCTCCGGGGTCTCGGCCGTGCCCGAGATCTTGATGATGTTCCCGTCGGAGGTCTTGGCGCTCACCCGGTCCCGGAGCTCGCTGTTGCTGACCCCGGACCAGTGCAGCGCGGCGGCCGCCTGGTCGACCACGACCGAACTGGTCGCGATCTCCTCCTGGGTCACCAGCTCGCGTTCCTCCCAGGCGCCCGGCAGCAGTACCGATGCCGACGTCGTGTAGCGCGGCGGGAAGAGCAAGGACGTGCCGTACCCGGCGAGCGCGCCCAGCAGGGCGAGGACGGTGAGGAGCCGCCAGCGCCGACGGATGATCCGCCCGATCGTGACCAGGCGTATCGTGTCATCGTTCAACGGTGCGGCCTCCGCCCTGTGCCCGGTCCGGATCGTCCGCCGACGCCGGGGCGTGGTCGCGGCAGGCGGCGGCGTAGGCGGCGAGCAGGGACGCCTGGGAGTTGCGCCAGGAGAGCGGGCCGCTGATCCGCTCCTGTCCGATCTTGCCCATCAGGGCCCGCTTCTCGGGATCGTCCAGCAGCTGCGCGATGAGCCGCGCGAACTCGCCCTCGTCGTTGGCGGGCGCGTAGACGGCGGCGTCACCGGCGGAGACGCGCGCCTCCCGGAGGTCGAAGGAGACGAGCGGCCTGCCCATCACCATGTACTCCAGGACCTTGTTCATGGTCGAGACGTCGTTGAGCGGGTTGTGCGGGTCGGGGGAGAGGCACACGTCCGCGGTGGACAGGTAGCGCACCAGGTCCGCGTCCGGGATACGCCCCGTGAACTGCACCTGCTCCGAGAGCCCGAGCTGCCGGGACAGCTCCACCATCGCCTCGAAGGTGTCGCCGCCGCCGACGAACACCGCGTGCCAGTCGGTCCGCCCGACCTCGTCGCGGAGTTTCGCCAGAGCCCGCAAGGCGTAGTCGACGCCGTCCTGCGGGCCCATGACCCCGAGATAGCACAGCAGATGGGGCTTGCCGCGCTTCAGCTCCGGCTCGGGCTCCACGGGGTGGAAGCGGTCGATGTCGGGCGCGCTGCGCACGACGAAGACGTCCTCCGGCCGCTTGCCGCCACGGCTCACCGCGACGTCCCGGTAGCTCTCGTTCGTGGCGAGCACGACGTCCGCGGCCCGGTACGTCATCCGTTCCAGCGCGCACACGCCGCGGTAGAGCAGGTCCTCGCCCCGGTCGAACCGGGAGAGGTACAGCTCGGGCACCAGGTCGTGCTGGTCGAAGACGAACCGCGCCCCGCGCCGCTTCAGCCACCGCGCCGGCAGGAACAGCAGGTCGGGCGGATTGCAGGCGTGCACCACGTCGACCGGGCCGATCTTCCGGGCCAGCCGCATGGTGTGCCACAACGCCGATCCGTACTCCCGCAGATAGCCGGCCGGTCCGCCGGTGGCAGCGCGCAACGGGTAGCGGTGGATCCGCACCCCGTCGATCTCCGCCTCCGGCTCCGTGTCCCGCTTGCTGCCTCGGGGACAGATGACGTGCACCGTCCAGCCGGCGTCGCGCAGCGTCGTGCACTCCTGCCACACCCGTCGGTCGAAGGGCACCGACAGGTTCTCCACCAGGATCAGCGCGCGCCGGTCGTGCCGGTCGCCGCTGGTCGTGTCACCAAGCAAGGCCCATGTATCCCGGTTCGGTCCGGCGCGCGTCGGCGTCGGGAAGGTGGATGAGATCGACGATCATCGGGCCGTCGCCGTGGGGCAGCGCCGACAGCACGGCCGGGTCCCTGGTTCCGACCAGGCACACCTCCGCGTGTTCCAGCACCTCGTCGACGGAGTCCGCGAGCAGCTGCGCCAGGTGCGGCAGCCGGGTCTCGATGTATTCGCGGTTCGCGCCGAGCAGCCGGGAGAGGCTCACGTTGGCGTCGTGGATCCGCAGGTCGTACCCCTTGCCGAAGAGCCTCTCCGCCAGTTCGACGAGCGGGCTCTCGCGGAGGTCGTCGGTGCCGGGCTTGAAGGACAGCCCGAACAGGCCCACCTTGCGCTTGCCGGTGCGCTCGACCATCTCCACCGCGCGCTGCAGATGGTCGGAGTTGGAGGGCAGCACGTGGGAGAGGATGGGCACCGAGACGTCCGCCCGCTGCGCCGCGTGGACCAGGCTGCGCAGGTCCTTGGGCAGGCACGAGCCGCCGAAGGCGAAACCGGGCCGCAGGTAGGCGGGGCTGATGTTCAGCTTGCGGTCGGCCAGGAACACGTCGATCACCTGGTGCGAGTCCACCCCGAGTGCCTGGCACACCGCGCCCAGCTCGTTCGCGAAACCGATCTTGAGGCCGTGGAACGCGTTGTCCGCGTACTTGATCGCCTCGGCCACCGGGATCGGCACCCGGAACACCTCGCCGGGCAGTCCCTCGTACAGGGCCGCCACCACATCGCCGCTCGCCGCGTCGAGTTCGCCGATGACGGTCTTCGGCGGGTCGAAGAAGTCCCGCACGCTCGTGCCCTCGCGCAGGAACTCCGGGTTGACCGCGACCCCGACGTCCACGCCGGCCGTTCCGCCGACGTACTTCTCCAGGATCGGCACCAGCAGGTTCAGGCAGGTGCCCGGGAGCATGGTGCTGCGGAACACCACGGTGTGCCGCCCGCCCCGCTCGGCCAGCGCGGCACCGATCTCCTCGGTGACCCGCTCCAAGTACGTGGTGCACAGGCTGCCGTTGGGCTCCGAGGGCGTGCCCACGCAGATCAGCGACACCTCGCTGTCCGCGATCGCCTCACGGACGTCGGTGGTGGCGCGTAAGGCCCCGCTTCCCACGACGTCGGCGACGAGCTCGCCGATCCCCTCCTCGACCACCGGGGCCTTGCCGTCGTTGACCAGGTCGACCTTCACCTGGTTGACGTCCACGCCGATGACCTCGTGGCCCTGGCCGGCCAGGCACGCGGCCGACACGCAGCCCACGTAACCGAGCCCGAAAACGCTGACCTTCATGACCCGTTCCTCCCCCCGGGCAGGCCCTTGCGGCCTGCCGTAAACGCGCCTGCCCGACGACGTCCTGCGCGCATCAGTAGGCCCCCTGCCCGTAGAGCACCGCACGCAGCGTCTTCCACAAGATCACTGTGTCCAGGGCGAGCGACCAGTCCTCCACGTACCGCAGGTCCAGCCGCACCGCCTCCTCCCACGACAGGTCGCTGCGTCCGCTGATCTGCCACAGGCCGGTGAGTCCCGGCTTGACCAGCAGCCGCCGCCGGATGTCCGGGCCGTACGCGGCGGACTCCTCCGGTAACGGAGGCCGCGGACCGACGAGTGACATCGATCCGGTCAGCACGTTGAAAAGCTGCGGGAGCTCGTCGATCGAGTACCGGCGCAGCACCGCCCCCACCCGGGTCACCCGCGGGTCCCGGCGGACCTTGAACAACAGGCCGGCGCCCTCGTCGAGGCCGGCCAGCTCCGCACGTGCCTTGTGGGCCCCGGAGACCATGGTGCGGAACTTGAGAATCGTGAACTCGCGGCCGTTCTTGCCGACCCGGCGCTGGCGGTAGAACGCCCCGCCCCGGCTGTCGAGGAGCACGAGCAGCCCGACGAACACCATCAGCGGCGCGAACAGCACCAGCAGGACGGCGGCGCCCAGCCGGTCGACGACCACCTTGACCGCGCGGCGGCCGCCGGTGAAGGCCGGCATGCTGACCCGCAGCAGCGGGATCCCGAGCACCGCGTCGACGTGCAGCCGCGGACCGGCCACCTCCATCAGCACGGGGGCCACGACCATCTCGGCGTCGCTGCCCTCCAGGTTCCAGGCCAGCCGTTGCAGCCGGTCCGGCGACCAGTGCGGGTCCGGGGTGACCGCGACGACGCGGTAGCCGTCGCGGTGCACGTGGTTCGCGACGTCCGTCAGCCGCCCGACGACCGGCACGCCGTCCAACTCGTCACCGTCGAGCCCGTGTCCGTCGGTCGTGCACACCGCCTCCACCCGCCAGCCGAGGTGCGGGAACTTGCGGGTCCGGGTGACCAGGTCGCGCAGGGTCGCCGGGCTCCCGGCGGCGAGCACCGGTCGCAGACACCGTCCTTCCTTGCGCTGCTTGTGCAGCCACAGGCGCAGCAGATAGCGCACGGTCATGGTGACGAGCGCGATCGCGGGGATCGCGACGAAGATCCAGAGTTTGATGTTGCGCGAGGTGAGCGCGATCCCGCCGAGCGCCAGGACGACGGTCGCCGCGAACAGCGAGCGCCCGAGCCGGCGGAACTCCTCGGCGCCCTGGCCGAGCACGGCCGGAGCCCACGCCCGGCCCACCGCCAGTGCCCCCAGCACCAGCAGTTCGGTGCCGAACGCGAGGATGCCCCACTTCTCGTGCCAGTTGGCCGCGTCCCGGGCCCCGAAGAAGTTGCCGATCGCCGCCACCACGAAGGCGGTGGCGACCATGTCGCTGGTGATCACGGTACGGCGGTACCGCTGCTCCCAGTCGGTCGCAGGCTGATCGATCGCCCCGTTCGTCAGACGCTCGCGCGCAGACGGAAACGGGCGTACTAGTCCCCCTTGCCGCACAGAACCCCCCAGGTTCCAGTGGTTCGACGTGTTCGCCTAACACTGTTCCTCGCTCCGGGAGGCACCCCCGCCTCCCGCGCCGCGCCGCGCTGTTCCTCCCCCCGGGAGGCCCCCGCCTCCCGCGCCGCGCTGTTCGTCCCCCCGGGAGGCACCGCCTCCCGTCCTGCGAACTCCCGCTGTTTCAGGGCTGTTTGAGCAACTCGCCCTGAAGACAGCGGACTTGCACTCCTGTCGGACTTCCGAGGTGTCCCGGAACCCGTCGGGACCCCGGGTGTCCCCGCACCCGAACCCCTTCAGGACCCCAAGAACCGACCACCCCCAAGTCCCGCGTCGAGGAGGCCAATGCTGGCATTCCTGGCGCCGGACCTATAGATCATTATTGGTCGCGTCGTGTCCGAACAGCTGAAGCACGGTCAATCTAGACCATCAGGGCCGTTATGAAGAGGGGGATGTGTGGAATTTGTGCCCAAGATTTGGGGCCGGATCCGCCGACGGATGTCCGGCTACGGGCGCTTTGGTGTCATCGCGCCGCTCTGGGCGGCTCGTCCGGCACGCGGGTTCGGCATGTGCGGGACACCGACCTGTGAGTCTCAACAGGCCTTCTGTAGCGCTTAGTTAGACGAAACCGATGGCCAACGGGCTTTCGTTCCGGCCGCGTTCGCCCGGAGCCGGTCGCGCCGCTTGAGGATGACGTACGGGCTCGTGCGGACGACCGCCGTCAGGACGATCGCGAAGGGGTACCCGAACACCCGGTGCGGCTCGGGCAGGTGACTGAAACTCATGCCGTAGATCGTCCCGGCGGTGCGCATTCGATTCTCCCCACGCGCTCCCGGCATCGTGGTGCGCGCTTTCCGGCGGAGTGGTGAAGGACTGGCACCGGTCCGGTGCCGGAGGGAATCATCAGGTCCCATGGGATCACGGGGACGCTGGGGGACACGCGCCGTCATCGCCGTATGCGTGGCGGCCGCGGTGTGGCTGCTGGTGACGGCGGTACGTGACGGCTGGGGTGTCGCCGACCCGGTGGCGAGTGTCCTCGGCTCGGCGGCGGGACTGGTCGCCCTGGTGGTCTCCTTGCGGGCGGTCCCCGGCGCGCCGTCGGCCGCGGCCGGTCGTCCGGCGCCTCCCGAGGTGCCGGAGTGGTGGGTGAACAGAGACGAGGCGGCCGTCGTCATCAAGGCCGTCCGTAGGCGCACCGGACGCCGGGGGAGCGACGCTCCGGTGGCGATCGCGGCCGGGTTGCACGGCGCCGGCGGGTTCGGCAAGACCAGTCTGGCGAGATACGTGGCCGCCCAGCGTTCGGTGCAGCGCCGGTTCCCGGGCGGCGTCCACCTGATCACCATGGGCCGGGAGGTGCGCGGCCGTGCGGCCATCGCCGCGAAGGTCGCGGAGGAAACCCGCCTGATCACCGGCGACACCACCGAGAGCGGTTCGGACCCCGAGCGCGCCGGAGCCCGTCTCGGCACGCTCCTCGCCGGGCGGCCGCGCACCCTGCTGATCATCGACGACGTCTGGGAGCGAGAGCAGCTCACCCCTTTCCTGCGGGGTGCCGAGAGGTCCTGTGTCCGGTTGGTGACCACGCGCAGGGCCGATGTGCTCCCGGCCGCCGCGGTGCGGATCGAGGTCGACCGCATGACGGTGGAGCAGGCCCGGCTCCTGCTCACCCACCGTCTCCCCGCCCCGCCGCGGCGCGAGGTGGTGGAGGAACTGGTCGAGGCGACGGGACGATGGGCGCTGCTGCTGGGCATCGCGAACAAGTTCCTCGTCGACCAGACGGCCACGGGAGCCGATCCCACCGCCGCGGCCAGGACGCTCCTGCGGCGGCTGCGCGCCGACGGTCCCGCCGTCCAGGACCCCGACGGCACCCTCGACCTCAACGATCCCGACCAGCGCAACACCGCCGTACGGGCCAGCATCCGCGCCGCCTCGACGCTCCTTCCGCACGAGCGGGCCGAGCAGCGCTTCAACGAACTCGGGGTGTTCGCCGAGGACGAGAGCGTGCCCGTCGACCTGGTGGCGACGCTGTGGCACGCCACCGGCAACCTCGACGAGACCGCCACCCGCGCCCTGTGCAAGCAGATGGCCGACCTGTCGCTGCTCGGCATCGGGACCACCGTGGCCGGCGGAGCCGTCACCGTCCACGACGTCGTCCGCGACTACCTGCGCGGGGAACTGGGGCCCGCGGGGCTGAACACCGCGAACGCCGCTCTGCTCGACGCCGTCGAGGCTTCCCTGCCCGCGGTCGAGGACGGGGCGGCGCCGTGGTGGCGGGTCACGGACGGCTACCTGCTGGACCATCTCGTCGAGCACTTCCTCGACGCCGGCCGTTCCGCACAGGCACTCACCCTCGCGGGGGATTTCCGGTGGGTCCGCGCGCGCCTGCATCAGCGTGGCCCCACCGCCCCCTGGCGTGATCTCGACCGTCTGGGAGCTCCGGCCCAGCCCCTCGCCCGCCAACTGGCCCAAGCCGCACACCTGCTCACCCCCACCACCCCGCCCCACGCCCTCGACACGGTCCTGCGCAGCCGCGTCACCGGCGCCCCGCGATGGCCCGCCCGCCCCCTCCCCGCCGGCACTCCCGCCCTCATCGACCGCTGGCCTCCTCCGGACCTGCCCGACCCCGCCCTGATGCGTACCCTGACCGGCCACCGCGGGCCGGTGCACGCGGTGGCGTACAGCCCGGACGGTGCCCGCGTCGCCACGAGCAGCCGCGACACGACGGTACGGATATGGAGTTCCGCCACGGGGGAGGCCCTTCACACTCTGACCGGCCACGACGGGCCGGTACGCGCCGTGGCCTTCAGTCCCGACGGCCGCTCGCTGGCCACCGGCGGCCGTGACGCGACCGTACGGATCTGGGACGCGGCCACCGGCCGGGCGGTGCGTACCGTGAGGGGACACGAAGGGCCGGTCCTCGTCGTGACGTTCAGCCCGGACGGCTCGCTCCTGGCCACCGGCGGCAGCGACATGACGGTGCGGATCTGGGATCCGGCGACCGGTGAGTCGCTGCACACGGCGACCGGTCACGGGGGCCTGGTGTCCGCGATGGCGTTCAGCCCGGACGGCTCGCTCCTGGCCAGCGGCGGTGCGGACGCGACCGCACGGATCTGGGACGTCGCGCCCCTGGGCCCTGACCGCGGGCCGGGAGCCGGGCCTGTCACCGGTGTCCGGGCGCCGCGCGTGCTGACCGGACACCGCGGGCCGGTGCGCGCACTGGCGTTCACCCCCGACGGTTCCCGTGTGCTGACCTGCAGCAACGACCGCACGCTGCGGATCTGGGAGCCCGGTGGAGAGGAGGCCGTCCACGATCTGTCCGGTGTGGTGCGGGCGGCGGGCTTCAGCCCGGACGGCTCCCGCCTCGCCACCGGCAGCAATATCGCCGTGGTGCGGATCTGGGACACCGGCACCGGCCGGGCGGTGCACACCCTGACCGGGCATCGCGGGGCCGTGCTCGGTGTGGCGTTCGGCCCGGACGGCGCTCGCCTCGTCAGCGGCGGAAACGATCGCATCGCCCTGGCGTGGGACCCGACGCCCAGTGGCACACCGGTACCGCTGACCGGCCGCACCGACCGGTTGCACGTGGTCGCCGCCGGTCCGGACGGTTCCTGCGTCGCCACCAGCAACCGCGACACCGCCGTGCCGATCTGGGACCCCGTCACCGGCGAGATCACCCGCACCCTGCGCGGACACCACGGCGCGGTGCTGGCGGTGGCGTTCAGTCCGGACGGCACCCGTCTGGCGACCAGCAGCAGCGACAAGACACTGCGGGTGTGGGACATGGCCACCGGTGAGACGGTACGTACCCTGCGGGGACGCACCGACCAGCTCCACGCGATGGCCTTCAGCCCGGACGGCTCGCTTCTGGCCACCGGCAGCAGCGATACGACGGTACGGATCTGGGACCCGTCCACCGGCGCCATGGTGCGCCTGCTGAACCGTCACCGCGGACCGGTGCGCGCGGTGGCCTTCAGCCCCGACGGCACGCTCCTGGCCACCGCCAGCCACGACACGACGGTGCGGATCTGGGACCCGTCCACCGGCGACGTGGTCCGCACCCTGACCGGCCACACCGACCAGCTCCACGCGGTGGCCTTCAGCCCGGACGGCTCGCTTCTGGCCACCGGCAGCAGCGATACGACGGTGCGGATCTGGGATCCGTCCACCGGCGCCGTGGTGCGCCTGCTGAACCGTCACCGCGGACCGGTGCGCGCGGTGGCCTTCAGCCCCGACGGCTCCTGCCTCGCCACCGCCGGCGCGGATGAGACCGTACGGATCCACGCCCCCTCGAACGGCGAGGTCCTGACCATGATGCGCACCGACAGCGGCGTGTGGTCGTGCTCCTGGTCCCCGGACGGCCGGGCGTTGTTCGCGGGGACGACGGCGGGGTTGTTCGCCTTCGAGTACGTGGCTCCCTGACGCGGTGAGAGCCCGGTGATCTGTTCGCGCGGCCATGACGAGGCCCGCGCCCTGGAAGGCATCCTGTCCGCGGTCGGGAGGCTCATCGACGGTCAGGAACGCTCCGCCTGATCGCGCGCCGCGGAAGGACTCAGAGCCAGTCCTTCCGTTTGAAGATGACGTACAGACTGGTACAGACGACCGCCATCAGGATGATCGCGAAGGGGTACCCGAACACCCAGTGCAGCTCCGGCATATGGTCGAAGTTCATGCCGTAGATCGTCCCGACCAGCGTCGGGGCGAACAGGATCGCCGCCCAGGACGAGATCTTCTTGATCTCCTCGTTCTGTTCGAAGCCCGCCTCCGCCAACGCCCGCATCTCGGCGTTCTGTTGCTGGGTGACGAGGGTCGCGTTGACGGTGAGGATGTCGGTGAGGGCCTGGCGGAATCCGTCGACCCGCTCGCTGGTGTGCGTGACGTGGTCGGCGACGTCGCGCAGGTAGCGCTGGAGCTCCTCGTCCGTGCGGTACTTGGCGAAGCCGGCCATCAGGCTGTGCAGCATGCCGACGAGCGGGCGGGTGGCACGCTGGAACTCGACCATCTCGCGGGAGAGTTCGTAGATGCGGCGGGACACCGCGGGGTCGCCGCGGAAGACCTCGGTCTCGATCTCGTCGATGTCGTTCTGGACGCCGAAGACCACCGGGACGTAACCGTCGACGACGGAGTCGAGGATCGCGTAGAGGACGGCCTCGGGGCCGAGCCTCAGCAGTTCCGGGCTGCCCTCCATGCGCCTGCGCACCGCCGAGAGGTCCGGTGCCGCGCCGTGCCGGACGGTGATCACGAAGTCCGGCCCCACGAACACGTGCAGCTCGCCGAAGTCGACCTCCTCGGCCGCGTCCAGATAGCGGGCGGCGCTCAGGACGACGAAGAGCGTCTCCCCGTACCGTTCCAGCTTCGGACGCTGGTGCGCCTCCATCGCGTCCTCGACGGCCAGCGGATGCAGGTCGAACTCGGCCGCCAGCGAGTGGAGTTCGGCCGCCGTCGGACGGGCCAGGCCGATCCACGCCATGCCGTCCGACTGCTCGCGCAGTTCACGGAAGGTCTCCGCCAGCGACCCGGGCGTCGACACCCGTACCCCGTCGCGGTACAACGCGGACTGGACGACGCTGACGACCTCGGCGGGCTCCGGCGCGGGGGGTGCTTCGTGCGGTGCCGCGGGCCGCGGTGGCGGAGCGGAAGGCGGAGTCAGGGCCCGCCGCCAGAGGGGCTTCCGTGCGGCCTTCGCGCCCTTTTGTCCCCCGGGGCCCTCGGAGTCCCCGGGCCCCTTCGCCTCCGTGGAGCCGTCCGTGTCCCCGGTGCCCCGCCGGTTCTCCGAGGCCGGGCGGGCGCGTCGCTCGGACATCGCGGCTGCCTCCAGGGTCGAACGTACGTCTACGCGATCTCCGAGCAGGATATACGGGGCAAACGGTCCGCGGGCCGTCGTCCGGACGGGACCGGGTGAGTCCTGCCGGACGCACCGGGTGCGAGGTGCCGGGCGGGACCGGGCGGGAGTCGCGGACAGAAGGTGTCCGCGAGTGGCGTTAGCGTGCCGGTCATGACGAAGACGACCGCGACGGCCCCCGTGCTCGGCACCCGCGCCCTCAACCGCGCGACCCTCGACCGTCAGCTCCTGCTGCGCCGCACCCCGATGTCCGCGACGGCCGCCGTCGGGCACCTCCTCGGCCTTCAGGCGCAGAACACGAAGCCCCCGTACTACGCCCTCGCGGCCCGCCTGGACGGCTTTCGGCCCGGGGACCTGTCGGCGGCCATGGACGCACGCGAGGTCGTCCGGATCGTCACCATGCGCTCCACCATCCACACGCACACCGCCGACGCCGCCCTCACCCTGCGCCCGCTGGTGCAGGCCGCCCGCGACCGGGAGCTGGTCCACTTCCGCGAGGGGCTGGCCGGCGTCGACCTGGACCGGCTCGCAGCGATCAGCCGTGAGCTGGTGGAGGCCGAACCGCGCACCATGAAGCAGCTCCGGGAGGCGCTGCTCGCCCAGTGGCCGGACGCCGACCCGTTCGCCCTCTCCATCGCGGCCCGCTGCACCCTGCCCCTCGTCCAGGTCACCCCGCGCGGTCTGTGGGGCCGCAGCGGCCAGGTCGCCCTCACCACCGCCGAGCACTGGCTGGGCCGTCCCGCCGAACCCGCACCCGCGCCCGACGCGACCGTGCTGCGCTATCTCGCCGCCTTCGGCCCCGCCTCGGTCAAGGACATGCAGACCTGGGCCGGCCTGACCCGGCTCCGTGAGGTCTTCGAGCGGCTCCGGCCCGGTCTGACGGTGTTCCGCGACGAGAACGGAGCGGAACTCTTCGACCTGCCCGACGCGCCCCGGCCCGGCCCGGACACCCCCGCGCCGCCCCGCTTCCTGCCCGAGTTCGACAATCTGCTGCTGTCCCACGCCGACCGCTCCCGCGTCGTCCCCGCGGACCTCAAGGGGCGTACCTGGCGGGGCAATCAGGCGTACCGCACCCTGCTCGTCGACGGTTTCGTGTCCGGCCTGTGGAAGCTGGAGGAGGGAGCGCTGGTCGTCGAACCCTTCGGCCGGCTCACCGGGGCGCAGCGGGACGAGGTCACCGCGGAGGGGGAGCGGATGCTCACCGTGATGCACGGCGGCGAGGGGTACGACATCCGGTTCGGCACGGTCGCGCTGCCGTGAGATGCCGGCGGACGGGGCGCGTCGCGGGGAAGCCGTCCGCCGGCAGGCAGAGGGACGTGCGGAGCACGTGCTCTTGGATGAGGGGCGTTGCGGACCGCTCGTGGAGGCTCGCAACGCCCCTCGGCTTTTACCTGAGGGGTACTCAGGAGATCATCGTCTCCTACGAGTTGACCTGTTCGGTCACCAGGCTGGAGAACGTCGTCAGGCGGGTGTAGACCCCCGGGAAGCCGGGCTCGGCGCAGCCCTCGCCCCAGGAGGTGATGCCGGCCAGCACCCCGCCGATGAGCAGCGGCCCGCCGCTGTCGCCCTGGCAGGTGTCCACGCCGCCGGCGGCGTAGCCGGCGCAGACCATGTCGGAGGCCACGAAGGTGGAGCCGTACGAGGCGGCGCAACTGGAGTCGGACACGGTCGGGACGGTGGCGGTGCGGAGCTGGTTGGAGGAGGCGCCGTTCTCCGACGTGGTGCCCCAGCCGACGATGCGGGCCGTGGTACCGGCCGCGTACAGGCCGGTGTCCGAGCCGGAGACGTACCGTGCCGGGGTGTACGGCATCGACGTGGACAGGGTCAGCACGGCCACGTCGTCGCCGTCGGTGGCGTCCGTGTAGTCGGGGTTGATCCAGATGTCGCTGACCCTGCTGACGGTGCCGTCCGTGCCGTTGAGGAACGTCCTCCCGCCCACCACCCGGACGCTGTCGGTGGTCTCGCCCGCCATGCAGTGGGCGGCGGTCACGACCTTGTCGGCGGCGACGAGGGTGCCGCCGCAGAACTGGTTCTGCCGGGCGTCGGTGATCTGCATCATGAACGGGTACGCGGTCGTCGTGGTCGTCGTGCCGCCGACGATGGGCTGGGGAACGGCTGCGGCGGACGGGGCGCCGAGCAGCGTGGTCGCGGCGGCTGCGGCGGTCGCCGCACACAGGGCGGCGCTCTTCTTGACGCGGTTGAGCCCGAACATCGGTCTCCTTGAAAGTTGCCGGTGGGGGGACGCGCGGGTGTGTGTGGGGGAGTCACGACGCCTCTGGATGGGGTGTCGTAGGGCCCGAGCGAGCGGCACTCCCACACGCTAGGGGGTGTGACCGCTCTCTCCCAATGAGGGAACCCCCTAGTGGAGACGGGGGAGGGAAAACCCTTGCACGGCACGGGCCGTGTTTGACGGGGGCGCCGTCCGGTTGGTCCCGACCCGGGGGCCTCGCCCGTCCGGCGCACGTTCACCCGAAGGAGTCACCCAGCAGCCATACCGTCCTGGCCCGGAGCTCTACCGGTGTCGGCCGGAGCGTCACCGTTCCGGCCCGCAGTCTCACCGGTCCGGCGGCTCCCCGCGCGGTCCCCGTCACCGTTTCGGCCCGCACCGCTCCAGGGCCGTCGGCCGGGGGAGCGTCAGTCGGGCCTGCGTTCCGCCGCCAGCCGCACGATGTCGACCCGCGACCGTATCCCCAGCTTCCGGTACACCCGGGTGAGCGTGGCCTCCACGGTCTTGACGCTGATGAACAGGCGCCCGGCGATCTCGCGGTTGGTGGCGCCCTCCATGACCAGGGCGGCGACCTGGCGCTCGGTGGCCGCGAGGGTGTCGAGGGCGGCGGGGGCGAGGGGCGGCGCGGCCGGGGGATGCGCGGTCGCCGTCTCGACCTGCCGGAGCCAGGGCAGCGCACGGCACCGGCGGAACAGCCGGGCCGCCTCGTCGTAGGAGGTGGGTCCCGGCCCGGGCGTCCCCCCTGCCCGAGCGGATCCGGCAGCGTGGGGGAAGGTACGCAGCCCGGCGAGGGCGTAGGCGGCGCGGGCCTCCTCCAGGCCGTAGCCCAGCTTGCCGAGGCGGTCCTGGGCGGAGGCCAACTGGCGTTCCGCGGGCCCCTGTTCGCCGCGTGCGGCCCGTACCAGCGCCTCGGCGCGGTCGAGCACGGCGAGCACGCTCTCGCGTTCCAGCCGCAGCGCGCGCCTGCGGGTCACGTCGATGACGTCCTGCGCCTCCGCCGTCTCGCCGATCCTGACCAGGGCCTCGGCCAGGTCCCCGTGCCAGCGGCCCCGGGCGGGGTCGATGACACCGAGACTCTCCTCCAGCTCGCGGACCCGGCGCAGGGAGTGGACCGCGGCCGACGCGTCCCCGGCGACGAGCTGGGCGTGCCCGAGGGCGCCCAGGGCGCGCGAGAGGTAGACCAGGTCGCCGTCCTCCTCGGCGCGGTCCACGGCCTCGTGGGCGAGCGAGAGCGCCCGGTCCACGTCACCGCCGGCCGCCTCGGCGAGCGAGGTGAACATGGCCGTGGCGGCCTCGCCGATGCCGGTGTCGCGGGCCAGCCGAAGGCTCTCCCGGGCCAGGTCGAGAGCGCGGCCGCAGTGACCGGAGCGCAGTTCGGTCTCGGCGAGGCCGCGCAGGAAGTGCAGTTCGCTCTCGACCATGCCGCGCCGCTGCACCTCGCGCAGCAGCGCGGTGATGGCCGTACGGGCCTCGGCGAGCCGGTCGCCCATGATGAGCCAGCGGAAGCGGGCGGCTCCGGCCCCGTTGTGGTCGCAGGCGACCCGCGGGTCCTGCGGCTCGCGCATCGCCCGCTGGATGGTCGAGGGCGCCTCCGGGTGCCCCATCAGGGTCTCCATCTGCGCCTGGAAGCCGAGCGCGAGGAGTTCGGTGCGCCGGTCCCCGGCGCGCGCCGCGAGCCGCGCGGCCCGGGCGGCCTCCTCACGGGCCTTGGTCATCTCGCCGTCCATCAACAGGGCCCGCCAGGCGAGCTGGTAGCGGACGAGGGCGACCAGGCCGGGGTCGTCGCCCGCGTCGGCGAGCGCCTGGGGGAAGACGGCGTCGATCTCGGCCATGGCCTGTCCGGCGGAGTCGACGACGACCATCCAGGCCCGGACCCGTTCGGCGGGGGCGGTGGCTCGTGACAGCACCTGGCGGGCGATGTCCCGGGCGAGGTCCGTCTCCCCGGCGGTCAGCGCGTCCTCGGCCGCCTGGAGGCGCCGTTCGTCCGGGCCCGGCCGGGCGTCGGCCGGTGTGTGCCGGGCGGCGAGCAGTCCGAGCCCGACGGCGACGGAGGGGGCGCCGCGGTCACGGGCGGCGGCCGCGGCCTCGCCGAGCCGGGCGGCGACCGCGGGGTCCGTGCCGGTGGTGGCCAGCGCGAGGTGGCGGGCCCGCTCGATGGGATCGGAGGCCGCGCGGGACAGGGCGGAGTGTGCCGCGCGCCGCTCCTGCGCGTCGGCCTCCGCGTACAGGGCGGCGGAGACCAGGGGGTGCGCGAAACGGATGCCCGGTGTCTCGCGTTCGGTGGCGAGAAGCCCCAGGGCGGCTGCCGAGGCCGTCTCCGCCTCCGCGTTCTCCCGGCCCGCGGCATGCAGCAGGGCCAGCGTCGGACGGGCTCCCGCGCTCACCACCAGCAGGGTGCGGCGGGCCTCGGCGGACAGCATGTCCAGGCGGCTGAGGACGAGCGCGCGCAGTGACGTCGGTACGGGGAGCGGCTCGCCGGGACTCGGCCGGGTCGGGGACTCGGCGAGGGCGCGGCCCAGCTCCAGCGCGAAGAGGGGGTTGCCGCCGCTGGTGCGGTGGATGTCGCGCACGGTGGAGCGGGGCAGACCGGTGTAGCCGCGCTGTCCGAGGAGTTCGGCCACCTGGGCGCGGGCCAGCGGGGCGACCCGCAGGGCCAGGGTCTCCGGGACAGACGCGCGTAGAAAGCGGTCGTGGTCCTGCGCCTGCGGCTCGGTCTCCGTACGGACGGCGCACAGCATGCGGACCGGTGTGCCGCCCAGCCGGCGGGCGGCGAAGCCGAGGAGTTCGGCGCTGGCCGGGTCGAGCCACTGGAGGTCGTCGGCGACGATCAGCACCGGCCCCCGCGCGGCCAGGGCGCGGAACGCCGACAGCACCGCGAGCCGCAGTGCCAGGCCGTCGCGCTGGAGGGTGGACTCACCACGGCCGGTGAGCGCCGACTCCAGGGCGGTGCGCTGCGGGGCGGGCAGCCGGTCGGCTATCTCGTCGACGACCAGACCGAGGAGGTCGGCCAGCGCGAGGAAGGGGAGATGGGATTCGGACTCGGTGGCCGAGCAACGCAAGACGGTCCGTGCCGATTCGGCGTATTCGGCGGCCAGTGCCCGCAGGACGGTCGATTTTCCTATTCCCGCCGGCCCGTGCACGAGGACACTGCCACCGCCGGAGAGCTGCTCCCGTGCCACCGCGAGGAGTTCGTCCCGGCCGATGACCAGGTCGGGGCGCGGTCTGGCAGGTTCCCTGAAGTCCCCTCGCACGGTCACCGCTCCCCTCGTGTGTCGTGTCTTGGCCAATATTAGGCAACGTCTCTTTGAATTTCGGACGGTCCGGGTGGTGAGGGAAATAACAAGATGGCTCGCATACGTCATTTCACGGACCGGGCGATTGAATGGAGGGTGCCGAAGCGGGCGGCGCGCTAAGGCAGCACCCCGGCCCGGCGCGCGGCGACGACCGCCTCCAGACGAGTGTGTGCGCCGAGCCTGCGCATCGCCGAACGCAGGTACCCCTTCACGGTCTCCGGACGGAGCCCGAGCCGTTCGGCGGTGGCCGCGTTGGTCGCCCCCGCCGCGACACAGGCGAGGACGTCCACCTCGCGCGGAGACAGTCCGACATCGCGCGGTACCCCCGCGGACGGAGCCGCCGCGTCGGCCAGCCGGCCGCACACGGAGAGCAGCTCGGCCCGCAGCCGCGGGTCGGCGATCCGCGGCGCCAGCGCCCGCAGCGTCCCGTGCGCCTCGCGCACCTCCTCCCAGGCCGCGTCCTTCGTCGCTTCCGTCGCCGGGCCGGGCTCGCGGACGACGTCCAGCAGATCGCGTGCCGCGTCCCGGACGACCAGGGCCTGCTCCACGTCCCGGGCCGCGGCGACAGCCGCTTCCAGCGTCCGGTCACCCAGAGGCTGGGCCGTCCTCAGAGCGCCGTACAGCACACCGCGCACCCGGCGCCGTACGACCACGGGAACCGCGAGGACGGAACACAGCCCCTCCGTCGCCACCGCCCTGTCGTACTCGTGGCTGATCTGCCGCGAGGCCGGATAGTCGCTCACCGCGCAGGGCCGGGCGAGGGCCACCGCCTTGCCGCCCAGGCCGTTGCCCGAGGAGACCGCGAGCGCGCTCAGCGCGGGCGTCGCCGTACCGCTCAGTTCGCTGATGCGCACCAGCCGCCCGCCGGAGTCGGCCAGGCCGCCGAAGGCCACCGGCAGCCCGGTGGCACGGCGCAGCCGCACCAGCGCGGCGCGCACTTCCACCGACTCGGCCGTGTCTGCTGCCACCTGCTCTCCCCTTCGTCGCGGCCTACCCCCGTTCGGGGGTGGTGAGACCTGCATCACGGAATACACGATGGTAGGCGGCGGTCCGGCAACGAGGAGGACACATGACGGCGACGACAGGCGGGGCGGACGAGTTCCGCGCCGCGCGGGACTTCCTGCTGGAACACCGAGCGGACTACACCACGGCCTACGAGGGCTTCCGCTGGCCCCGCCCGGAGCTCTTCAACTGGGCCCTCGACTGGTTCGACGCCATCGCGCGCGACAACGACCGCACCGCCCTGCACATCGTGGAGGAGGACGGGGAACGTGTCGAGGTCTCCTTCGCCACGATGTCCGAACGCTCGAACCGGGTGGCCAACTGGCTGCGTGAGCGGGGCGTGGGGGCCGAGGACCGCGTCCTCGTCATGCTCGGCAACCAGGTCGAGCTGTGGGAGACGGCGCTGGCCGCGATGAAACTGCGTGCCGTCGTCATCCCGGCCACCCCGCTGCTCGGCCCCGCCGACCTGGCCGACCGGGTCGGACGCGGCCGGGTACGCCACGTCGTCGCGCGGGCCGAGGACACCGCGAAGTTCGACGCGGTGCCGGGCGACTACACCCGTATCGCGGTCGGCGGCACACGCCCCGGCTGGCAGGCGTACGAGGAGACGGCCGCCGCCGGCGCCGCCTTCGAGCCCGACGGCCCCACCCACGCGGACGACCCCCTGATGCTCTACTTCACCTCGGGCACCACGGCGCGGCCCAAGCTGGTGGAGCACACCCACGTCTCGTACCCCATCGGCCACCTGGCCACCATGTACTGGATCGGGCTGAGGCCCGGGGACGTCCATCTGAACATCTCCTCACCCGGCTGGGCCAAGCACGCCTGGTCGAACCTCTTCGCACCGTGGAACGCGGAGGCGACCGTCTTCCTGTACAACTACACGCGCTTCGACGCGGGCCGGCTGATGGCCGAGATGGACCGGGCCGGCGTCACCACCTTCTGCGCCCCGCCGACCGTGTGGCGCATGCTCATCCAGGCCGACCTCGGGCTGCTGCGGACCCCACCGCGCGAGGCCGTCGCCGCGGGCGAGCCGCTGAACCCCGAGGTCGTCGATCAGGTCAGGCGCGTCTGGGGCGTCACCGTCCGGGACGGCTTCGGGCAGACGGAGACCGCCGTCCAGGTGTCCAACAGCCCGGGCCAGCCGCTCAGGGTCGGCTCCATGGGCCGTCCCAGCCCCGGGTTCCGCGTCGAACTGCTCGATCCGGTCTCGGGCGCGCCCGGTGCCGCGGAGGGCGAGATCTGCCTCGACCTGTCCGAGCACCCCGTGGGCCTGATGACCGGCTACCACGGCGACCCCGACCGTACGGCGGAGGCGATGGCGGGCGGCTACTACCGCACCGGTGACATCGGCTCGCGCGACGCCGACGGCTACATCACCTACGTCGGCCGCGCGGACGACGTGTTCAAGGCCTCCGACTACAAGATCTCGCCCTTCGAGCTGGAGAGCGCGCTCCTGGAGCACGAGGCGGTCGCCGAGGCCGCCGTGGTCCCGGCCCCCGACGAACTGCGCCTGGCCGTCCCGAAGGCGTACGTCGTCCTCGCCGCCGGGTACGGGCCGGGACCCGACACCGCCAAGCTCCTCTTCGAGCACGCGCGCATGGTGCTCGCCCCGTACAAGCGCATCCGCCGCCTGGAGTTCGGCGAGCTGCCCAAGACCGTCTCCGGCAAGATCCGCCGGATCGAGCTGCGCGAGGCCACGGCCGCGGGCTCGGACGCCGAGTACCGCGAGGAGGACTTCCGGTGAGTGAACTGTCGTACGCGCACGGGACGGGCGGCACGGCGCTGCTCGGCGACACCATCGGGGCGAACCTCGACCGGGCCGTCGCCGCCTGGCCGGAGAGGGAGGCACTGGTCGACGTGCCCTCGGGGCGGCGCTGGACCTACGCGCAATTCGGCGCCGCCGTGGACGAGTTGGCGTACGCGCTGCTCGCTTCCGGAGTCGCCAAGGGCGACCGGGTGGGCATCTGGGCGGTCAACTGCCCGGAGTGGGTGCTCGTCCAGTACGCCACCGCCCGCGTCGGCGCGATCATGGTGAACATCAATCCGGCGTACCGCACCCACGAGGTGGAGTACGTCCTGAACCAGGCCGGGATCTCGCTCCTCTTCGCCTCCCTCAGCCACAAGAGCAGCGACTACCGGGCGATGGTCGAGGAAGTACGCCGCAGGTGCCCGCGGTTGAGGGAGACCGTGTACATCGGCGATCCGGGCTGGGACGCGCTGCTGCGGCGCGGGACCCCCGACCTGTACGAGGACTTTCACGCCCGCGGGAGCGAGCTGTCCTGCGACGACCCCATCAACATCCAGTACACCTCGGGCACGACGGGCTTCCCCAAGGGAGCCACGCTCTCCCACCACAACATTCTCAACAACGGTTATTTCGTGGGTGAGTCGATCGCCTACTCCGAGCAGGACCGGGTCTGCATCCCCGTGCCGTTCTACCACTGCTTCGGCATGGTGATGGGAAACCTGGCCGCCACCTCGCACGGCGCGTGCATGGTCATCCCGGCGCCGTCGTTCGACCCCGCGGCCACGCTGAGGGCCGTGCAGCAGGAGCGGTGCACCTCGCTGTACGGCGTACCCACCATGTTCATCGCGGAGTTGAACCTCCCCGACTTCGCGTCGTACGACCTCTCCACCCTGCGCACCGGCATCATGGCGGGCTCGCCCTGCCCGGTCGAGGTGATGAAACGGGTGGTCGCCGAGATGCACATGGAAGAGGTGTCCATCTGCTACGGCATGACGGAGACCTCGCCCGTCTCGCTCCAGACCCGCCGGGACGACGACCTGGAACACCGCACGGGCACGGTCGGCCGGGTCCTGCCGCACCTGGAGGTGAAGGTCGTCGACCCCGTGGACGGGGTGACCCGGCCGCGCGGCAAGGCCGGGGAGCTGTGCACCCGCGGCTACAGCGTGATGCTCGGCTACTGGAACGAGCCGGAGAAGACCGCCGAGGCCGTCGACGCGGGGCGCTGGATGCACACGGGCGACCTCGCCGTGATGCGCGAGGACGGATACGTCGAGATCGTCGGCCGCATCAAGGACATGATCATCCGGGGCGGCGAGAACATCTATCCGCGCGAGATCGAGGAGTTCCTGTACGCCCACCCGAAGATCGCCGACGTCCAGGTGGTCGGCGTTCCCCATGAGCGCTACGGCGAGGAAGTGCTCGCCTGCGTCATCCCGCGCGATCCGGCCGAGCCCCTCACCCTGGACGAGCTGCGCGCCTTCTGCGAGGGCCGGCTGGCGCACTACAAGATCCCGAGCCGGCTGCGCATCCTGGAGACCTTCCCGATGACGGTCTCGGGGAAGGTACGGAAGATCGAACTGCGGGAGACGTACGCCGAGTAGGCGCCCGTGCCCGTGGCCGGTGGTCAGTCCGTGACGGCGATGAGTTCGTCGGCCGGGCTGTTCACCGGCTGGGGTGTGCCCGTGAGGTCCAGGACGAAGAGGGGGACGCCGAGGGTGTCGGCGCGGGCACGGGCGTCCTCGGCGTATCCGGCCAGGGAGAAGAAGACGCAGTCCGCCGACTCCGTCATGGCGGTCAGCCACAGGCATTCCACGTCGCGCAGCGAGGCCGGCCGCACGGTGGGGTCCACCTGGGCGAGGATGCCGCGCGCGGCGAGCCCGATCCCGGACGGGGGCCGCTGGTCCGCGCGCCGGATGTCGCGGTAGCCGAGCCAGCCCAGATACAGCGCGGCGGCGGTGACGGCGTCGCGCGCGGTGCGAATGGTGACCGGCCGGAACGCCGGCCGGCCCGCCCGCGCTCCCTCTCCGGAGCCCCGCCCGCCGTCCGCCCGGCCGTCCGTCCCGCGGTCCGGCCCGGCGCCCTGGTCCGCGCCCCCGGCGGTGTTCCGTGACGCGTCGGCCGCGGTGCGGCCCCCGCCGCGGTCGCCGCCCCGGGACGGGCCGGCCCCGGTGTCCCGGCCGGGCTTCCGGGGCCGGACGGTGGCCCGGGGCGCACCGATCCCCGTTCTCCCTTCCCGTTCCTCGGCGGCGACCGGATCCTCGCCCTCGCCGCGGGGTTCGGGGCGAGCAGGGGTGGGGTCCGTGTCGCGGGGTTCCGGATGGGGCGGGGTGGGGTCCATGTCGTGGGGTTTTGGGTGGGCGGGGGTGGGGTTCGGCGGGTGGGCGGGGCGCGTCGCGCTGGCCGCCCGCAGCGGGATCCGCAGCGTCGTTCCGCAGGAGCAGCCCACCTCGGGATGCGGCCACTGGGTCTCGCGGCCGCAGGCGTCGCACCGGACCGTGGTCCATTCGTCGTCCCACGCGCGGTGGGTGACGGGGGCCGGCTCCGCGCGGCGGTCGAGCGGGGCCGTCACGGGCGATCCGCACACGCAGGGGTAGGACGGGGCCGCGTACAGGTGCTCGCGGCGGCAGGCCGGACACCGCACCGGCACGCTCTCGGCCATGGACCGCTCCAGAAGCTCACATCGGGTTTCGGCGCGTCCATCGTCCTCCTGCCGGGTGGCGTCCGGCAGCGAAACGCCGCGATGCGCGCCGGCCCGGTACGGCGTACCGCACACCGTTGACACTCCCTGCCCCGACGCCTACATTGCTTCCAGATAGCAGAAGTTAGTTTCCGCAATATGGAATATCGAGCTCTCCGCGGGCGCGACGGGAGCGCGAATCCGACAGCCGAAGCAGGAGTACTCCATGGCTCGTATGACCGCTGCCCGCGCGGCAGTCGAGATCCTCAGGCGCGAGGGCGTGACCGACGCGTTCGGCGTTCCGGGCGCGGCGATCAACCCCTTCTACGCGGCGCTCAAGGCGTCCGGCGGGATCAGTCACACCCTGGCCCGTCATGTCGAGGGCGCCTCGCACATGGCCGAGGGCTACACCCGGACGCACCCGGGCAACATCGGTGTCTGCGTCGGTACTTCGGGCCCCGCGGGAACCGACATGGTCACCGGTCTCTACTCCGCGAGCGGCGACTCGGTCCCGATCCTGTGCGTCACCGGCCAGGCGCCGACCGCGGTGATCCACAAGGAGGACTTCCAGGCCGTCGACATCGCCTCGATCGCGGGGCCCGTCACGAAGATGGCGGTCACCGTGCTGGAGGCCGCGCAGGTTCCCGGCGTCTTCCAGCAGGCCTTCCACCTCATGCGCTCCGGGCGCCCCGGGCCCGTTCTGATCGACCTGCCCGTCGACGTCCAGCTCGCCGAGATCGAGTTCGACCCCGAGACGTACGAACCGCTCCGGGCGTACAAGCCCGCCGCGACCCGCGCCCAGATCGAGAAGGCGATCGGGCTGCTGAACGCCTCCGAGCGCCCGCTGATCGTGGCCGGCGGCGGGGTGATCAACGCCGACGCCGCCGAACTGCTCGTCGAATTCGCCGAGTTGACGGGCATCCCGGTCGTCCCGACGCTCATGGGCTGGGGTGTGCTGCCCGACGACCACGAACTCAACGCGGGCATGGTGGGCCTCCAGACCTCCCACCGCTACGGCAACGCGACCTTCCTGGAGTCCGACTTCGTCCTCGGCATCGGCAACCGCTGGGCCAACCGCCACACCGGCGACCTGGACGTCTACACGGCCGGGCGGAAGTTCGTGCACGTCGACATCGAGCCCACCCAGCTCGGACGGATCTTCGCCCCGGACTTCGGCATCGCCTCCGACGCCAGGGCCGCCCTGGAGCTCTTCGTCGAGGTGGCACGGGAGTCGAAGGCGGCCGGCCGGCTGCCCGACCGTTCCGCGTGGGCCGCCGCCGCGCAGGAGAAGCGGGCCGCCCTCCAGCGCCGGACGCACTTCGACGACATCCCGATCAAACCGCAGCGCGTCTACGAGGAGATGAACAAGGCCTTCGGCCCGGAGACGCGGTACGTCACCACCATCGGCCTCTCGCAGATCGCCGGCGCCCAGATGCTGCACGTCTACCGGCCGCGGCACTGGATCAACTGCGGTCAGGCGGGCCCGCTCGGCTGGACGATCCCGGCCGCGCTCGGCGTCGCCAAGGCCGACCCCGGCGCGCAGGTCGTCGCGCTCTCCGGCGACTACGACTTCCAGTTCATGATCGAGGAACTGGCCGTCGGGGCCCAGCACAGGATCCCGTACGTCCATGTCCTGGTGAACAACGCCTACTTGGGCCTCATCCGGCAGGCGCAGCTCGGTCTGGACATCGACTTCCAGGTCAACCTGGAGTTCGAGAACATCAACTCCCCGGAGCTCGGCGTCTACGGCGTCGACCACGTCAAGGTCGTCGAGGGCCTCGGCTGCAAGGCGATCCGGGTCACCGACCCGGGCGAACTCGGCGCCGCCTTCGAACGGGCCAAGAAGCTCGCCGCCGAGTTCCAGGTCCCCGTCGTCGTCGAGGTGATCCTGGAACGCGTCACCAACATCGCCATGAGCAGGACGAACGACATCGGCAACGTGGTCGAGTTCGAGGAGATCGCGACCGAGCCGGGCCACGCGCCCACCGCGATCAGGACACTGAAGGTCTGACGCGGACACCCTTCCCGGGCCGGACACCCGTCCCCGGCCGGACGCCCCGCCCGGGGGAGCGGTGCGGTCCGTCCCGGTCGGACAACCCGTCCCGGTCGGACAACCCGTCCCGGTCGGACAACCCGTCCCGGGCCGGACACCCCGTCCGGGGGAGCGGTGCGGTCCGTCCCGACAGCGGCGGCCCGTCCCAAGTGGCGGGCCGCCCAGGCGCGTTGTTCCCAGGAGCGGGCGGGTCCGGCATGCTCGCCCCATGCGGATGACCGTCCCCACCCACCTCGGCGACATCGCCGTACGCCGGCTCGACCCCCTCCCCGGTGCCCGGCCGGAGGGAGCCCCGGCCCCGTCCGACGCCCCCGCGCTGCTGCTCCTGCACGCCAACCCCGGGGACGGCCGCGACTTCGACGCCGTGCTGCCCGCCCTCGCCGACCGGTACCGCACGTTCGTCGTGGACTGGCCCGGGTACGGCGGCTCGACCGCCCCGGAACCCGGGCGGGTCACCCCCGAAGGCCTGGTGGAGGTCGCGGAGCGGGTGATCGACGCGCTCCGCGAGGAGCAGGGCGTGCGAGAGGTCGCCGTGCTCGGCAACAGCGTCGGCGGCTATGTCGCCTGCCGTCTGGCCGAGGGCCCCCGTGCCGCGTCGGTCGCCGCGCTGATCCTGGTCGACCCGGCGGGCTTCACCCGGCACAGCGCGCTCACCCGCTGGTTCTGCCGCGAGGTGATGGGCCGACCCGCCCGTGCCCGCCGGCTCGTCGTCCCGCTGGCCCGCGCCTATCTGGGCCGGCTGGGCACCCCGAGCGCGCGGGAGACGTACGCCCGTGTGCGCCGGCTGCCGCACGACGAGCGGCGACTGGCGGTGCACTGCGCGCTCTGGCGCGGCCTCGCCGACCCGGACTTCGGCCTCGCGGACCCCGCCGCCCTCGACCTGCCGATCCTGCTCCTGTGGGGGAGCCGCGATCCCGTCGTCCCCGCGTTCCTCGACGGTCGCCACGCCCAACGCGTGCTTCCCGCACGGACGTTGAGCGTCCTGCTGCCCACGGCCCACGAGCCGTACAACGAGCGCCCGGGGCTCTTCCTGCGGCATGTGCTGCCGTTCCTGGAGAATCCGCGGGCGGTCACCGCGCGCCGCCTCAAGCCTCCCAGCCGCCCCCGCAGCCGCTGAAGCCGGAACCGTTCCGGCGGAGCCCGGGGCAGCCCGCGCTCCTGCCGCCCGCCGCGGCTCCCCGGACACGCGGCAGCGCGACGGTCCGAGGCCTTGGCCCGACCGCCGCGCTCCCGTTCATGGTGCTACCCCCGTACCCCCGTACCCCCGTTCGGGACCCGCCGCCCCCGTGCCGGCGGGCCCCGTGTGCCGAGGATGTGCCTTATCCGGCGGCAGGTGAAGCCCCTGGGGCAGTGTTCAGAGGTTGATTTGAGGGTTCCGTAGGCGTCCTACGCCCGCTTGCGTACGGAGGGAGCCCGTCCGGCGCCCGATCCACCGCGCCGGTCAGGGTCCGCGACGTGTGGTTCGGCGCCCACGACATGCGGCCCTCACCCGTCCGCGCGCCCCGTGTGTCCTGTGTGTTCCGTGTGCTCCGAGAGTCCTGGCCAGTCGTCCGGGCCGCCGCCCTGCCACTCGATGATGTCGCTCTCCTCGACCTCGATCGCGTCGAGGTCGACGTCCGCCTGGCGCAGGATCTCGACCACGTCGTCGAGGTGGTACGCGATGCCGAGCACCCGGTCGCCCTCGGTGACCCGCCGCGACCCGTCCAGCGCCGGTGTGTGCACCACGATCCTGGGGAATTCCATGCCGTCAGCCTCCATGGTCCAAGGCTGCTGGCCGCGGCCGCGATCCGCACCCGGAGCCGGTGCCTGGTCCCCGGTGCGCCGCGGGCTGGTGCCGTCCGACGGCGCGAGGCTGGGCGCGACAGTACGTTCGCGCCGCCGGACGGGGTCTGTGGGGCTCGGCTTAAGCCACGCTGTGGCCGGAGCCGAGGTGTGGCTGGGACCGAGCTGTGGCCGGAGCCGAGGTGTGGCTGGGACCGCGGCGGCCGCGACGGACCGGCGTCACCCTTCCCTCAGGTCGAGAAGGGGAACCGGATCCTTCACCACCGCACTGGCTCGCACGCCGCCGCGGTCCTCACCCCGCCCGCACCGTGTCCGAAGCGGCCACCCCTCATCCGGGCCGTTCGTGACGCGGTCCGGGAGCTCATCTCTCCGAACGCGGATCCGGGTCGCGGCGGCGCCTGGGCGCGACAGGACAGATGTCGGCGCCGCCGCGGCCCGGAAGTTCGAGGTGTCCGCTCAGACCCGGGCGCCGGAGAGGCGTTCGACCGCGCGCAGCAGCGCGGAGTGGTCCAGGCCGCCGTCACCCTGCGCGCGCAGGCCGGCGACGAGCTGGGCGACCACGGCTCCCACGGGCAGCACGGCGCCCACGGTACGGGCGGCGTCGGTGACGATGCCCATGTCCTTGTGGTGCAGGTCGACGCGGAAGCCGGGCTTGAAGTCGCGGTTCAGGAAGTTGTCCTTCTTGCGGGCCAGCACGGTGGAGCCCGCGAGGCCGCCGCCGAGGACGTCGAGCGCCGCCCTCAGGTCCACGCCGGAACGCTCCAGGAAGACCACGGCCTCGGCGCACGCCTGGATGTTCACGGCGACGATCAGCTGGTTGGCCGCCTTCACGGTCTGGCCCGAGCCGTGCGGACCACACAGCACGATGGTCCGTCCGAGCGCCTCGAAGAGGGGCTCCGCCTCGTCGAAGGCACCCTGTTCGCCGCCGACCATGATCGACAGCACGGCCTCGACCGCCCCGGCCTCGCCGCCGGACACCGGGGCGTCCAGGACCCGGACACCCTTCTCGGCGCCGGCCTTGGCCAGGTCCACCGAGGTCTGCGGGGTGATCGAGGACATGTCGATCAGCAGCGTGCCGGGCCGCACGTTCTCCAGGATGCCGTCGGGGCCGTACGCGATGGCCTCGACCTGCGGGGAGGCGGGCACCATCGTGATCACCACGTCGGCGTCCCGCACGGCCTCGGCGATCGAACCGGCGGCGGTGCCGCCCGCGGCGGCCAGGCGCTCCAGCTTGTCCCGCTCCAGCGTGTAACCGGTGACGTCGTACCCGGCCTTGATCAGGTTCTCCGACATGGGCGAGCCCATGATGCCGAGCCCGATCCATGCCACCTTGGGGAGGTTGTCGCTCATGAGGGTGCCTCTCTGGGGGATCTGCTGCTTCATCGGGGTGCCGCTCAGCGGGCGGCCCGGGCCGCGGCGGGCAGCCAGTCGAAGGCCTGCGCGCTCGGCCGGTCGCCCGGCTTGTACTCCAGGCCGACCCAGCCGGCGTATCCGGCCTCGGCGAGCTGGTCGAGGAGCTCTTCGAGGGGGAGCGCGCCGGTCCCCGGCGCGCCGCGTCCGGGGCTGTCGGCGATCTGCACATGCCCGGTCCGGTCGGCGTAGGCGGCGATCACCCCCGGCAGGTCCTCGCCGTTCATGGCGAGGTGGTAGAGGTCCATGAGGAACCTGGTGTTGCCGAGACCGGTCGCCGCGTTGACCTTGTCGACGACGGCGATGCCCGCCGGGGCGCTCACCAGCGGATAGTCCGGAGACTCCCGCTCGTTGAGGGTCTCGACGAGCAGGACCGCGCCGATCCGGTCGGCGGCCCGGGCCGCGAGGGCCAGGTTCTCCAGTGCGAGCGCGTCCTGCTCGTCCGGGTCCACGCCGTCGACGCGGTTGCCGTACAGGGCGTTGAGCGCCGTGCAGCCCAGCGACCCGGCGAAGTCGGCGGCCACGTCGATGTTGGCCCGGAATCTCGCGGACTCCTCCCCGGGGAGGGAGAGGGCACCCCGGTCCGGACCGGGCAGCCGTCCGGCGTAGAAGTTCAGCCCTGTCAGCCGGACACCGGCGGCCTCGATCGCCGCTTTCAGGGCGTCGAGCTCGGACCGCCCGGGGGTGGGGGAATCGGCCCAGGGCCACCACAGCTCGACCGCGGTGAAACCGGCCGCCGCGGCGGCCGCGGGGCGCTCCAGGAGCGGGAGTTCCGTGAAGAGGATCGACAGATTGACGTTGAAGCGCTGGTCCGCGAATCCCATGGGGTCGGCGCTCCCTTCCGTATCGGCGGCCGTGCTGTCGGTCCGGCCGGATGTCGAGGGTTCTTCCGCAGTGGTTCCGCATCGCGAGTGATTCCGTATTGCGGAAACTTGTTTCTGCTCAATGGAAGATTGCCGTCGGGTCGAGAGGGTTGTCAAGGGGGGTCCCGGCGGAAAGCCGTGGTCGTGACCCGCTCCCGTCGCAAGGGGCTTGCCGGGGTGTCCGCGGCGCGCAGTAGGTTGAGCCCGTGCGATTGAGAGTGGAGTTCACGACCGAGCCCTTCGACCTCGACGAGGCGCCCCGGCACGCCCTGGTCGCCCGTGAGGTCATCGAGGCCGCCGAGCTGGACGCCGTGGACGTCGGGCCGTTCGGCAACACGGCGGAGGGCGGGGCGGACGCCGTGCTCACCGCCGTCGAGGCGCTGCTGCGCCAGGTCCTGGACGCGGGCGCCACCCGGGTCTCGCTCCAGGTGAACGTCGTCGGGGCGGCGGGGGAGGGCGATAAGTGACCGGAATCGCGGACGACCCCTTCGTCGCGGCGGTCAAACCGCTGGTCGACGCCATGGGCGGCGAGATGCTGGCGCCCGAGCTGGCCGGCGTCGACGACGTCGTGCTGTCCTGGGAGGGCGCGGACGTCGTCGCCGTGCGCCTGCCCCAGCTCGCCGACTCGCTCGACCACATCCTGGCCGCGCTGGAGCGCAAGCGGGGCAAGCCGCTCGCGGAGCTCGACCGCAAGGCCAAGCAGGAGATCGTGCGCATACTGGAAGCCCGCGGGGCCTTCTCCGTGCGGCACGGTGTGGAGACCGTGGCGAGCGCGCTCGGCGTGAGCCGGTTCACCGTCTACAACTACCTGAATCGCGAGAAGGGCGCCTGACCGGCGCGAACACGCTTCGGGCGGCAGATGTCACCGGCCGCCACCCCGCCGCCGTCCGGACGACCGGGCGGCGGCTTTCGTCACCTCCCGTAACCCGAAGTTTTCAACAAAGTGTTGACGTCGCATCGCCGAGGGCGTTAGCTGTCCGCAGCCCGTCCAGCACACGGCCACGGAGGCTTCCCATGGAGTCGAGTACGGCATCCGGCGGCCTCGACCGCCTCAACACCCTTGAGGAGTCCGCGGCCTTCGCCGTCCTCCACGAGGTGTGCGCCTCCCGGACGTGGGCCGAGCGGCTGCTCGCCGCCCGTCCCTACGCCACCGCCGAGGACCTGTACGCCGAGAGCGACGCCGCCACCGCGGGCCTCGCCACCGCCGACCTGACGGAGGCGATGGCGGGGCACCCGCCCATCGGACGGCCGAAGCCCGGCGACCCGGCCTCCTCGCGCGAACAGCGCGGGATGGCCGGCGCCTCCGCGGAGCTCAAGGAGGAGATGCTCGGACTGAACCTGGCCTACCAGGAGAAGTTCGGCCACGTCTTCCTCATCTGCGCCACCGGCCGGACCGGGGAGCAGATGCGCGACGCGGTCAAGGAGCGGATCGGCAATCCGGCCGGGCGGGAGCGCGAGATCGTCCGCGTCGAACTGGGAAAGATCAACCGCATCCGGCTCGGCCGTCTCGTCGGCGACCCCGTACCGGAAGAACGCGCAGCGGACCCCGTACCGGAAGAACGCGCAGCGGACCCCGTACAGGAGGAAGAGGCATGAGCACCGACACCACGGCCTCCGTGTCCACCCACATCCTGGACACCAGCGTGGGCCGCCCCGCGCGGGGCGTCGCGGTCCGGCTCGCCGCCCGCGCGGGGCGCGAGGGCGACTGGCGGGCGCTCGGCGGTTCCGCGACCGACGCGGACGGCCGGTGCAGGGACCTTCCGGCGCTGCCGGAGGGCACGACCCACGTACGGCTCGACTTCGAGGTCGAGCGGTACTTCGAGCAGGATCCGGCGACAACGACACAGCGAGCCGATGCGCAGCAGGACGCCCCCGCGAATCGGGACAGCGAGACGTTCTTCCCCGAGGTGACCATCACCTTCGCCGTCAGGCCGGGCGAGCACTACCACGTACCGCTGCTGCTCAACCCGTTCGGCTACTCCGTTTACCGAGGGAGCTAGCAGACATGACCGAACCTTCCCGCCAGGGCCGCCCGGTGCTCCTGGGGCAGAACCAGTACGGCAAGGCCGAGAACCGCGTCGTCAGGATCACCCGCGACGGCGCCACGCACCACATCAAGGACCTGAACGTGTCCGTCGCGCTGAGCGGCGACATGGACGAGGTCCACCTCTCCGGCTCCAACGCGAACGTCCTGCCGACGGACACCACCAAGAACACGGTGTACGCCTTCGCCAAGGAGCACGGCATCGAGTCCGCGGAGCGGTTCGGCATCCATCTCGCCCGGCACTTCGTGACCAGCCAGGAACCGATCCGGCGGGCGCGCGTCCGTATCGAGGAGTACGCCTGGGAGCGCATCGAGGCCCCGGACGCCGCGTCCCGGGCCGCCGGCGCGGACGAGGCCCGGCACTCCTTCGTCCGCAAGGGCCAGGAGACACGCGTCACCCAGATCACCTTCGACGGTGAGGCGTGGGAGGTCGTCTCGGGCCTGAAGGACCTCGTCGTGATGAACTCGACGAACTCCGAGTTCTGGGGCTACGTCAAGGACAGGTACACGACGCTCCAGGAGGCCCACGACCGCATCCTGGCCACCCAGGTCTCCAGCCGCTGGCGCTTCGGCTGGAGCGGCGACGAGCAGCGGATGCCCGACTGGGACAAGTCCTACGACGAGGTCAGGAAGCACATGCTCCAGGCCTTCGCGGACACCTACTCCCTCTCGCTCCAGCAGACCCTCTACGAGATGGGCGCGCGGATCATCGACCACCGGGACGAGATCGACGAGGTCCGCTTCTCGCTCCCGAACAAGCACCACTTCCTGGTCGACCTGACGCCGTTCGGCCTCGAGAACGACAACGAGGTCTACCTCGCGGCCGACCGTCCGTACGGGCTCATCGAGGCCACCGTCCTGCGCGACGGCCGCGACCCGCGCATCCCGGTGGACCTCACCAACCTCTAGAACCGCCACCACGGACCCGGTCGTCACCCCGCTCGGCCGCCGGGTCCGTCCGCCGATCCGGAAGAACGAGGAACCGCAGTGCCAGTCCAGCGCATCGTCATCGAGAACTGCGCCATCGCGACCGTGGACGCGGGCGACACCGAGTACACCTCGGGGCACATCGTCGTCGCCGGCAACACGATCGAGTCGGTGGGCTCCGGAAAGGCCCCCGAGAACCTGGAGAACGTGGTCCGCCGTGTCGACGGCACCGGCCACCTGGCCACCCCCGGCCTGGTCAACACCCATCACCACTTCTATCAGTGGATCACCCGCGGCCTCGCCACGGACCACAACCTCTTCGACTGGCTCGTCGCGCTCTACCCGACCTGGGCCCGCATCGACGAGCCCATGGTCCACGCGGCCGCCCAGGGCTCCCTCGCCATGATGGCCCGCGGCGGCGTCACCACCGCCATGGACCACCACTACGTCTTCCCCGAGGGCGCCGGCGACCTGTCCGGCGCCGTCATCCGGGCCGCCCGCGAGACCGGCGTCCGCTTCACCCTCGCCCGCGGTTCCATGGACCGCAGCGAGAAGGACGGCGGACTGCCGCCGGACTTCGCCGTCGAGACCCTCGAAGGGGCGCTCGCGGCCACCGAGGCGACCGTCGACGAGCACCACGACGCCTCCTTCGACAGCATGACCCAGATCGCCGTCGCGCCCTGCTCGCCCTTCTCCGTCTCCACCGAACTCATGAGGCAGGGAGCCGAGTTGGCCCGCCGCAAGGGGGTACGGCTGCACACGCACGGTTCGGAGACCGTGGAGGAGGAGCAGTTCTGCAAGGAACTGTTCGGCATGGGCCCGACCGACTACTTCGAGTCGACCGGCTGGCTCGGCGAGGACGTGTGGATGGCGCACTGCGTCCACATGAACGACTCCGACATCGCCGCCTTCGCCCGTACGAGGACGGGGGTGGCCCACTGCCCCTCCTCCAACGCCCGCCTGGCCGCGGGCATCGCCCGGGTCCCCGACATGCTGGCGGCCGGCGTCCCGGTCGGCCTCGGTGTCGACGGCACCGCGTCGAACGAGTCCGGCGAACTCCACACCGAGCTGCGCAACGCCCTGCTCATCAACCGGCTCGGCGCCCACCGCGAGGCAGCCCTGAACGCCCGTCAGGCGCTGCGCCTCGGCACCTACGGAGGGGCTCAAGTCCTGGGCCGGGCAAGCCAGATCGGCTCCCTGGAGGTCGGCAAGCTCGCCGACCTCGTGCTGTGGAGACTCGACACCCTGGCGCACGCCTCGATCGCCGACCCGGTGACGGCGCTCGTCCTCGGCGCCGCCGCCCCGGTCACCCTCTCGCTCGTGAACGGCCGCCCGGTCGTCCAGGACGGTCACCTGCTGCACGTCGACGAGGACGCCGTCGCCCGTTCCACGCGGGACGAGGCCCGGCGCCTCGCGCGGATCGCCGGACAGGCCTGACCGGCGCGGAACTCCGGCCGAGGGGGACGGCCCTCGGCCGGTGGCCGCGGACCCGAGCGGGGTCCACGGCGGCCGCCTCCGGGGCGCGCGCGGACGTGCGCGCCCCGGAACGGTCTCCGCCGCGCGGACACCGACGCATAGTGAAGTGAGGGGACTTGAAGGAGGGCGCGGCACCTGTCGGGTGCCGCGCCCCTTCGCCCGTGCCGCGTCCGTCAGCCGAGGTGGTAGCTGTCGCCGTAGACCTTCCAGTCCAGCGGTGTGTTCAGGTTCAGGTTCCGGTTGCGCAGGAACACTCGTTGCGCGGTGTCGACCCGACTGGTGTCGGAGTGCGCCTCCTCCTGCTTCATGGCCCACACCCGCGCGTCGAGGAAGGCGTTCAGGTACGTCACCTCGTCGCCGCCCTGGGCCGGCGGTTTGGCCCTCGCGAGCGCGCGCCGCCGGATGCTGCCGAAACTGGTGCTGTCGTCGCCGTCGCCGTGCATCACGATGGCGTCGTAGTACGTGAACTGGCCGAGGACGCCGATCCCGTCGGTCTTGCCCTGCCCGACGGCCGGGTTGAAGTAGACGCGGTCGCGCTCGTCGTTCTGGGCCTGCTGGAACGCCGAGTCCTGGGCGGCCCGCCGCCAGTCCGCCGGGAACCCGGGGTCGAGGCCCTCGTGGGAGTCGCTGCCGTCGACCTCGCGCAGTGCGGGCAGGTACTTGGCCAGCACGTTGCCGGGCTTGCGCCGGGTGTAGAGCTCGACGAGGTCGAGCATGTCGTGGGTGCCGGAGCAGAAGCCGATGATCCCGGCGGTGTAGCCGCGCCCGTCGCCGATGTCCTCGATGTACTTGTACTGGGCCTTCCAGTCCAGCGAGGAGTTCTCCGCGCTGGAGACCAGCTTCATGGCGATCTCCTTCTTCGCCGGGTCGTCGAGACCGGCCGCGGCGGCCGTCGCGGACTGTCCGGTGAGGAGCGGGGCCGCCACCAATGAGGCGCCCATCAGGGTGAGCAGGGTGCGACGCGAAGTGCCTGTGTGGGGGGTGTGCACGGTACCTCCGTTGGGGGAGTGATGTTGCCGCGTACTGTTAGGAAAGTTTCCTACCAGAGTTCGGAGGCGGCGTACACCCGTCGGGGGAAAGGGAGTTGGCCCTTCGCTGGTTCGACAGCGGGGCCGGGACGGGGTGGCGGCGGGGGTGCGGCGGGTCGGCGTCGGCGCCGGGCCGGGGTGGCGCCGGGGTCGGATCGGTTGGCGCCGGCGCGGGCCGGGCGGCACCGGTGTCGGGCTGAACCGTGCACCGGCTAGGACCTGTCCGGCCGATCACGGTGGAGGATGCCGACGCTCCCTGGTGAGCGCAGATGTGCGTGCCACACCCCGCGTCTGCGCCGTGATCGACCGGACAGGTCCTAGCGCGTGGCGGGCGCGGCCCCCCGCCCCGTGGACGGCTCGTCCGTGGTGGCCTGAGTTCCTGTCTCCGGGGTCTCCGCCGGGACTTCCTCCGTGACGGCCCCGGTCCGCGGCTCCGGGCTCCGCACCGGTTCGGCTTCCGCAGCCCGCGGGAAGGCCGAGGGGTCTCGCCGGGGCCGCAGCAGAGCGGCGGCGAGGACCAGGGCCGTGGCCGCGACAGCCGCGGCCACGGTGAACGCCAGCCGGTAGCCGTCCGCCGTCGCCGCCACGGCGTCCTCGCCCGCGCCGGTCAGGCGCTCGGTGCGGCTCGCCGCCAGTGTCGTCAGCACGGCGAGACCCAGTGAACCCCCGACCACCTGTGTGGTGTTGAAGAGTCCGGAGGCCAGGCCCGCGTCCTCGGAGCGGGCCCCCGACATCGCGAGTCCCGTCACCGCGGGCATCGCGGCCGCGAACCCCGCGGAGAGCAGGAGGAGCGCGGGCAGCACGTCGGTGAGGTACACCCCCTCGGTCGGGACGCGGCCCAGCAGGGCCAGACCGGCCGTGACGAGGGCGAGTCCGGCGAGCAGGACGCGGTACGGGCCGAAGCGGGCGACCGTGCGCGCCGACAGACTCAGCATCAGCGCGCCGATGACCACCGGTGCGGGCAGGAACGCCGTTCCGGTGAGCAACTCGCCGTAGCCGAGAACCCGTTGGAGGTAGAGGGCGCCGATGTACTGGAAGCCGTACATCCCGGCGATCATCAGGATCTGCACGCCGTTCGCGCTCGCCAGGGTCCGGGAGCGCAGCAGGCGCAGCCGCAGCAGGGGGCGGGCCGCCCGCGCCTGACGGACGGTGAACCCGGCGAAGAGGGCGAGGGCGAGCGCGCCGAGGGCGAGGGTGCCGCCGAGGCCCCGCTCGTCGGCGCCGACGATCGTGTACACGGTCAGCATCAGAGCGCCGGTGACCAGCGCGGCGCCGGGGAAGTCGGCGCCCCGTCCGAGGCCGGACCCCTTGTCGGGGGCGAGGATCCGGAGCGCGGCGACCCAGGCCGACACGCCGATCGGCAGGTTGATCAGAAAGATCCAGTGCCAGCCGAGGGTCTGCGTCAGCGCACCGCCGAGGAAGGTGCCGAGCGCCCCGCCCGCGGCACCGACCGCGCTGAACACCGCGATGGCGCGGCCCTGTTCGCGGGGCTCGGGGAAGAGTGCCACCAACATGCCGAGGACGACGGCCGAGGTCATCGCCCCGCCGACGCCCTGGAGGGCGCGGGCGGCGATCAGCGTGCCCTGCCCGTCGGCGATCCCGCACAGCACGGACGCCGCCGTGAACACCGCGAGGCCGGCCGTGAACATCCGCCTGCGGCCCACCAGGTCGCCGAGCCTTCCCGCGAGCAGCAGCAGTCCGCCGAACGGGATCAGATAGGCGTTCACGACCCAGGCGAGCCCGGGAGCGGAGAAGCCGAGGTCCCCCTGGATCGCGGGCATGGCCACGGTGACGATGTTCCCGTCCAGGATCGTCATCAGCGTGCCCGCGCACAGGACGGCGAGCGCGGCCCACCTGGAGTGTGTTCGGGGTGCCGACGGGTTCGCCGGTCCGGTCCGGGGCAGCATGACGGTGACCTCCGTGTTCTCCATGGACGGTGTCGGATCCATGGACGTTCTCCCTTGGTGCACGACTTGTAACGGGGTACATCGTCAGTGACCATGGAGACCGGCGTAAGGAGGCACTTCGATGTCCCAGGGGAACACCGGTGTTACCTCGCAGGCAGTGCTCGCGCAGGCGTGCCCGGTCCGCGAGGTTCTTGACAGGGTCGCGGGAAAATGGAGCGTGCTGATCATCGTGGCCGCCGCGCACGGTCCGATCCGCTTCACGGAACTGGAGCGCAGCATCGAGGGGATCAGCCGCCGGATGCTGACGCTGACCCTGCGCAATCTCGAACGCGACGGCCTCGTCACCCGCACCGTGCATCCCACGGTGCCGCCGAAGGTGGAGTACGAACTGACCCCGGTGGCACGGGAGTTGCACGCCACTCTGCTTTCCCTGACCGACTGGGCCGAGCGGAACCGCGTCACCATCGCCGAGTCCCGCGCGGCCTACGACGCAGAGCACCGGCCGGAGTTGCTCGACGCCTGACGACCTCGTGCACGGTCGGCCGTGCACGAGGCCGTCAGGGCCTGCCGGTCGGTTCAGGCCGGTCGGGTCACCGGAGAGCCGCCGCGCTCGCGGGTCGGGCCCGGAGAGAGGCGCGGGGCTCAGCTCTCGTAGAAGGCCGGGTCGGTGGCCATCGACGCGAAGTGCTTCCGGGCGTCGGGCAGCAGTCTGCGTTCCGTGAGGTCCATCAGGCCGCCGACCGCCGTGATCTCGGCGGCCACCGTGCCGTCCGCCTTGATGATGGTCTGCTCCACGCGGAAGCTCTTGCCCGTACCCCAGAGGAAGGCGCACGTGACCTCGACGTCGTCGCCCGCGAGCAGTTCACGCCGGTAGCGGATGGTCGTCTCCAGCACGACAGGGCCCACCCCGCGGGCCGCCAGATCGGCCTGACTGATCCCGGACGCGTGCAACAGCGACCAGCGGGCGTGCTCGGCGTACTGGAGATACACGCTCTGGTTGAGATGCCCCTGCACATCGGTCTCGTACCCGCGAACGGTCACGGGGACGGAAAACGGTTCTGCCACGACTGTCCTCTCGATCACTGCGACGACTGCGACGACTGTGACGACTCTGACGGCGTCAACGGCTTGAACGGTGCCCCCGGCGGGTCTCACGCCCGCCGGGGTGAGGCCAGGACGTACCGGGCGCCCGTGCGCGGCTCCGTGTGCTCACCGGCCTGCCAGCCCGCCTTCTCCAGGGCCGCCGCGCAGGCCCGCAGCGCCCCGGGGTCCGGCTCGTGCACGGCGACGGCCTCCGGCTGCGGTGTCGGCCGTACCCGGTAGCCCCCGCCCTCCGCTCCGGCGGGCCGGTGCCCGGCCGCCTCCAGCGCGAGCGCCGCGGCCTGCACCAGATGCGTACGCTCCCAGGCGCACGGAAGGTCGGTCGCGCCGTCCGGACGGGTCATCCGGCGCAGCTCCAGGAGCCCCTGCCAGGCGCCGCGCACCTCTCTCAGCCGCGCGGGGCCCGCCTCGGGCCCCTCCTCGCCGCCGATCCGCGCCGCGAACACCCCCGACGCCGCCGGAGTGGACGGATCCGGAGCGCCGGCATCGTCCGGAGCGCCGGGCGTCTCGCGCAGCCGGTGCCCGGCGGGGGTCAGGAAGTGGTCGCGCGGGGGACGGGGATGGCGGAAGGCGAGCCCGCGCTTCACCAGGGCGGCGAGCTGGGCCTCCGTGCCCCTCAGGCGCCCGGTCACGGGGTCGGCCGCCTCGATGACGCGCCGCTGCGCGGCGGTCGGCGGTCGTGTCACGGCGCGCTCCCTCCACCACCCGGTGGTGCCACGGCGCTCCGGCCCGGCCGCGGCTCAGTGTTCCTCCGCTCCCTCTCCCGCCGAGGAGAGGAAGTCATGGGAACAGTACGCGTCGGGTCTGACATTCCAGCCGGCCACGACATGCCGGCGGTGCTCCGTGCTGAGCCGGCTCATCGTCCCGGTGGCGAGCTGGAAGAGGGCACCGGACTCGGCGCTCAGACCGAGCCGCCGCGCGGTCAGCACCCGCAGGAAGTGGCCGTGCGAGACGACGACCACGCTGCCCTCCGACTCGGAGAGCGCCGCGTCGATCCGGGCCAGCACCCGCTCGGCGCGCGCCCCGACCTCGTCCGGGCTCTCCCCCGGGTGTTCGGGCGGCCCGGGGGAGACGCCGTCGGTGAACAGGAACCAGTCGGGCCGCTCCCGGTGGATCTCGACGGTCGTGACCCCCTCGTACCCGCCGTAGTCCCACTCGCGCAGGTCCGCGTCGACGCGCGCGCGGCCGATCCCGGCCAGCTCGGCCGTCTCCCGCGCCCGGCGCATCGGGCTGACGAACGCGGCCGCGATGTGGTGCCGGGCGATCAGCGGACGGAGCCGCCGGGCCTGTTCGCGGCCGTTGTCGGTCAACGGGACGTCGGTCGAGCCCGTGTGCCGCCCGGACATCGACCACTCGGTCTCACCGTGCCGTACGAGGAGCAGGTCACCCATCGCCGCGCCCTTTCCGTCCCCGTGTCCGCCGCCGTCCCTCGTACGGTGCCACCGGGCGGGCGCGGCCGCAGCCCCGGATCCTCCGGTCGGCCCACCCGGTTCCTCAGCCCTTCTCCTGCCGGTAGCCGCTCAGGAACCGCCCGATCCGGCTGATCGCCGCGTCCAGGACGTCGGCGTGCGGGAGGGTCAGGATGCGGAAGTGGTCGGGCCGCGACCAGTTGAACCCGGTGCCCTGCACGACCTGGATCTTCTCGCGCAGCAGCAGGTCGAGGACGAACTTCTCGTCGTCGTGGATCGGATACACGGCGGGGTCGATGCGCGGGAACGCGTACAGCGCGCCCTTGGGCTTGACGCACGAGATGCCGGGGATCTCGTTGAGCTTCTGCCAGGCGAGGTCGCGCTGTTCGCGGAGGCGGCCGCCCGGCGCGGTCAGCTCGTGGATCGACTGGCGGCCGCCGAGCGCGGCCTGGATGGCGTACTGCGCGGGGGCGTTGGCGCACAGCCGCATGGAGGCCAGCATCGTCAGCCCCTCCAGATAGCTGCGCGCGTGCTGCTTGGGGCCCGTGACGACCAGCCAGCCGGAACGGAAGCCGGCGACGCGGTAGGTCTTCGAGAGGCCGCAGAAGGTGAGGACCACCAGGTCGGGGGCGAGGGCCGCGGCCGACTGGTGCACGGCGTCGTCGTACAGGATCTGGTCGTAGACCTCGTCGGCGAGGACCATCAGGCCGTGCCGGCGCGCGAGATCGAGGATGCCCTCGACGATCTCCTTCGGATAGACCGCGCCCGTGGGGTTGTTGGGGTTGATGATGACGACCGCGCGGGTCCGGTCGGTGATCTTCGCCGCCATGTCGTCCAGGTCCGGGTACCAGTCGGCCTGTTCGTCGCAGAGGTAGTGGACCGCCTTGCCGCCGGCGAGGGTCGTGACGGCGGTCCACAGCGGGTAGTCCGGGGCGGGGACGAGGACTTCGTCGCCGTCCTCGATCAGGGCCTGCACGGCCATGGAGATCAGTTCCGAGACGCCGTTGCCGAGGAAGACGTCGTCCACGCCGACGTCCAGGCCCCGGTCCTGGTAGCGCTGGGCGACGGCACGGCGGGCGGACAGGATGCCGCGCGAGTCGGTGTAGCCGTGCGCCCGGGGCAGCATCCGGATCATGTCCTGGAGGATCTCCTCCGGCGCCTCGAAACCGAACAGGGCGGGGTTGCCGGTGTTCAGGCGCAGCACACTGTGGCCCGCCGCCTCCAGTGCGTCGGCGTGCTCGATCACCGGGCCGCGGATCTCGTAACAGACCTCGCTGAGCTTGCTCGACTGCCGGAACTCCATGCGCTGCGCCCTCCGGTTGTGGTGTTGCTTGGTTTTACCAAGTATGAGCTTGGAAAGTCCAACAAGATAGCTAGACTGCCTCGCATGCCAGTGCGCCGAAGCTACGACCAGTACTGTTCCGCCGCCCGTGCCCTCGACGCGGTCGGGGACCGGTGGACCCTCCTGATCGTCCGCGAACTGCTCGGCGGACCGCGCCGGTACACCGATCTGCACGCCGATCTGCCGGGCGTCAGCACCGACGTCCTCGCCTCCCGGCTCAAGGACATGGAGCGCGACGGGCTGGCCGGCCGTCGGCGTCTGCCGCCTCCCGGCGCCGCCTACGTCTACGAACTCACCGCCCGCGGAAGGGATCTGCTGCCCGTCCTCCAGGCGCTCGGGGAGTGGGGCGCGCCCGCGCTGGGCGAGCCGCGGCCCACCGACGCCGTACGGGCCCACTGGTTCGCGCTGCCGCTGCTGCGCCAGCTGGACGCCGCCGGGGCGGGGGAAGGGCTGGTCGAAGTCCGCCTGGACGAAGGCCTGTTCCATGTGTGGCTCGGTGCCGGGGAGGGTCCGCTCTACGGCGACGGGCCGGCCCCGCGGGAGCCGGACGCCCGTCTGGCGCCGGACGCGCGCGCGTGCGAGGCCATGAACCGGGGAGCCCTGACGCTGCTCGACGCGCTGCGCGAGCGGAGCGTCGGCGTGACGGGCGACGGACCCCTGGCCGAAGCGCTCCGCCGGGTGTGACGCGGCCGGGGCGGGCGCCTGCCCCGCGTCCCGCCGTTGCGCGGCTCCGCCCTGTCCCGCACCGCGGAAGAGAGGCCCGCGGGGCGGGCCGCCCGGGGGGGGGGGGGGGCGCGGGGCGCGGCCGGGGGGGCCGGCGGCCGGCGGCCGCCGGGGGGGGGGCCCGCGGCCCCGCGGCCGCGGGTACCCCCCGCTG
>NZ_JBIAQM010000015.1:0-205394 GCF_042888945.1 Streptomyces sp. NPDC002698
CAAGAAGTGGCTGCCGGCACACCCACGGTTCCACCTGCACTTCACGCCGACCAGTGCGTCCTGGCTGAACCTGGTCGAGCGGTGGTTCGCCGAGCCGACCCAGGAGAAGCTCAAGCGCGGCGTCCACCGCTCCGTCCAGACCCTCGAACGCGACATCCGGACCTGGCTCGCCGACTGGAACGAGCACCCCAGACCGTTCGTCCGGACAAAAACAGCAGACGAGATCCTCGACAAAGTCGCCGCCTACTGCCACCGAATCTCTGACTCAGGTCACTAGGACGCCAGTGGCAGTTCGCGCCGGAAGACGGCCATGGCGCGACCCGGGCCGTTGTAGTCGTCGGTGATCCTCACGTCGAAGCCGACGCTGCGGTGGAAGGCGATCGAGCCGGTGTTCCCCACCGAGGTGATCGCCTTCAGCCGCCGCGCACCCTGGAGTTCGGCCGCCTCGGCGAACGCCGCGTACAGACGGCGCCCGAGACCACTGCCGCGGGTGTCGTCCCTGACGGCGATGAGATGCGCATAGCCGGTGCCGTCCGGCGTGACGAACCCGAAGACGTAGCCGCGGATCCCGTCCTCGGCACGTGCGACGAGGCAGGTGGCCCCGAACTCCTGCACCAACGCCAGAAGATGCAGCGAGCGAAGGTCCCGTTCACCCCAGTAGCGGGAGTGATCGGCCAGGACCCGGTGGAAGTCGGCCACACCGGCGGGAGTCATGTCGATTTCCATGGACGCCGATCCTGACACACGCCCGGCACCGGGCTTCAAAAGCAGTCGACGCCGGTCGCCGCAGCGGTGATCATCGGCACATGCCACTGAGAGACACCCTTGCACGCGTCGACGCGGACCTGGCCGCCGGCCGGATCCCCGTCGCGCGTCAGCGCCTGCGCGGGCTCGTGTCGTCGTTTCCGAACGACCTGACGCTTCGACGCCGCCTCGCCGAGACCTACCGGCTGTACGGAGAGGCCGCGGAGGCGGGCCGCTGGATGTATCTCGAACCGGATCGGGACACGGCCGAGACCTCGGCCTTCGAGTCCAGGTACGCCACCCCTGAGCGGCGGATGCGCGCACTCGCCTGGAGCGGTTCGGAGTCCCTGGCCGGAACGGCCTTCGCCAGAGGGCAGTTGGAAGCGGTGCGCGTGGCCTGCTCCGACGCCGTGGGGCAGCCCGTCGACTGGGACACCGTGCCGGACGGCACGGAGACGGACAGCGAGAGCAGTCCGTTCACCGCCTTCCTGACGGGAGCCGGATGCCTGGTGGCGGTCGTCGCCTTCCTCGCGATCTGGGTGAACGGCCTCATAGCCCTCTTCGACTGAACTCACCGCCGGGGACCCGTGCGACGCACAGGTCCCCGGCGGTTCGTCATCCGCTCGGACCGAGGCGCGGACGGGCCACTGGTGCGGGGCCCGATCGGTGGCGGGCCGGAACCGCGCCGCCGGTCCGTCGCCGCGCCGGGCTCAGGCGTTCACACCGGGCTCAGGCGTTCACAGGAAGCGCCACAGGTGGTCGGCCGTTCCGTTGTCGTCGTACTGGACCACCTGCGCGCTGTTGCCGGTGGACATACGGTCCACCCCGAGGACTTTCCCGCTGTTCTTGTTCCGGATGCGGTACCAGCCGTCGCCGTTGTCGACCAGCGCCCACAGGTGGTCGTCCGTTCCGTTGTCTTCGAACTGCACGACGATCGCGCTGTTGTCCATCGACATGTGGTCGACGCCGAGCACCTTGCCGCTGTTCCCGTTGCGGAGGAGATGCCAGCCGTCGCCCCTCTCGATGAGCTGCCAGGCGTGGTCGCCCGTTCCCGTGTTGTCGAACTGCACCACGCGCGCGCTGTTCTCGGTCGACATCCCGTCGACGGCCAGGACCTTGCCGCTGTTCTTGTTGGCGAGCCGGCGGAAGGGCGGCTCCGGTGTCCAGGGCCTGCCGTCGGGAGCCGCCGTGGGGAACGACGTGACGCGAAGTCGCGCGGCACCCATGGGGATGAGGGTGACCGTCTCGACCGGCGCGTCGCTGCGGGCGGGAGAGTCCTGCAACGGTGCGACGACGTGTTCGTCGTCCGCGACCCACTCCTGGATCCTCCGGGCCCGCGCCGCGATGGACACGGGCGTGGTACCGGGTGTGAAGGGCTGGTCCGGGACGGCGGTGCCGGTCTGCGCCGGGGTCAGGGACGTCTCCGGCAGGAGGCCGTAGTTCCATCCGGTGGTGGCGTGGACCTCGTAAGCGGGGAACCTGTCGTCTCCCGCGTAGCGGTCGTAGCGTTCGCCGATCTTCAACGAATAGGTGAGAGGGCCCCGTTCCACGCTGACCGCGCCGTGCTGGCCCGGCCAAGAGCGCAGTTGAGCCTTCTGAGGCAACCGCAGGCGGACGACGTCGCCGTCGCGCCAGGTGCGGTCGATCCGCGCCCAGGACGGGCCGTCCGAGGCGCTGACCGCCTTACCGTTGACCTGCAGTTGGGGACCTTCGCACCAGCCGGGCACGCGCAGTCGCAGCGGGAAGCGCACCGGACGGGGCGTGGAGACGGTGAGGGTGATCGTGTCCTGGAAGGGATAACCCGTTTCCTCGGTGACGGTGACCGCCGTTCCGCCGGCGACCGTCGCCCGCACACGGCTCGGGGCGTAGAGCGCGGCGGCCAGGCCGCCGTCGGCGCTCGCGAGCCAGAGTTCCTCGGTGAAGTAGGGCCAGCCCATGCCGTAGTTGTGGGGGCAGCACCGGTACTGGTCGACGCCGGCGTGGAAGGCCTGCATGGCGAAGCCGTTCTGGAACTGCCCCTGGGTCTTGGGACGGTTGTCGAGGTCGACGCTGTTGGCGCTGGTGATGTAGTGAACGGACTTGCCGTCGGGATCGAGGGAGGCCGGGAGCATGTTGAAGGCCAGGTCCTCACAGCGGTCCGCCCATACCGGGTCCCCGGTGATCCTGGTCAACAGCTCGTGACTGGCCATGAATTCGACGATGCCGCAGGTCTCGAAGCCCTGCCGTGGGTCGGCGAATCCGGGTCGGTAGTTCTCGTCCCCGGCCAACCCGCCGCCGGGGAACCGCCCGTAGGAGCCCATCACGGTGTCGTAGGCCCGGTACGTGGCGCTCACGAGGTCGGCGGAGCCGGTCAGGTGCCCGTACTGGGCGGGCTCCCGGAAGCCCTGGGCGATGTTCACGTTGTGCCGGCTCGGGGTCGCCCCGGTCCAGTCGGCACCGTGACCGTGCATCTTGGCGGCGAGATCGAGCAGGAAGGCCTCGCCGGTACGGCGGTGGAGCCATACGGCGATGTCGAGGCCGTCGCCCCAACGGTAGGACACCCAGCTCGCGTTGAAGGCACCCGGGCCCTGGGCGTTCATGTAGCGGAGGAAGCGGACGAGGAACGGCACGATCCGCTGGTCGTGGGTGTATTCCTCGTGCGTCCGCAGTGCCTGCAGGAGCGGCAGGAAGGGCCAGAAGTCCGGTCCGCCGTTGAGTGCCGTGCGTAAGCCGCGGGGCCCGAAGAAGCCGTCGCTCTGCTGGGTCGCGAGGATCCCGTCCACCCACTCACGCGACCGCGCCAGCGCGTGCTGGTCGCCGGTGGCGATGGCCAGCGGGATGTAGCCGCGCAGCCAGTACGGCACCTCCTCCCAGGCGTCGTGCTCGGGATGCACCCAGCCGGTCGTGGAGAAGTCGAGGAAGTGCGAGAGGTTCTCGTACGTGCCGCACAGACCGGCGAGCTGCAGCCGGAGCTGCCCGGCGAGCCAGCCACGGGCGACCACGCTTCCGGGCGGCAGCTTCTGGAACGCGTCGGCCGGCGCCGTCTCCGCTCGCGGCTGGGGCACCGCGGCCGCGGCCCCCGTGAACGTGCCTCCGAGGGCCGCGGCGCCCAGCGCGCCGGAGCCCAGGGCGAGGATTCTCCGTCTGCTCACTGACATGCAGGTGACCTGCCTTCCGAAAGGGGTCCGCTCGCAGTAAGACAACGTTGTCCGGCTTCTACAACGTTGGAAATGGCGCCGCGGACATGACAGCACGGCGGGGTCCGGCTGTCCAGGAGTCGTCACGAACGATCCGGGACCGCCCGGCCGAAGGGCCCTGTCAGGTGCCGGTGACCGATTCCCGGGGGTGCGCGTTCATGGCCCCGCAGTGGGCGGCGAGCCGGGCCTGGGGCACCTCGGAGTCATAGACGGCCACCTTGCCGATCGCGCCCTTGAAGTACGACTTGGTGCCGGCGGTGCCGATCCGCATCGGGGCGTCGGTGTTGCTGGGGGTGATGTCGTAATCGTCGAGGGCGTCCTGGTCGCGGAGCACACCGTCCTTGTAGACCTTGACGTACCCGGTCGGGTAAGCGCCGCTCTTCTCACGGGTGTTGATGACCAGTGCGTAGTGGATCCACCGGCCGGGGCGGACCCGGTCCTCGAAGTACGAGCCCGCGCCGAGTCCGCCGTCCCGGTTGAAGACGTATCCACTGATGCGGTTGGCGCGGGCTTCGCTGTTGCCCCGCGAGTACATACGGGCCAGCCACTCGGTCCGGGCCTCCGAACTCGAGACCTTGCCGAGCCAGTTGACGTAACCGGCGCCCGCCGTCCTGGCGAACGTCAGCGTGTCGGGCCGGATCCACGCCTCCACGGTCAGTTCACCGGTCGTGGTGACGGAGAGCCGGTCGTCGTCCGGGATCTCCACGTACTGCGAGGTTCCGTCGAACAGGGAGGCGCGGTCCCCGTTGGGCATGGAGGTGACACCGGGTGCGTGATGGTAGGCGGGCTCGAGGGAGGCCGCGGACTGACGGGTCGCGTTCCCTGCGCCGAGCGAGAGATAGAAGGCCGGGGAGTCGGCCCGCACCGCCGCGTCGTACGACTCGGGCGGGCGAGGAGCCGGGGTCCGGCCGCCGCACGCCGTCTGTGTCATCGCGGCACCGCCGATGAGGACGGCCGTCAGGCAGGCCGTGCGTCGTCTCCGCGTCACGACCGGAGCGTCCATCGCTCGACGGGAGAATGCCGCGACGATCCGTCCGGCAGGGGGAATTGGCAGCGAGACACTGCCCTGACGCCACAAGTCATGGGGATTTCCTGCTTGTTCCGCATTCACAGCCGGCCCGGACAGCGGGCGCGGCACTTCGCGAGGGTGAAGACCACTCGCCTGATCCGGCGCCCCGGTTGCCGTTCACCCGGGCGGCGCCTCATCCACGGAGCACGGCTCCGCAGATGCGCCCATTCTTCCACATATCGCCTCGACAACCGAGAGCGAAGCCCGTGACGGTCCCCGCAAAAAAAGCCGAACCCCGAACGCGGGAAACAAAGTGACCCGCGTCACTCTCCGCGACTCCGGAAATTGACTGCCACATCACACCGACCCACCCGCGGAATGACTCCACCACTCCCCCAAGGAGAGGTAAAGCGCCTGTTCAGCTGGCTGATAACGATTCCGTAAAAGCCGTGAAGCGGCACACTTAATCATTTTCCCAGCGTTTGACCAAGAAATGGACAATTGGGATGGTTGAAGCATCCAAGAACATTGGCCGAGCAGGACTCGAGGTCCCCGCTGCGGCAATGCGTGCGCGCCAGTCGGTGTGCATCCCAAAAGAGCCACACCTGGAGCGCTCACATGCCTACGAACACCCTGCCCACCTCTCAAGGACTGCACCTCGGCGCCGCTTTCGAGACCCTCAGCGGTCAAGTCGCCCTGGACGCGCCGGAGGTGGGGGCCGTGGCGGTCGTGGGCCTCGGCTATGTCGGTCTGCCGACGGCACTCGGCCTGCTGGCCGCGGGCACCGAAGTGATCGGCATCGACGCGAGCGCCGAGCGGCTGGAGGCGATCCGGGGAGTCGACGTCGACCTGCTGCCCAGCGACCTGGAGCGGCTGAAGGAGTTCAACGGCGATCAGCGCTTCACCCTCACCGACGACCCGGCGGCACTCGCCGACGCCCGTACCGTCCTGGTGTGCGTACCGACCCCGGTGGACCGGCACCTCGCCCCCGACCTGCGGGCGCTGACCGCCGCAGCGGCCACCGTCGTCGAGCACGCCGTCCCCGGTCAGCTGCTGATGCTGACCTCGACCACCTATGTCGGCACCACCCGTGACCTGCTGACCGAGCCGCTGACCGAGCGCGGCTTCACCGTCGGCGAGGACATCTTCGTGGCCTTCTCGCCGGAGCGGATCGACCCCGGCAACGCCCACCACACCCAGGACACCACCCCGCGCGTGGTCGGCGGCGCGGGCCAGGAGACCATCGACCGGGCCATCTCCGTGCTCTCGCGCACCGCTTCCTCCGTGTACGTGCTGCCCTCGCCGGAGGCGGCCGAGATGACCAAGCTGTGGGAGAACACCTTCCGCGCGGTCAACATCGCGCTCGCGAACGAGTTCGCCGACAACTGCCGTGTCCTCGGCCTGGACCCGATCCCCGTCATCGAGGCCGCCGCGACCAAGCCGTTCGGCTTCATGCCCTTCTACCCCGGCCCCGGAGTCGGCGGGCACTGCATCCCCTGCGACCCGCACTACCTGCTCTGGCAGCTCCGCGCCGAGCGCAGCACCTCCCCGCTGGTCGAAGCCGCCATGAGCGCGATCGCCGGCCGTCCGCGCCAGGTCGTACGCCGGGTGCGCGAGGCACTGGGTGAGCGCGGCAAGCCGCTCACCGGAGCCCGGGTCCTGATCGTCGGCATGGCGTACAAGCCGGGTGTCGAGGACCTGCGGGAATCGCCCGCGCTGGAGATCTTCGACGAGCTCGTCCACGAGGGCGCCCGGGTCCGCTTCACCGACTCCATGGTGCGCGCCGCGCGGGTGGCCGGCGGGATACAGGAGAGTGTTCTCACGCCCGAGGACCACGAGTGGGACCTGGTGCTGGTGCACACCGTGCACCCGGGCGCCGACCTCGCCTGGCTGAACGACCGGGACGACGTCCTGGACGCCACGTACCGGCTGGACTCCGTAGCCGCCCGGGACACCCTGTGAGCGACCCGCACCCGTCGGGAGCCGCGGACGCGGCCCTCGCGGCGCCCGGGGCCGTGCTGCCCAGGGCGCCGGGAGGCGGCGTGCCAGGTCAGGCGACCGCGGCCGAGTCCCACGACATGCCGGTCGGCCCTGAGGGCGCGACCGTCCCGGTCGCCTCCGCCTCGTGCGGACTGATTCTGCCGAACCCGCGCCCCAGGACCTCCGTACCGCTGCCGCCGGTCCGCTCGTCCGCCGTCGTGGGCAGGCCACCGGGCCCGCTGACCCGCTGGACGAACCGGATGCATACCGATGTCCGCTTCGCGGTGCGCCGGGTGCTGGCCATGTTCTGCCTGCTGCCGCTGGGGCTGATCCTGGCCCGCGAGCTCCCGCTGGTGCCGGAGAAACCGCTTGTCATCGGCTACGGCATCACGGTGCTGGTCGGCACCATCGCCATGCTGCAGATCGCGTACAGCCGGTACGACGACCCGTCGGTCCGTACCCTGCGCAGGCGCCCCAAGGACCTCGCGTCCTTCCCGTCCCTGCCGGCCGTGCCGAAGGTGTCCTTCCTGCTCGCGGTCAAGGACGAGGTCGACTACATCGAGAGCTGTGTCCGCTCGATGGCGGGCAGTGACTACCCCGACCTGGAGATCATCGTGATCGACGATCTCTCCGAGGACGGGACGCGGGAGATCCTGGACGGGCTCGCGCGCGAGCTCGGCATCACCCTGCTCAAGCTGGAGAAGAACCTGGGCAAGAAGCACGCCCTGGTCCAGGGCGCGAGCATCGCGACCGGCGACGTGCTGGCGTTCACGGACTCCGACTGCATCCTGGCGCCCGACGCTCTGCGCAAGTGTGTGCAGGCCCTGGTCGACCACCCCGAACTGGGCGCGGTCAGCGGCCACTGCCGGGCACTGAACGTCGACGAAACGCTCTTCACCCGGGCTCAGGATGTCTGGTACGAGGGGCAGTTCCGGGTGGCCAAGGCGGCCGAGTCGGTCTTCGGATCGGTCACGTGCGTCTCCGGTCCGCTGGCGGTCTTCCGCCGGGACGCGGTGTACAACTACTTCCCCGCCTGGGCGGGCGACCGCTTCCTGGGCGCCCCCTTCCGGTTCGCGACGGACCGGCAGCTCACCGGCTACGTGCTGGGACAGCTGTGGGTCGGCGAGAAGCTGAAGAAGCAGTACGCCGACTCCCCGTTCGTCACCGCGCAGGACTACCCCGAGCGCAAGTGGCGTATCGGCTACGTCCAGTCGGCCAAGGTGTGGACCAACGTGCCCGAGCATTTCCGGCCGTTCATGAAGCAGCAGATCCGCTGGAAGAAGAGCTTCATCCGCAACACCTTCTTCACCGGCACCTTCATGTGGCGGCGAGGCGTCGGCCCGTCCTGTCTCTACTACGGACATGTGCTGTGGGTGATGGCCGCACCGTTCATGGCGGTCCGCCACATGATCTTGTCCCCGATACAGGGCGGGATCTTCGTGAGCGTGCTGTATCTGTGCGGCGTGGTGCTCAAGGGCAGCATCTGGGGACTGGCGTTCAAGATCGACAACCCCGGTGACACCCGCTGGCGCTACCGGCCGCTGATGAGTCTGCTGTCGGCGCTGCTCCTGTCCTGGCTGCTGCCCTACTCCCTCGCGACCATCCGTCGCGGTGTCTGGTCGAGGACTCGGTGATGAGGAATTTCCTGCGGCGCAAGACCGTCCGGGTGATCACCGACGTGGTCGCCGTCGTGGTCGTCAGCGGCATCTACCTGATCGTCCTGTCGCGAGGGAGCGTGCTCTGATGGCTCCGTGGCGCGAGCCCGTCGCCGTCGTCGTACACGACCACGGCAACGGTCCGGAACCCTGTTTCCGCGATGACTACGCCGACAAGGCCACCCACGACCGCAGTCGTGGCCGCGGCCACGGGTGGGGCCGGGGCTGGACGCAGTGGCCCGTCCGCGTCCTGCTCGGGGCCCTCACCCTCTCCGTGGTGGTGGCCTCGGGCGCCGCGGGCATCGAGCGCTACCTCACCCGGAAGTACATGTCCCCGCAGGCGCCACTGACCCAGGCGTCCATCACGACCGCGGACAAGGCCGGCTGGACGAAACAGGGCGGAGGACTGCCGGACCACGCTCCGCCTGTGGTGCTGACCTTCCACGATGTCAACAAGAGCAGCAAGAGCCCCTACGTCCTCACACCGAAGACGTTCGACGCCCAGCTCACCGCGCTGGAGAAGGCCGGCTACCGCACCCTGACCGCGAAGCAGTTCACCCACTACATGAGCGGCGGTCCGGTGCCGCGGCGTTCGGTGCTGCTGACCTTCGACGACGGCACCGACGGGCTGTGGAAGTACGCCGACCGCATCCTGGCCAAGCACAAGATGCACGGCACGATCTTCCTGATCACCGGGTCGATGGACAAGCACCGCCCCTACTACCTGACCTGGCGCGAGATCGAGCGGATGAACCGGTCGGGCCGATGGGACTTCCAGAGCCACACGCGCGCCATGCACAGCGTCAAGCAGGTGGACGCCGCCGGCAACACGGGCGCACCGCTGATGAACCGCCTGTGGCTGAAGGACGAGGGGAGACGGGAGAACACGGCCGAGTACCGCGCCCGGGTGCTCCACGACCTCGCCGGCTCCGTCAAGGACATCGTCAACCACGACATGCCGACCCCGACGATGTTCGCGGTCCCCTTCTCGGACGGACCCGGTCAGCAGGACGCCGACTCGACGGACTCGCAGGCCAGGCATCTGCTCAAGGAGCTCTTCCCGCTCGTGATGACGGATCATTCCAGCGTTCCGCTCACGGCCAGCCGCCGGTCCGCGTCGGCGGGTCTCGTCCAGCGTGTCGAGGTCTACGCCCAGACCACTCCCGAGCAGATGCTCACGGACGTCGCGAGAAACGTCCAGGTCCCGGCCGACGCGCACCGGCCGTTGTCCGAGCCGGAGAACTGGGGAGGACGCCAGACCCGTACGAGCTTCGACGTGTTCCTCGGCAAGGCGCCGTCGTCGGCGCGGACGCCCCGGTACGCCAAGGCCGACTACCGGCCGAACAGCAGCGTCGACTGGACGGACTACAGCGCCACCGCGCTGCTCGGGTCGCTGGGCAACGGCACCAACCAGGCCGCGCTGGGTGTGCGGACCAACAGCAAGGAACCGGTGACCGTGGTGATCACCAGGAACCGGGCTACCCTGCTGGTCAACGGTTACAAGGTCGCCTCGCGGCCGCTGGACCCGAAGTCCGATCACACGGTGACCGTCGAGGTCGGACGGAACACCACCACGGCGTACGTCGACGGCCTGGTGGAACTGAGCCACGTCTCGGACCAGCCGTCCGATCAGCTCTCCGGCGGCATCACCATCCGGGCCGGTATCAACAAGGCCGGAAACCAGTGGCCGGTCTTCGAGTCGCTCGACGTCTCGCCGCTCGAGGACGCGTCGCGCCACGGATGAACTGCCGCGCGTCCGCCCCTTCGTGGGATCGTCCGTCCCGTTCCGATGAGAGCGGGACGGACGTCCGCGTCCGGTGTCCGGTGTCCGCTCAGGTGTCGCTGTTGATCGTGGCGTCGGTCACCGCACCCTCGCCGACGTTCCACTTCTTCAGGACCTCCCCGTACGAGCCGTCCCGGATGGCGGCGTCCAGGGCGGCCTGGACCGCGTCCCGCAGCCGGCTGTTCGAGCCCAGCACAGCGATGCCGTACGGGCCGGCACCGATCTGCTCGCCGACCATCTCGAAGTCCTTGCCGCCGCCCGCCGTCTTCACCGCGTAGGCGACCACCGGGAAGTCGGCGACATCGGCCACCACAGCGCCGCTCTTGAGGCGGGCCTGCGCCTCGTCATGGGTGTCGTAGGCCTCGATGTCCATCGGCTCGTCGCACCTCTGGGACTGGAGCAGGTCGTACGTGGTGCTGCCGCTCTGCACGGCCACCTTCTTGCCACAGAGATCGGCCAGCGTCTTGACGCCCTCCGGATTGCCCTTCTTCACCATGACCGCCGATCCGGCCTCGAAGTAGTCGACGAAGTCGATGTCCTCGCCGATCTTCTCCCCGGTGGCGGGATCCAGCCCCTCCTGACGGTCCTTGGTGTCGGTCATCGCGGACATCACCACGTCGTAGTGCTTGGCCCGCAGGCCGGTGAGCAGGGTGTCGAGCGCGCCGTTGGCGAACTGGAACCTCACCCCCAGTTCCCTGCCCAGCACGGCGGCCAGGTCGGGATCGACGCCGGTCGGCCTGCCGTTCCGCACGAACTCCATCGGCGGGTAGAGCATGTCCGAGCCGACCCTGACGACACCGGACCGCTTCACCGACTCCGGCAGTTCGTCGTACAACGGCGCCTTGGCCGTCCCGGACGCGGAGGGTGATGCCTTCTCGGGGGCGTCGTCGCCGCAACCCGTCAGGGCCAGAGCGGCGGCGGCCGTCATCGCCCCGAGCGCGGCGAGGCGTCTCCTCATCCGGACAGTTCCTCCCGGGCGCCCCGCCGAGCCACGAACCGGCACGTCACAGCCGTAAGTGATCATCACCTCTCATTAGGGCCTTCCATAACTTTTCATGTCAACGTCCTGAGCCCGTTCCGGGGCGTCGTTCACACGCGCGGCCGTGGCTTCCCGGTCATCGACATCAGCAGCCGGTGGGTCTCGGCGTCGGCCGCCACCACAAGTCCCCGGCCCGACGGTCCTGTCGGGCCACCGTCGATCCCGGTGACCACGCAGCCCGCGGCCTTGCACAGGGCGATGCCGGCGGCGAAGTGCACGCTCCCGGACAGGTCGCCGCCGTCCGTCACGTACGCGGCGCGCTTGCCGGCGGCGACCCAGGCCAGGGCCAGCGTCGTGGACACGACACGGGGCCGGAAGTGTTCCACGAAGGCGGACCGGGCCAGCAGGTCCACGGCCCGGAAACCGGGCGCGTTCGGGAACGGCGGGTCCAGGTTGACATCCACGAGCCGGGTGGCGGACGTGGGCACCAGCCGGGCGTCGCCGCCGTCCCGCCGTACCCACGCGCTCTCCCCGTCGGTGAAGAAGACCTCGCCGCCGAACGGGTCGGCCACCGCGGCGGCACCGCCGCGCAGCGCCACGTTCACGGCCACCAGCATGTTGCCCACGGCGTAGTTCAACGTGCCGCACAAGGGATCCACCAGCCACTGGCGCGCGGCCCCCGCCACGCCCTGCGGCCCGCTCTCCTCGCCGAGCACGGCGTCATCGGGCCGGGCGCCGCGAAGGATGCCGAGGATCGTCTTCTCGGCTTCCACATCGGCGGCGGTCGCGAAGTCTCCGCCGCCCTTGTCGATCCGCGTCAGGCGGCGCCCGTACAGGGCCCGCACCACGTCCGCCCCGGCACAGGCCGCGGCTGTCGCGACCTCGGCATCGTCAAGTCCCGCATACGAGTTGCTCACCTCCGGCACGATATCGGCGGTGGCGCGGGTCGGGGGCGGCTGCCGGGATCTGTGGGCTGCGGGGCCGATTGTCAGTGGCCGACGCTAGCGTTCGCTGCATAGTCGCACTCCACCCGGGACGGACTGACCTGGGTGAACTGTGCTCTCATCTGGTGTTCTTGACGCGGAAGGCTGTGGCTCGTGGGGTGGGTGTCGGCGGGTGACGGGTATGAAGTCGCCCTTGTGGAGGGGCGGGTGGCGGCGCGTGCCACCTCGGGCCGGTCGGCGGGACGGCAGCTCAAATCGCTCCCGCGCGCGCTGAAGGACCACCCGGAGGTGGACCGGCTGCGGCGCTTCGCCGAGTGGCTGGACCGTCATGCCACGGCGTGTGGGGAACAGGTCGACGCGTGGATGGTGTCGTCGCTGCCCGTACCCACGGGGCTGCTGGCCCGGGTGTGGCCCGACGAGGCCTGGCAGTCCGCGCTGCGCGATCTGGTGGTCGTCGGCGACGACCCCGACGACGTGGGCTTCCTGCGTGGCGCCACCGACACGGGCGAACTGCGGCTGGTGAACCTGGACGGCGAGACCGTCCGGATCGCCCCGCGCACGGTCACGCTTCCGCACCCGGTACTGCTCCCGGACCTGGACGACCTGCGCGACTTCGCGGCCGAACTGGGCATGGTGCAGCGCGTCGAGCAGATCCACCGGGCCATATGGCGGCAGCCCGGGGACCTCCGCGCCAAGGCCACCGAGGTGAGGGACTTCGCCGGGGGTTCGTTCCGCTCCCGCTTCGCGCTCGCCGCACGGGCCAGTTCGCTCGGCTACCGCGTGTCCGGGGGGTACGCGACCGCCCGGGTTCGGGACGGCGGACGCAGCCTCGAATCCTCGGTGTGGATCGGGGAGCCGTACTGGGACAGCGAGGTCGAGACCGGGGCGCTCACCTGGCGGGATCAGGACGGCCGCGCCCTGCCGCTGGGCGAGGTGGGACCGGTCGCCTGGTCCGAGGGGATGCGGATGGCGGCGGCGCTGTACGCGGGCCGTGTCATCGAGGAGGGCAAGAACGCATGAGCGGGGGGACGCAGGTGTCGTACGGGGAACTGCTGGCGGCGGGCGCGGTGCTGCCGCCTGACACGGAGAACGCGGGCGAGCAGGGGGTGCCGCTGACGGCGCGGGCGTACCGTCACCCGGGCCTGGACGACCGGGTGGTGGTACGGCTGGTCGCGGGCGAGCTGGGGGAGGCGGAGGACCTGGCCGCCGGATTCCTCGGCCTGGAGCGGGACACCGAGCCCGTCGTCGTCGGGTTCGGGCCGCGCCAGTCGCTGGGCTTTCCCGAATGGGTGCTGGTGCACCACCCGCAGGACGGACACCACGCGCTGCGCGTGGTGCCGGACCTTGAGCGGGCCGCGCGGCAGGTCAAGTCCCGTCCGAAGGCGGCTCTGGACGCCTTCGTGGAACTCGGGGAGCGGCTGGCGGCCTCGGTGCCGCACTTCCTTCCGACGTTCTACGAGCAGGCCGGGCGGGTGTTCCTGACGGAGGAGAACGCGACCTACGCGGCCCAGCTGTTCACCCGTGCCCGCAAGGCCGAGGCGGAGCACGGTCTGACGGTGCAGGAGGAGCGGCTGGACGCCGTGTTCCTGGAGTTCGCGCTCGCCGGGGCGCTTCCGGTGAAGGTGCTGTCGGCCTACGCCAGGGAGCTGGCGGCGCGCGTGCCGGCCGAGGACGCGCTGCGGCGCTTCACCCGGCTGTGCCTGCGCCGCACGGCGGGCGGGCTGCCGCCGTCGGTGCAGATGGCGAACGACCTGCGCAAGCTGGCCCGGGGGGCCGGCCGGGACGCGAACCTCACCGAGCAGGAGTACGTGTCCGAGCTGCTCACCCTGCCGGCCACCCTGCGGGCGGCGGCCGGCTGGTGGAAGGGGCACCGCACGGCTCTGGTCGCCCTGGCCGTACGCGAGCCTCGGGTGCGGGGCGCGCTGCTCGATCTGATGCCCGCCGCTCTCGACAGCGACATGCCGACGATGTGGCTGGAACTGCTGGAGGCCTCCGGCGCCACCGCCGGGCTGTGGGACGCCACCCTGCCCGATGAGCAGCGGCCGCAGGACGGTACGGCGGGCTGGCTGGAGCGGTTCCTGACCTACCGCCAACGGGCCCGGTCCTGGCGCGATCCCAGTCGTATGGCCGAGCTGTATCCGCTGGTGGAGCGGACAGCGGACCGACTGCGGGCCGAACTCGCCTCCTCCGGCGCCGAGTTGAGGGTCGTTTACGATCTCGATCTGATCGACCTGCTGTTGTCGCTGGACGTTCCGGTGGCCACCCCGCGGAAGGGCGACGCGCTGCTGCTGGCGCAGTGGGCCCTGGGCGAGGGGCGCCGCGACCTGGTGTCACTGGCCGCCGACAGCCGCTTCCACCCGGCCTTCCACCGGGGCGCGGACCGGTTCGCCAACGACGACCAGTCGCTGCGGGCGATCGCGCTCCTGGCGGCGTCGCCGGGCGGCGGTCCCCTGCTCGCGGACTGGGTGCGCACGGTCGTACGCCGGTTCACCGCGGTGGGCCTGCCCCAGCTGCCCGAGGCGCTGGCCCGGCTGAAGTGGCTGCCCGCCGAGGCGCTGGCGCTGGCCGAGGACGAGGTGCGCGCCGCCGCCGGCACCGACCTCGCACCGGTGCTGGCGCGCACCCTGCGGGCCGGGCTCTTCGACGAACTCGGCTGGCCCGCCTGGGAGGACGCGGTCGCCTCCCTCGTTCCCAAGGCCGACGTCGAGGATGTGGTCGTCGCCGACGCCTGGCCGCACCTCATCGTGGCCGGGGCCGCCCAGGCGCGGGTGATCGGCGCCGAGGGCACACTCCTCACCCACGACCTGCGGATCCCGGTGAACGGCGCCTGGGGCGATCCGGGCTTCCACCACGTGGACGGCGAGCTTCTCGTCTACTGGAACGACCGCACCGACGGCCTGCGCGGCTACTGGCACCCGCGCCCCGACCGCCTTGTGTCACTGGAGGGCGCGCGGAACACCCGGGGTACCCGGATGGACTGGTACCAGGGCAACGGGCCGATCACCCTGCCGCTGCCCGGCGGCGGCCGTACGACCGGCGGTGGCGTCCTGCACGCCGGGGACACCACCCTGCCCGAGGAGCGCCGGCTTCTCTGCGACGGCGTCTCGTACTGGGTGTGGAGCGCGGACGGCGGCGCGCACGACTGGCACGAGTACGACCCGGCGACGGGTGAGCGTGGCCGTGCGAGCAGGCCCGCCTTCCTCGCCGACGCCCTGCGGGACGCCCCCGAGGGCAGCACGTTCGGTGGCGGCCGGCTGAGTCCGTCGCCGACCGCCGGCGCCACCCCTGCCTCCGCGCCCGTGGACGGCCTGGTCGGTCTGCGCGTGGTGAAGCTGCCCGACGGCTCCGTGCGCGCCCAGGACCTGGCCGGACACACCATCACCCTGCCCGCGGGCGTCGGCCGGCCCTCGACGCTGGTGGTCTTCCCCGGCGCGGAGGAGGCGCGGGCGGTCGTCCGCGAGAGCTGGAGCCTCGCCATCGTGGACACGGACGGCGTCGTCACCTCCGTGGCCAAGACCGACCGCGCGCCCGGAACCTTCGGCGAGGGCTCGCTGCTGCTGCCGCCGGTGCAGTACTGGGAGTGTCTGACAGCCCGCGACCCCGAGGGCTCCGCGGCACTGCGAGGCATCGACCGCGACACCGCGGCGGCCCTGCTGTCCGCCGCGGGTGAAGAGGACAAGGACGTCCTCCTCGAAGCAATCCGTTCCCGTCTCCCGGTCACCCACGACGCGCTGGTCGCGGGGATCGCCGGTGTCGTCCGGCACGCGGGCGGTCAGCAGGCCGTCCTGGACGCGGTGGCGGCCCGGCTCACCCGCGCCCTCGACGGCGGCCCGCAGGAGGAAGGCCCGGCCGGACCGCCGGACACCGTGCTCCTCGACGCCACGAACGGTCTGTGCGGAACCACCCGCTCCTGGTGGAACCGGGACGACGAGGCCGACACCGTCTTCCGTGCGTTGCGCGAGATGAAGCGGGCGGCCGGGCTCTTCGGCGCTCCCGCCGCCGAGGGACCGGCCGCGCTCCTCCACCTCGACGGACGACGGATTCCCGTCGGACAGCCGCATCTGGAGACACTGCTCGACCGCGTGCCCGCCCTGGCCTTCCGAGCAGGCGCGTGCACCACCCCCGAGGACCATCGAGTGGCCCTGCACGCGCTGCTCGCCGAGTTCGACGCCCTGGGGCTGGGACCGGCCGCCGGGCCTTCTCGCTGGCGCAAGGTGGAGCTGCACCTGGCAGCGGGCGTGCTGCGCACCCCGTCGGGCGAATGGCGTGAGGGTGCGTGGAACGGGGTGCTGCCCCTGGGCGGCGGTTCGTTCATCGCCGTGGTGGGACGTCTCTCGCAGGATGAGGACGGCTGCGTCTTCGCCGGCTTCTTCCACGATCCGGCCGGGCGCTTCGAGACCCCGGAGCCCTACACGCTGCGGGCATCGACCCCGCTGGGCGAGGACGGGCACGCTGCCCGGCTCGGCACGTTCCTCGCGGAGCTGTCCGCGCGCGGACCCGCGCCCTGGTTCCCTGAGGCCGCGGAGGAGTTCGCGCGGCTGACGGGCGTCACCGAGACCATGGCCAAGCTGATCGTGGCCGGTCTGCCCCAGGTCGACGTCTACGAACGGTCGTTCCTGACCGCCCAGGCATGCGCGGCCATCGGCGTGAAGGCCGCCGCGGCAGCCGTCGCCAAGGAGGAACTGCGCCAGGTGGATCCGGCGATCCGAACCGCGGTCGCGGCCGCGCTGCTGCCCGCCGAACCCGCCCGCCTGTGGACCGAGGGACCGGACCGGGCCGCCGCGGCCGAGGTCTGGAACAGCAGGATGGGCCGACGGGCCGCCGTACCCGAGGAACTGCTCGGCGACGCGGTGCGTGCCTTCAAGCACGGGCAGTGGAATGTCCGCCAGGCACTGCCCGCGCTGCTCGACCCGGCCGGTGAGCCCCGGCTCACCCGTGACCTCGAGTGGGCCGTCGACGGTGACCGGGTCCAGTGCGTCGACAGGAGCGCGGCCGGGTTCGACGGACCGGTACTGCTCGGCTTCGTCGGACTCGCCGCCTGGCTCGCCCACCGGCTGCCCGCCGGCGATCCGATCCGTGCCGCGCTGCCCACCGCCCTCGACTCCGTCCGCGACCGGCTGTCCCACCCCGGGCTGATGCTCGACCTCAACCAGTACGTCAGCATCACCGCCTTCCGGAAGACGGCGGGCGCGCCGACCGAGGTGGGCAAGGGCTTCGAGCGGTACGGCGCCGTCGTCCTCGCCACGCACGACGACCAGCCCTCCCCCGCCCTGCGGGTCTCCCTGCTCGACGAGGCGGGCCAGGACCCGTACCTGCCCGCGCTGCGCGTCGACGGCCAGCGCCCCTACCAGGTGGAGGTGGCCCTGCGTCTGGCCCGCTCCGCCCGCTTCGAGGCCCTGCTCGCCGATCCGGGCGACCCGCGGGCGGGCGGGCGGGGCAAGGACGGCACCTGGTGGCCGCAGGACCCCAGCCGCTCGGTGCCGGATCTGGTGACGGAGGCCGCCAAGGAGTACGGCCTCGGGGAGGACGCCGCGGCGCTCTATCTGATGCTGCTCGCCATGCCCGACCCGACGGACCGGATGACGGCCCGGTGGACGGGGTGGAAACCGGCCCGTCTGAAGGCGGCCCGTGCCGAACTGGCCGCCACCGACCTGGTGGTGGAGGCCAGCCGCACCCGGGCCGGGCGTTCGCTGTTCCTGCCCGGCGGCTGGGTGGTGCCGAAGGCTCCGCGCGTTCCGCTGGAGCAGTGGAAGCGGCCCCTGTACGACGACCTGCTGTGGCAGGAGGAGGCTCTGCTCGCCGTGATCGTGCCGACCGAACCGGTCGCGGAGCTGTACCGAAGGGTCTGGCAGCAGGTCCAGGAGGGCGGCGGGCCCCGGTTCGCCGAGTTCGAGGTGCGACCGGGCCGCCGCCGCTGACCCACCGCCGGGGCCTGGCGACCGCCCGGGCCCCGGCGCCTTCCGCCACGCACCACACACGTATTGACCAGGCCACTCACCACACACGTATTCACCGAACCGCTCACCACACACGTACCTACCGAGCAAGGAACACGCATGACCCCGACCGACACGGCCACGGCCCTTCCGGCACGGCAGACGCTGCCCGCCGAGGAGCGCCACGCCACCGAACTCGCCTTCCTCGCCGCCCACGACACGGGCCCCCGCCCACCGGGCTGGCGGCTGACACCGCGCGCCGTCATCACCTTCGTGTGCGGCAGCGGCGGCGAGCCCCTCGTACTGCCCGGGCGCCACGACACGCTGCCCGACAAGCTCGTCGTCACCCCCAAGTTCGTCGGCGAACGTGCCCTGGTGGAGCGGTGTGTCGTCACCCTCGCCGGAGAGCGCGGACTCCTGCTGGTCGGTGAGCCGGGCACGGCCAAGTCCATGCTCTCCGAGCTGCTGTCCGCGGCCGTCTGCGGCACCAGCGCGCTGACCGTCCAGGGCACCGCGGGCACCACCGAGGACGCCTTGCGCTACGGGTGGAACTACGCCCTGCTGCTCGCCCAGGGGCCGACGCCGACGGCGCTGGTCGACTCCCCGGTGCTGGCCGCCATGCGCGCCGGGCAGGTGGCCCGCGTCGAGGAGATCACGCGCTGTCTTCCCGAGGTCCAGGACGCCCTGGTGTCGATCCTGTCCGACCGGCGGATGAGCGTGCCCGAACTGGCCGGCACCGAGGACGCCCAGGTCGCGGCCACCCCCGGGTTCACCGTCATCGCCACCGCCAACCTCCGCGACCGCGGTGTCTCGGAGATGTCCGCCGCGCTCAAGCGCCGCTTCAACTTCGAGACCGTGCACCCGATCGCCGACGTCGAGGCCGAGACCGCGCTCGTACGGCGGCAGGCGGTCGCGGCCGTCGAGCGGGCCGGTGCCGCCTTCGGCGTCGACGACGCGGTCCTGGACGTGCTGGTCACCGTCTTCCGTGACCTCCGGGCCGGCCGGTCCGTGGAGGGCTGGGACGTGGAGCGGCCCGGCACGGTCATGTCGACGGCCGAGGCGGTGCAGGTCGCGGTCTCCCTCGGAGTGGCCGCCGCCTACCTTCCCGGGGCCGACACCCTCGACCTGGTCCCCGGTCACCTGCTGGGCGTCGTCCGCAAGGACGACCCCGCCGACCACGCGCGGCTGCTCGGCTACTGGGACGGTCCGGTGCGCCGCCGCGCCGAGGACGGTTCCGCGGTGTGGCGTCGGCTCTGGGACCTGCGGGAGAACCTCCGGTGACGTACCCCCAGGATCCACGGGCGGCCGTCACCGCCCTCGCCGGCTCCGAGGCTCCGTACCTGCTGGGCGTACGGCACCACAGCCCGGCGCTCGCCGCCGCGGTGCCCGCCCTGCTCGACGCGTGCGGGGCGGAGGTCGTGTGCGTGGAACTGCCCGCAGACTTCCAGGCGTGGCTGCCCCATCTGGCCGCGCCCGGCACCGTCGCGCCGGTCGCGCTCGCCGGGGCGGGTGGGAACGGCCGGCTCGGCTTCTATCCGTTCGCCGACTTCTCCCCCGAGCTGGCCGCGGTCCGCTGGGCACGGGACCGCGGGGCGGACGTCGTGTGCTGCGACCTGCCGATGTCCGATCCCCTGTGGACCGCGGAGGGTCCCCTCCCGTCGGGTGACACCCGGACCGCGGTCGCCGAGGAGGCGCCGGTGGGTGCGTCCGTCTCCTTCGGGAACGCTCTCGCCGCGTCCGGGACCGGCCGTGACGGCGACGATCTGTGGGACCGCTGTGTGGAGGTCCTCGCCCCGGGATCCACCCCCGAGGCGATCCGCCGCGCCGCGCTCGGTGTCGGCTGGGCACTGCGCAGCGACGCCGAGGCCTCGGGCGGCGCACCGGTGCTGGACCTGGCCCGTGAGGCCCACATGCGCGAGACGATCGCCCGCGCCGCCGATGACGGGCGCCGGGTCGCGGCCGTCGTCGGCGCGTTCCACGCCCCGGCGCTGACGGCGACCGCCGCCGCGCCCGGCACGGGTCCGGGTGTCGCCGACGAGGGGGCGGCGCCGCTCGACCGCACTGCCGGAACGAAGGATCCGGAGGTCGTCACCTCCCTCGTCCCCTACGCCTTCGATCTGCTGGACTCCCGCTCCGGCTATCCGGCCGGCATCCGGGACCCGCGCTGGCAGCAGGCGGTGTTCCGGGCCGGCGGCGACCCCGAGCGGGTGCGGGACGCGGCCGCCCGAGCGGTCACCGACGTGTGCCGGGAACTGCGAGCGGCCGGGCACCCCGCCGGAACGGGCGAGGCCGCCGAGACCCTGCGGATGGCGGGCGACCTCGCGCGCGTGCGCGGACTCGCGGCACCCGGGCGGGGCGAGGTCGTCGAGGCGCTGACGAGCGTGATGGGCCAGGGCGAACCGCTCGGACGCGGCCGGGCCCTCGCGCGGGCGCTCGAAGTGGTCCTGGTCGGCACCGAGCGGGGCCGGATCGCACCGGGCACACCCCGTTCCGGGCTCGGCCCCTACGTGGAGGCGGAGGTCGCCGCGCTGCGGCTGCCCGGCCCCGACGACCACGCGGCGCGCGAGGTGCGGCTCGATCCGCTCCGCTCCGCCCTCGACGGCCGCCGCGAAGTCCTGCTCCAGCGCCTCGCCGTGTGCGGCGCGGGCTACGGCGAGACCGTGGCGGTGGCCGGTACGGGCGACGCGGCCGCGCTGACGACCCGCTGGCGGGTGTCATGGACACCGGCCGTCCCCGTACGGCTGGACCTGGCCGGGATGCGGGGCGTGACCCCTGCCCTGGCCGCCGAGGGCACCCTGCGGGAGACCTTCCGCAGGGAGTCCGCGGACGGCGGGCCCACCTGCGCCCATGTCCTCGCGGCACTCGGCGCCGCCGCCCGCTGCGATCTGCCCTCGCTGGTGTCGGAGCGGCTCGCCGACGCCGCCGCGCTGTTCCCCGCGACGGCCACCCTGCCCGAGCTCCTGGCCGCACTCGATCTGCTGGAGGCTCTGTGCCGCGGCCATCTGCCCGGCACCGGCCCGGACACCCGGCAGGCCGCCGCCGGACTGGCCACCGATCTGCTGGAGTCGGCGGTCCGCACCCTGCCCGGACTGGCGGGCAGCGACCGGCCGGAGGACACGGCCGCACTCGTCGAACTGGCCTCACGGGCCGGTGAACACCGCCTCGGACTGCGGATGGACGACGCCCTCGGCACCCTCGCCCGCACCGGCTCACCACTCGTCCAGGGCGCCGCGCTGGCCGCCCGGGTGCTGCTCGACCTCGACGACGCCACCGTCCTCGGCGCGCGTACAGCGGGCTGGATCGACACGGCCACCGGCCCTGAGGCGCGGCATGCCCTTGGCCGCCGTCTCGGCGGGCTGCTCGGCGGCGCGGCCGCGCTCCTCCAGTCGGCACCGACGGCACTCGACCCGCTTCTCGACCGCGTCGACACCCTCACCGACCAGGACTTCCTCGACCGGCTGCCCGCCCTGCGCGCGGGCTTCGACACGCTCACCCCCGCAGGCCGCGACCGGCTCCTGCACACGGTCACCGAGCGGCTCGGTGACCGACTCGACCTGTCGCTCACCGCCTCGCCGCGACTCCTGGCGCTGTGGACGGCCGCGGACGCCGCGGGGCGCGCGGCCCTGCGCGCGCTGGACCTGCCCACGGGTACGGACGCCGCTCAAGCGGGGGACCCCGGGATCCGCGCGGTCCCCGGCCGGCCCGAGGCGGCCGGACGTCCCGCGTCCGCACCCTCCGCACCGGCGCACTCGGCGGCCACAGCCGCCGGCACCGCACCGTCCGCCGCGCTCCGGATCACTCCCACCGACCGCTGGCGGCTGCTGCTCGGCCGGGAGACCGACAAGCTCCCGCAGCACGCCCGCCGCTACGCGCACGCGCTCGACGAGCTGTACGGCACCGGCCGCGGTGAAGGCTCCGCCGACCTCGGCCGGGAGGGCGTTCCCCCGGGCCAGGGCGGTGGCCGTGAGGCGTCCTTCCCCACGGCCCGCGACTGGGCCGAGGAACTGGAGGCGCTGTTCGGAGCACAGGTCCGGGAGGAGGTGCTGGCCCGCGCCGCCGACCAGGGCCGCAGCGACGTACTGGCCGAACTCGACCCCGCCGCGGTCCGCCCGTCGGTCGATCTGCTGACCTCGGTGCTGTCCCTCGCGGGCGGGATGCCCGAGAAGCAACTGGCCGGCCTGCGCCCCCTCGTACGGCGTCTGGTCGATGAACTGGCCAAGGAACTCGCGACCCGGATGCGCCCGGCCCTCACCGGGCTGGCGACACCTCGCCCCACCAGGCGGCCCGGCGGCCGGCTCGACCTGCCCCGCACCCTGCGGGCGAACCTCGCCCACGCACGCCGCACGGACGACGGACGAACCGTGGTGGTGCCGGAGCGGCCGGTGTTCAGCACCCGCTCGCGCAAGGAGGCCGACTGGCGCCTGATCCTCGTGGTCGACGTGTCCGGGTCGATGGAGGCCTCCGTCATCTGGTCGGCCCTGACGGCGGCCGTCCTGGGCGGCGTCCCCACCCTGTCCACACACTTCCTCGCGTTCTCGACGGACGTGATCGACCTGACGGACCGGGTCGACGACCCGCTCTCGCTGCTCCTGGAGGTACGGGTCGGCGGCGGCACCCACATCGCGGCCGGGCTCAGCCACGCCCGTTCCCTGGTCACGGTGCCCAGCCGGACGCTCGTGGTCGTGGTGAGCGACTTCGAGGAGGGCTACCCGCTGGGCGGCCTCCTCGGTGAGGTACGGGCCCTGGCGAGCTCCGGGGTGCATCTGATGGGATGCGCCGCCCTGGACGACACCGGCACCCCGCGCTACTCGGTGCCCGTCGCGCAGCAACTCGTCGCGGCCGGCATGCCCGTCGCCGCGCTCAGTCCCCTCGCCCTCGCCCGCTGGGTGGGCGACCGTCTCCGCGGAGATACCCGATGAACGCCGAACTGCCCCCGGTGGCGCCCGATGTGGTCGCCTCCGCCGTGGAGGGCCTGACGAGCAGGCTGCGCAAGAAGCTGGACGCCGCGATCGTGTCGTACGCGGCCCTGCCGGTCCTCGCCGACGGCACGGTCCGGCGCGTGCGGTGCGGTGAGGACGCGGAGGTCGCTCTCACCCCGGGCGCGTCCGGAGCCGTCACGGACGCGGGTCAGGTGGTGTGCAGTTGTCTGCTCGCCCCCCGGTGCCTGCACAGGGCCGCCGTCCTCGGCGCCTGCCCGCTGGCCGATACGGACGCCGAAGCGGGGACCGCGGACGACAGCGCGCCGCGGGAGGGCTTCGAGACGGTCGCCGACACGGCCCTCGGCGCTACGACCACCGGGGTTCCCGTCGCCCCGCCCGCCGCCGTTCCCGGGGCGGCACCCCTCGCCGTTCCCGGGGCATCGCCCAGCGCAGTTCCCGGGGTGGGGCACACCGCTGCTCCCGCGCCGTCGCCCGCCGCCGCTGCCATCGCGTCGCACGCCGCGGAGGCCGTCGGCACAGGGGCCGTCACCGAGCCCGGGGAGGCCGTCTCCCTCACCGAGGCCCAGCTGGCCGCCGCGTCCGACCTGTGGACGGCGGCCGCCGCGCTGCTCGCCGCCGGGGTGCCCGCCGCGGGCGCGGTCCCCCAGGCCGGGTTGCTGCGGGCCGCGCACACGGCCCGGCTCGCCGGGCTGCACCGCGCCGAGGCAGCCGCGCTGCGGGTCGTACGAGGACTGCGTGGCGCGCGTGCCCGCGATGACGGCCACCGGCTGGCCGACCTCGTCGCGCAGGTACGGGAACTGCTCCTCACCACGGCCCTGTTGGGCGCCGGAACCCCAGGGCCGGCGCTGATCGGCACCGCCCGCCGCGCCTACCGGCCGGGCGGCGGCCTGCGGGTCCACGGGGTCTGCAGCGAGCCGGTGATCGCCGCCACCGGGTACAGCGGGGTCGTCACCCATGTCGTCTCCGACGACGGACGCTGGTTCTCGGTCGCCGACGTCAAGCCCGGTGGACCGGCTCGTGCCCAGGGCGCGGCCACCGCGACCGTGGCGCTCGGCTCGGGAAACCTCGATCACGCCCAGCTCGCCCGTGGGGGGATGCTGATCTCCGGCGCGACGGTGTCCGAGGACGGCCGCCTCGGCTCCGGCAAGGGGGTACGGGCGACTCCGCTCACCGGTGGGTCGTGGGCCTCGGGTCCGCTCGCCGCGCTGTTCACCCGTCCGCTCGCCGAAGCTGTCGCCGAGCGGTTGACCGTGGCGCCCGACGCCGACCCGGAGCGCACCGAGCAGGCCGCGCGCGAGCTGGTCGGCTGCGACCTCGTCCTCGTCGGGGCGGCCGGGGATCACTTGATCGCCCGGGAGCTGCCCCCCGGACGGCCGGGCACCGAGGGCGTCCTGATGCGGCTGGTCCCGGCCAACGGCCACCCCGGCCTCGCCCACACGGCCAACTTCCGTCGGCTCGCTTCCCGGCCGGGGCTGCGGCTGCGGGTCATCGGCCGTCTGGACCCGGAGCGTGCCGCCACGCTCCGCCCGCTGGCCGTCGCCCCGCTGCCGGGGACCGAGGCGACACTGCGGCTGCCCGGGGAGTGGCAGGGCCACGCCGACCTGGGCTACAACCGGCTGGAGGGCGCGCACTTCCCGCCGGCGGATGTCCTGGGGGCCACCACCGTGCCCGCCGTGGACGGCCGGGGCGAGGAAGCGCCGGACCCGCTGGCGCAGGCGCCGCTGTGGCGGCTGCGGCGGCTGGTCGAGGTCGCCGTGTCGGGCGGCCGCAGGGCGGTCGCGGAACCCGCGCGCGACGGCGATCCGCGCGGGGACTGCGCGGCCTTGCGACGGGGTGGTTTCCCTACGGCGGCGGACCTGGCGGCCGGTCTCACGGCGGAGGCAGACCGGCGCACCCGTGACGTCTTCGGCCGCACCGGTGGGTCCGACCCGGACCGCTACGCACGGGCCTGGCTCGCCGCGGCCGTCTATCTGGCGGGCGTCGAACGGGCCTTGGTGCGGGCCACCTGGCAGCCGGGGGCCGCCGGTTCCTGATCAGCCGTTCTGCCGTGGCAGGCGCACCACCTGGACGAAGAAGTCGTCGATCTGGCGGACGGCCGCGATGAACTGGTCCAGATCGACCGGCTTGGTGACATAGGCGTTGGCGTGCAGTTTGTAGCTGCGCAGGATGTCCTCCTCCGCGGCCGAGGTGGTGAGGACGACGACCGGGATGTGGGACAGGGCCGGGTCCGACTTGATCTTCTCCAGGACCTGGCGGCCGTCGTACTTGGGCAGGTTGAGGTCGAGGAGGATCAGGTCGGGCCGTGGTGCGTCGGCGTGGGCGGCGCGCCGGTAGAGGAAGTCGAGTGCCTCCTCGCCGTCGCGGACCACGTGCAGGGTGTTGCCTATCTTGTTGTCCTCGAACGCCTCCCGGGTCATCAGCTCGTCGCCCGGGTCGTCCTCGACGAGGAGGACGTCGATGGGGGTGCCGGCGGGAGTCGTCATATCAGGGCCCTGTTCTCGGTGCTGTCGTGAACGGTGTCCGCCGTGTCGGTGGACGGGATGGTGAAGCAGAAACGCGTGCCGTCGGTGTGGGCCGTGTCGATCCAGATGCGGCCGCCTTGGTGTTCGACGATCTTCTTGCACAGCGCGAGGCCGATACCGGTTCCACCGTAGGCATCGCGGCTGTGCAGCCGCTGGAAGATGACGAAGACCTTGTCCTCGAACTCGCCGGGGATGCCGATTCCGTTGTCGGTGACACAGAAGCGCCAGGCGCCAAAGTCCTCCGGGTCCCGCTCACAGGTGATGCTGATGTGTGGCGGGCGGTCGGGGCGGCGGAACTTGACGGCGTTGCCGACCAGGTTCTGCCAGAGCATCGTGGCCAGGGTCGGATCCCCTACGACCTGGGGCAGTTCGTCCGGCCGGTCGATGCGCGCGCCGCTGTCGGTGACCGAACTCTCCAGATTGGCCAGTGCCTTGCTGAGCGCCTGGTCCAGGTCGACGGGAAGGCGGGCGTCGTTGACACGGCCCACGCGGGAGAAGGTGAGCAGGTCGTTGATGAGGACCTGCATGCGTTTGGCGCCGTCCACGGCGAAGTCGATGTACTGCCGTGCGCGGTCGTCCAGTTGGTCGCCGTAGCGCTTCTCCAGCAGTTGGCAGAACGAGGCCACCTTGCGCAGGGGTTCCTGGAGGTCGTGGGAGGCCACGTAGGCGAACTGTTCGAGTTCGGCGTTGGAGCGGCGGAGCTCCACGGCCTGCGCGTCCAGGTCGGCGGTCTGCCGGGTCAGGATCTCCCGCTGCTCCCGGGAGGAACCCAGCTCGGCGACGATCCGCTGGCGCATGTTCTCGACGTCGCCCGCCACGGCGGTGAGGTCGACGGGCCCGCCACCGGTGATGACATGGTCGAAGTCGCCCTGTGCCACCCGGCGTGTGGCGATCCGCAGGTCGTCCAGCGGGCGTGTCACCAGGAAGCGGATCAGGATCGTCAGCACCACACCGGTCAGCAGGAACACGACGACCATGGCGATGAGCACCGCGTCGCGGACCTTCCGCGAGGACTCCAACTGGTCTTGGCCCTCCTCGACCGCCGTCGCCAGTCCGGCGATCTGCTCGGCCGACGCGCCGCGGATACGGTCGAAGCTCTTCTTGCCGCGTTCCGCGGTCGCGGAGTCGATCGTGCGGGGCTCGCCCGGTGTGATGCCGTCCACGAGGGGTTCGGCGTAGGTGCGCCGCCAGTCGGCCGCCCGCTTCTCGACCGTCTCCAGTTCGCGGAGCAGTCCGGGGCGGTCACCGATGAGGGCGCGCATCCGGGCGACGGCGTGGGCCTCGTCCTTCCGGCCCTGCGCATACGGCTCCAGGAACCGGCGGTCGGCCGCGATGGCGTACCCGCGGATCCCCGTCTCCTGGTTCACCAGGGCCGCCTGGAGCCGGTACGCATCGGTCTGCGCGGGTTCGACGTCCACGAGCAGGTGGTCGGTGACCGAGGCCGTCCGCTGGAGCAGCCCCGCGCCGACCCCCGCGCCCACGACCACCAGCAGCGCCATGAGCGCCAGCACCAGCCTGATCCAGCCCTGTACCGTCAGCCGTCGTCCGGCCCACCGCCCGCCGGCCACGTTCCGTGTCCCGTCCTCGAAGTCACTGTTCTCCCGCACGTTCATCACACCCGTCGGCCCCAGCGCAGATAGAGCACGGCGACGTCGTCGGCCAGGCCACCCTGCGTCTCGGCCAGTGCCTCGGCCCGGTCGATGAGTCCGTCGACGAACGCGGCCGGGGGCAGACCGTCCAGTTCACGGGCCATCGCCAGCAGTCCCTCCTCGCCCAGCCGCTCCGTGCCGCGGCCCACACGCCCCTCGAAGAGGCCGTCGGTGAACAGCACCATCGCCGCGCCCTCGGGGAGCTCCAGTTCCTCGACGGGCCAGCGTGCCCCGCCCGGGATGATGCCGAGCGCCGGGCCGCCCGGGACCTCCACCCACTCGACGCCGCCGGTCCCGCACATCAGCACGCCGTGATGGCCCGCCCGCACCATCCGGACGCGTCGCCGGCCGGGGCCCACGCTGAGGACGACCAGGGTGGCGAAGACCCCGTTCCTGGCCCGCTCGGCCATGAGGATCTCCTCGAGCCGGCCCACCTGGTCGGCACCGGTGACGCCGCTGAGCACGAGGGTGCGCCAGGCGATGCGCAGCGCGACCCCGAGGGCGGCCTCGTCCGGACCGTGTCCCGAGACGTCACCGATCAGGGCGTGCACGGTGCCGTCGGCGCTCTGCACGATGTCGTAGAAGTCCCCGCCCAGCAGCGCGTGCGCGCGGCCGGGCCGGTACCGGGTCACGACCTCCACACCGTCGCCGCGCAGCAGGGGGCGCGGTAGCAGCCCCCGTTCCAGGCGGGCGTTCTCCTGGGCCTGCATCTGGCTGGCCTGCAACGCCACGGCGTCGCGCTCGGCCTGTTTGCGCTGGATCGCGTAGCGGACCGCCCGTCCGAACAGCTCCGGTTCGACCCGGCCCTTGACCAGGTAGTCCTGCGCGCCGGCGGCCACGGCCGCCAGACCGGTTCCCTCCTCGGCGAGTCCGGTCAGGACCACGACGGCGACGTGTTCGGCGCTCTCGCGCACTCTCGACACCGCTTCCAGGCCCTGCGCGTCCGGGAGGTGCAGGTCGAGCAGCACGCAGTCGGGGACCTCGGACGCGAGCACGTCGCAGGCCTCGGCCATCGAGCGCACCCAGCGCAGACGCATACCGAGTGCGCTGTCGGCGACCATCTCCTCCACGAGCAGCGCGTCGCCCGGGTCGTCCTCGACCAGCAGCACCGACGGCTCTTCCGTCCCCCAGGCCGCGGCGCGATCCAGCTCGGGCGAAGCCACGCCGGCAGCCCCGGGCTGCGACGTCATCATTGAATGAACCCCCACACCCGCCACCACTCCGCCGCTTCATGACGGACAACTCAGCGAGCATACTCACGCTCGCGTCGGCGTACGCGGACAGGACTTCTGTTCGCGACGCCGCGTCCGGGCCGGCGTCGGCGACGATGAACGATCTCGCTCCGGGAGGGTGGCCGGAGCCGCGTACGTTTCGGTCCGCTTCCGGCGTATCCGCCCCGTTGGCCGTCGCCGCGACGGAATTCCATTGCCGTGCCGGACGAGAGGGCTCAGACTCGGCGCATGACCGACATGGGGGCGTTCCGGGAGTCAGTCACCGCCTGGGCGGCCGGTGGCCCCGGTGACCTCGCGCGCGAGCTGGCCGCGCGGCTGTCCGTGAGGACGGTCGTTCTGCTCGAAGGGCCGAGCGATCTCGCGGCGGTCGACGCGCTCGCCGCGAGCCGCGGCCGGGATCTGGAGGCCGAAGGGGTCTGTGTCCTGGCGATGAACGGTGCCATGAGCGTGGGGCGCTTCGCCCGCCTCCTCGGCCCCTCGGGTCTGGGCCTGCGTCTCACGGGACTGTGCGACGAGGCGGAACGGGGCTACTACGCCCGCGCCTTGGAGCAGGACGGTCCGGCGGGGAACACGGCGAGGCGACAGGAGTTCTTCGTCTGCGCGGCGGATCTGGAGGACGAGCTCATCCGCGCGCTGGGCGTGTCCCGGGTGGAGGAGCTCGTCCGGGCGGAGGGTGATCTGCGCGCCCTGAGGACCTTCGTTCGTCAGCCGGCACAGCACGGCCGTTCCTCCCAGCGGCAGTTGAGGCGATTTTTCGGGACGAAGAAGGGCCGCAAGATCCACTACGGCCGGGTCCTCGTCGAGGCCCTCTCCCCCGACCACGTACCCGCTCCGCTCGACGACCTGCTCGCCGCGGTGTGAGCGCTCCGGACGGCTCCGGACGGCTCAAAGGCCCCCTTCTTGTCATCGGCTCGGTCACATCGATGTCCGGGTCACCTCGATGTCCGGTCACCTCGATGCCGGTCCGGGGTCACGGAATCGCCCACGCTGTAGGCATGATCCGGCGAACGGGCGATGATTGCCGTCATGGCCTTGTCGACCGCGTTCACGACGTTGTTCGGTGTCGAGCACCCCATCGCCCTGGCTCCCATGGGCGGATCGGCCGGCGGCGAGCTGGCGGCGGCCGTCTCGCGCGGGGGCGGACTCGGCCTGCTCGGCGCCGGCGGGGGAGATCCGGACTGGCTGGCGCGTGAGCTGCCGATCGTGGCGGGGGCCGGGAAGCCGTGGGGCGTGGGGTTCCAGACCTGGGCGGCCGGCGCGGCCGTGATCGAGCAGACGCTGGAGTACGGCCCGGCGGCCGTGATGTTCTCCTTCGGCGATCCGAGCCCGTACACCGAACGGGTCCGCGAGGCCGGCGCGGCCGTGATCATCCAGGTCACCGATCTCGACGAAGCCGGACAGGCCGTGGAACTCGGGGCCGACGTCATCGTGGCGCAGGGCACCGAGAGCGGCGGGCACGGCGGCCGGCACGGGCGGTCGACGCTCCCCTTCGTACCCGTCGTCGTGGACATGGCCGAGGGCGTGCCGGTGCTGGCGGCCGGCGGGATCGCGGACGGCCGGGGTGTCGCGGCCGTCCTGGCCCTGGGCGCCGCCGGGGCGGTCATCGGCACCCGCTTCCAGGCCACGGCGGAGTCCCTCGTCGATCCCGCGACGGCCAAGGCACTCGTGGACGGACGTGGACAGGACACGGAGCGAAACCGCATCCTCGACATCGCGCGGAGTTCCCGATGGCCTTCGAAGTACACGGCCCGCACCCTGGGCCACCCGTACCTCGACCGGTGGCGGGGCCGGGAGACAGAACTCGCGGCGGATCCCGCGGCGGCACACCGTGCCTATCAGGCCGATGTGGCGAGCGGGAACGTGCCCGCACAGCCGGTCTGGGCGGGCGAGGGCATCGACCTCGTGACCGACCTGCCACCCGCGGCCGAGCTTGTCGCCGCCCTGGCATCCGAGGCCGGACAGGCCCTGGCCCGAGCGGGACGCGGCTGACGGAGCGCCGCTCCGGGACCTGACGGTCCGCCATCACTGCCGGGAAGCCTCGGCCTCCTCACGCACCACACCGAGCACGACTTCGCGAAAGACGGGAAGTCGCCCTGACGGAATGTCACCATTGCCCGGGAAACCGTTCGGGCCCGCCCCTCCGACCCCCGTCGACCTCCGGCACAGCGCCACCGCCCGTCCCCTCGGATTCAACTCACCGGCCGTGGAAACCCGTTCCTCGCAACCCACCTCCACTCCCTCGTACGCACACGACCGGCCGAGCCTCGGCGGTACGCCCCGCAGCGCCTCCTGAGACTCGACCGGTCCGGTCTACGGCATCGCCGGAACAGGAGCACGCCCATGCGCCTTTACGCCCAGACCCCAGCGCGCCGGAGCCGACAGGTGGTCGCCGACCTGATCGCCGTGACACTGATCGCGGCCGCGGTGAAGTTCGCCCTGGTGGTGCACCACGCGATCATGTTGCTGGCCGAGCCGGGGCGAAAGGCCCAGAGCGCGGGCGACAGCCTCGCCGGCGGTCTCGACGACGCCGGCGACGCGGCGTCGAAGGTGCCGCTCGTCGGGAGCTCGCTGAAGAAGCCGCTCAGGTCGGCCGCCGACGCCGCTACCGGCCTCTCCGACGCCGGGCAGTCGCTGGAGGACCTGGTGGGCCGCGTGGCCCTGCTGGCCGCGATCGCCCTGATCGTCCTCTCGGTGGCCTTCGTCCTGGTGCTGTGGCTTCCGCCGCGCCTGCGCTGGATCCGGCGCAGCGCCACCACCCGCCGGCTCCTGGACGCCCCCGGAGGCACCGACCTGCTCGCGCTGCGCGCCCTGACCGGACCGCAGCGCGACCTCACGGCGATCCCCAGCCCGCCGGGCGGCCTCGCCGACGCCTGGCGACGCGGAGACCAGCAGGTCATCGCCGACCTGTCGAGCCTGACACTCAGGCGGGCAGGTCTGCGGCCGTGAGCAGGCGGGCCTACGGTTTTAAGCAGGTGGCGGGCACACCGTCGGCTCTCAGCGGTCGGGCGGTGCCTCGAAGCAACCCAACTCCGTTGGGTATCAGGTCAGTTGCTTGTGCATGACGATGCACGGGCGGCCGTACTGGCGGTCGGTGCGACGGTCGATCTCCTCCCATCCCAGAGAACTCCAGAAGGCCAGAGACGCGGGGGTGTTCTCCAGGACCGCCAGCCTGACGCCGGGCCTGCCCTCGCGGCGGTAACGCTCTTCCACCAGGCCTGCCAGGCGCCTTCCGATCCGTTGCCGGTGAAGGCTCCCGTGCACCAGCAGCAGTCCGATCCACGGGTGCCCGTCGGTGGGATGACGGTCGAGCAGACACAGCAGACCGACGATCCGGTGCCCCTCGTCACGGGCGAGCAGGACCTCGCAGCCCTCGGTACCCGCCTCTTCCCGCAGGTCCGCCTCGACCCTGTCGGCCGGAATGCGCTCGGGGTCGTACTCGCCGGCGGCGCGGCAGTACTCCGGATTGCTCGCGTAGAGGCCGACCACCTCGGCGATCTCCTCCGGGGAGAAGCGGAGCGGTGTGAGTGACAGGTATGACATCCAGGCAGGCTAACCAGCCGCGCCGGCCGCCGAGGACCACGGGCACTCGACGGCGGGGCGAACCACCCGGACCTCCGCGAATCGCCCGTACGGCGGGAGCGCCCGAGCGGCCCGTACAGCAGGAGCAGCCCGTACGACAGGGGCGACCCGTACCGCAGGAGCGACCCGTACGGCGGGAGCGGCCTCGTTCCTGGGCCATGGGTCCGTCCGGCCATGCGTCCCGGGCTGCTGTCACGCGGAGACGGCCTCGCTGCCGGCGAGCAGGGAGCGCAGCCGTGCGGTGTCAGGCGTGTCGGCCACGGCCGCGTCGAGAGCGTCGTCCAGGCCCTTCTCCCAGTGCTCCGGCAGGGCGAGTCCGGGCTGTCCCGACCAGCCGGTGTCGGGAACCGCGTGTCCGTTCCGGACGAGACGCAGGTGGACCATGCCGGCGAGCCCGTCGAAGATCCTCGGCCGGATGAAGTTCCGGGCCGACGGCCCGGTCAGCCGGGCCGCCTGGGGCGGCTTGGGCATGCGATCGGCGACCTCCATCCACAGGAGTCCGCGGTCGAACGTGTCCAGCACCTCGTCGAGGCCGGGCAGAGCGGCTTCCTCCGGCTGACCGGCCGGGCCGCCCCGGCGGACGGGTGCCGCCGCGTCCGCCGTCGGGGCCGAGGCGCGCAGCGCCCTGGCGACGGCGACCCGCAGCGGCCGCGACCAGTCCTCGGCGTCGGCGACAGCGCGCGCCATGACGAGATCGTCCCAGCTCATACGAGGCAACTGTGCCGCCCCGCCCGGCAGCAGACGCCTCTCCAGCGCCGCGAACACTCCGTCCACGTCGCGCAGCAGCGTGAGCGCGGTCGGACCGTCCCCGCCGTCGGCTCGGCCGTCGGCGGTCAACTTCTCGATCCGGGCGATCCGTTCGGAATCCGGGGGGTGCGAGTCATAGCGGTGCGGCCTCGGTGGACGCGTCCCGGCGGCGAGAACGGCGAGCCGGTCACCGGGCCGGGCCGCGAGCAGCCGGCGGAATCCGCCGTACACCTCGCCCACCGGAGGCAGGGCTCCGGTCGACGCCCCCATCCCGGCGTAGGTCCTCATGTAGTGGGCGTGGGCGGCGGCGAGGACCGGCAGGGCGCGCAGCATCGCTGCTGTCGCGTCACGGCCCGCGTGTTCGGCGGCCATCCGGTCGGCGGCGAACTCCTGGTCACGGGCGACGGACTGTGAGGTGCGCAGGAACACGTGGGCGTAGCCGACGTACAGACCGCCGATCGCCCGGTGGAGCGAGGTGCTGCCCTCCTGGAACATCTCGACCGTGTGGAGCACCGCTTTCCGGCCGCGCATGGTGAGAGCGCCGAGCCGGCCGTCGCGATGGCTGTAGTGCCCGAACTCGTGGGCGAGGACAGCGCGCAGCCGGGGAACGGTGAGACCGGCGAGCAGGGGCAGGCCCAGGAGCATGCGGCGCCGTCCGGGCAACAGCCCCAGCAGGCGGCTCTGTTCGCCGACCCCCGCGTTCACCTCGTCGACCAGGTACAGCTCGTCCGGCGGCCGCTCCCCCGCCACCTCGGCGGCGGCCCGGACCTGTGCCCACAGCTCCGGCTGGTCGTCCGGGCCGACGGCGACGCCGTGGTCCACCGGTCCGAAGCGTCCGGCGCGGAGGAAGGTGAACATGCCCCGCAGGATCACCACCGCCAGCAGAACGGTGACGGCGATGATCATGCCCTCGAACCGGGCCGCTCTCGCGGTGAGCAGTCGTGTCACCAGGAGCCAGTCCAGCCCCGCCATGGCCGCCAGCAGGACGACGCCCATCAGGAAGAAACCGGCCAGCAGCAGAACGGCGCGCAGCGCGCGCAGACGGAACGTCATCGGAGTCCCCCCACAGAACTCGGCGGCCCGGACGGGCCGCTTTGCTCGCGGATCTTATCCAGTGGCTGAAAACAGCCGTCGGCCGTCCCCCCACGGCGGCTCATGCCCGGTGCGACGGCTCGGCTCGGTGCGGCGGCTCGGGCTCGGTGCGCCGGTGCGCGTCGGCGGTGGCATGACGCGGGTCCGTGGCTGCCCGAGCCTCCGCTGAGTGATCCGTACCAGGATCCGGAGCGCTCCGCGGAGCCGGCCGACTCCGTTTCGATGGCGGCCTTGCTGTTGCTGGAACGGCTCAGCCCGCTGGAGCGGTCGGTGTTCGTGCTGCGGGAGGTGTTCGCCTTCGGGTCCGACGAGATCGCCACGGCGGTGGGACGCTCGGAGGCGGCGGGGGCAACGCCCCGAATCCGGCCCGGGCCGTCGTCGGCGCGGAGAACGTGGCCCGGCTCCTGGCCTCCGTCTTCCCCGTGCCGGCCCGGATCGACGTGACGTTCGAGCCGTACGAGGTCAACGGCCGGCCCGGCGCGGTCTTCAGCGCTCCCGACGGCAAGATCCTGCACACGCCGGCCCTCGATGTGCTCGACGGGCGGATCCAGGCCATCCGCTCGGTGCTCAACCCGGACAAGCTCGGTCACCTGGGCCCGGTCGCCGACGCCTGGGCCGTCCACCACGAGGTGAAGCAGGCCCGCCGCCGGATGAACTGACACACGTCGGTCCGTCCGACGAGGCGGCGGCGGGCCGCTACGGAATTCAGCCGAGCCGTACGAGAAACGCCCGGCCGACGCGCTGCAGCTCCTCGTCCTTCCCGACACCGAAGAACCAGTCACCCCGGCGAGCGAGTGCCAGCTGCGCGCGGACGAAGGGCGCGGCCGAGGCCGCCGCCGTGCCCATCCGGTCCAGGCATGCCATGGCGTGGTTCGCCGTGGCGCCGTTCTCCTGCCAGGCGTCGAGCAGGGTCCGCACGACGAGCGCCGACTCGTCCGGGCCGCCGATGTCCCACAGGGCCGTGGCGGCGTGGACGCGGGTCCATTCGTAGTCGGCGGTGAGCATCTTCCGAAGGCGTGGCAGTACGCGCGACGCGGGCGGGCCGATCCGGCCCAGTGCGTCGGCCGCCTCGTGGCGGCGGGAGGAGTCGAGGAGGTCCTCCAACAGCGGTACGACCTCCTCCGTGGACCCTTCCACGGCCCACAGGGCGGCCGCGGCGGCTACGCGGACCTCCGGACCGACGGCCCCGGTCACGGCCCGGACCACCTCCAGCGCGGGTGCGGCCGCGGGTCCGAAGGCGGCGAGGGCGTTCAGCACGGTGGCCGCGATCGGCCACTGCCCGTCCGCCACCGCGGCGGTCACGGTCTCCGCCAGCACCGGCACGGCCGCCGGGTCGCCGAGCCGACCCAGCGCCGACGCCAGGGCGGACGTACCCATGTCGTGCCCCGGCGCCGACAGTTCGACGCGCCGGAGCTCCCGGCAGAGCCGCGGCACCAGCTCTTTCGCGGCCTCGGGAAGCGAACCGGCGACTTGTACCGCACGCCAGGAATCGACGCCTTGGTCGAGCGCCGTGAGCAGGCTGGGCAGCGCACGACGGTCACCGAGGCGGGCCAGCGCCATGACCGCCTGCTGATGAGCCCGTCGCACCTGCGGGTTCGGCGTGGCCCAAACCTCCGGGCCGTACGCGGTGCGCTGTGCCGCGACGTACGCGGCGAGCCTCTCGCGTACGGGTTCGGCGATCGAGGCCAGCGATCCGAGCGTCTCCGCCACCTCCGCGGCGGTGTACGGATCGCCCGGCACCAGGCCGTCGGCGACCCGTACGAGCAGAGCGGAGTGGTCGCCGCGCCACGAGGTCATCAAGCCCTTGGCCATGCGTATCGCGTCGTGGCGGATACCGGGGTCAGGGCTGCCGAGCTGCTCGGTGAGCAGCTCGGTCCGCTCGGGCACCCGGGAGTCCAGCACCTCGTGGAGGGTCCGCAGCAGGGACGTGGCCGGCGAGTGGACGCTGTTGGACCGGGCGAGGTCCTCGAACGCGGCGGCGATCTGCGGCGGCACGTCCGGCGCTGCCGCGGCGGGCTGTGCGGGAGCGGAAGCAGGAACAGCGTCCGGGCACTGGCGGTCCCCCGCCCCGGAACCGGGCTCGGACCCGGATCCGGCAGGCCCGGGCCCAGTGGTCTCGCGGCCCTGCGCGCGCGGCGGGACGAACGTGATCCGCCGCAGCAGACCGATCGCCGCCGGCACGAGATCCGCGTCCATGTGTTCGGGCGCGCAACGGGCTCTTTGCACCAGGGCGGCGAGCCGAACCGCCGGATCGTTCTCCGTGTCGCCCGCCAGAACACCGAACCACGCCTTCGCGGTGTCCCGCGCGTCCGGGACGCGCAGCGCGAGCGTGGCCATGGCCTCCACGACCAGCAGACGCTCCCGGACTCCGCCCTCGGCGGACATCCGGTCGCGCAGCAGCGCGGCCGCGCGACCGGCGTCGTCGATGAACAGGCCGAGCCCCTCGAGAGCCGCCCGGCGCACCGGCGGATCGTCGTCCGACGCGTAGGCGACGAAGGAGTCCGCGCGCTCGCGGACGACCACGGCGCTCCCCGCGTAGTCCGGTCCGTCGACGTAGACGTCCTCGCAGCGTTCGACGGCATGGCTCCCGATGCTGACCAGCAATTCGACGATCGACGCGCGGTCCGGAGTGACGGGGTCGTCGGCCAGGGCGAACAGGAACGGCAGGCTCGCCGTCGTACTCGTGTACACGTCTCCCTGGTGGTGGACCGCGCTGTAGAAGCGGCTGAGCGCGTCCTCGCGGACCACGGCGTCCGTCGAGGCCATCGCCTTCAGCCACACAGGGACCTCGTCCGCCGGACCGTACGCGTGGGTCATCGAGGACCAGTCGATGACGTCGAGTTCGTTGATCATGGTTGGCACTATGCAGGAGGGCACTGACAACGCCGGCCGGCCGTGTCGGCCCCGGGTCGACGGGCAGGCGCTCCTCTCGCGCTCCAGGGCCGCGGCGCTCACGCCGGAGGGGAAGCGTCGGTCGAGGCGAAAACGATTCGCCCCGGCCGGAGGGCGCCGGTTACCCTGCGCGACGTGAACGACCCCCGCCGCCCCTCATGAGCCTGGCCCGCACCCTCATCGACGTCCGGCCACTGCGTACGTCCCCGGCCTTCCGGCGTCTGCTGATCGGCCGGACCGTGTCCGTGCTCGGCAGCTTCATGACCATGGTCACCGTCATGTACCAGGTCTGGGACATGACGCACAGCACGGTCTGGACCGGCGCGGTGGGGCTGGCGCAGGCGCTGCCGATGATGGTCTTCGGGCTGTTCGCCGGTTCATGGGCGGACCGTGGCGACCGACGGCGGATCTACCTGTACGCGACCGTCGGCCAGGCGACCGTCTCGCTGCTGCTGGCGGTGCAGGGCTTCACCGGGCATGTTCCGGTGGCGGGTGTGCTCGCCCTGGTGGCCGCGCAGTCCTGCTGCTCGGCGGTCGGCGGTCCCGCGGCGGGCGTGTTCGTGCCGAGGCTGCTGCCGAAGGAGCAGGTGGCGGCCGGGCTGGCACTCCAGCAGATCACCGGTCAGGCCATGATGCTCACCGGTCCGGCACTCGGCGGCCTCCTGCTCGGCTGGGCCGGCATCGGACCCTGCTACCTCGTCGACAGCCTGTCCTTCGGGCTCTCCTTCTACGGAGCGTTCGGGCTGCCCGCTCTGCCGCCCGAGGGCGAACCGTCGAGGGCCGGGCTGCACGGGGTGCTGGACGGGCTCCGTTTCCTGGCCGGGCACCGGGCGGTGCGCGGCGCACTGATCACCGACCTGGCAGCCACCGTGCTCTCGATGCCGACGAGCCTGTTCCCGCTGGTCAACGCCGAACGATTCGGCGGCAGTCCGCACACGCTCGGCCTGTTCCTGTCCGTGCTCGCCGTCGGCGGCATTTCCGCGTCCGCCCTGTCCGGCACGATCACGCGACTGGGGCGTCCTGGGCCGGTGATGCTCTGCGGGGCGGGACTGTGGGGCGTGTCCCTCGCGGCCTTCGGCCTGGTGCGTGATCCCTGGGCCGGGCTCGTGCTCCTGGCCCTCGCCGGGGCCGGTGACGCCATCTCGGTGATCTCGCGCAGCACGATCGTCCAGACCCACACACCGGACGCCCTGCTGGGCCGGGTGACGGCGGCCGAGCAGATCGTCAGCCAGGCCGGCCCCAACCTCGGCAACCTGCGCGGTGGCGTCGTCGCGGGCTGGACCTCGGGGGCGACCGCCCTGGTCAGCGGCGGTCTCCTCTGCCTGTTCGCGGTCCTCTGGGTCGGCGCGAGGACCCCGGAACTGCGGGGCGGATCCGTACCCGGTCCGGGTGCCGGCATCACGCCGCTCAAGCCCGTGGAGGTCCCCGTACCGGACGGATCATGAACGGCTTCTCTCCGTGACGCTCAGTGGTGCTCCGTAGTACTCCGTAGTACTCGGTGGTGCCAGTACTCGGTGGTGCTCCGTGTCACCCGAGCGGCTTGTCGGCCGGCGGGAACGCGACGCCGGTCGGAGTGCTCAGGCCGGAAGCGGGAAGCGTGACCTGATCACCACCGGTCTCCGCGACCCGTACGACCCGGTTGTTGAAACCATCGGCCACGTAGAGGCCGCCGCGGCCGTCCAGGGCGAGGCCCAGCGGATCGCTCAGTCCGGTCGTGGGCACCGTGCTCTGCGTACCACTGCCCGCGGACACCTTCACGACGCGGTTGTTGCCGCTGTCCGAGATGTAGAGGTCACCGGCGGCGTTCAGGGCGAGTCCGGTCGGCTGGGACAGGCCGGCCGCGGGGACCGTGGTCTGGCCGCTGCCGTCCGCGGCGACCTTCACCACCCGGTCGTTGACGAAGTCGGAGATGTACAGGTCCCCGCCCGCGCCGAGTGCCAGACCCCAGGGGTGGAGCAGTCCCGTGGTGGGGACGGTGGTCTGCCCGCCGCCGTCGGCGGGAACCTTCACCACACGGTCGTTGAAGCTGTCGGCGATGTAGAGCGTGCCGTGGGCGTCGACGGCGAGGCCCAGCGGGCGCGACAGGCCGACGGTGGGGACGGTGGACTGCTCCCCGCCCTTCGCCACCACCTTCACCACCCTGTTGTTGCCCGTGTCGGCGACATAGAGATCGCGGGCGGCGTCCCACGCCAGACCGGTCGGGCGTACGACACCGTCGAGGGGGACCGTCGACGGGCTGTCGCCGATCGCCGACAGCCTCACCACCCGGTTGTTGCCGTAGTCGGACACGAACAGCGGCGCTCTCGCCGGTGAGGGACCGTTCTCCCGCGCCGCGCCCGCCGGCCCGGTGGGCAGGGCGCACAGCACGAGAACCCCCGTGACGGCCGCCAGCCGCCGAGCCCACCCCGCACGGCTCCGAGCCGGTGACGTCCTGCGCGTTCGTACCTGCGTAGTCCTGTGCCTCACGGTTCGCCCATCTGTTCTCGACGGCCGACGCGTCGCCGTACCGTCCGCGGAAACCATCGCCGCCGCTCAGGCGCGAGGTCGCGCCGGACGGCAGCCGCGCCGCCGATGCGACGAGTGACCGTCCGACGGCGGAACGCCGTCACGGGGCCGAGCGGCGGCCGGGACGGCGGCATGATCGATGTCTTCCCCCATCACGCGGCGCATCCCACCGCTGTCGCCCGCTCGGCCGACCGCCGAGGTGCGAGGAACTACCGTGCGCCTGCGCGACGGGCGCCGGGAGAGGCACTTAAATACCGGAGCGTGACTACCGAACCCCAGCGTTTCACCGTCCTGCTGGTCCCCGAGTACGTCGTGGGCAAGGACGCCGTCTCCGCCCAGGAATCCGCTGTGCGATCGGCGGCCGTCGAGGCGACCGGCGAGACAGGCGAAACCGGCTACCCGCGCTACGCGGGCGACGGAATCGTGGCCGACATCGACCCTCGTTCGCGCACGGTCGAGGCGGTCCTGGTCGACGGCTCGGAGCTGGACTACGGACTCAACGCCATCGTGTCCACCTGATCCGGCCCTCGCTCCCCACCCATGGACCACTTATCGCCATGGGGACGACACAGGGGGCGCGGCGATGAATTCGCGACGGTCGACCGGTCGTCATCAGGAAGAGGCAGGACAAGGCAGGACGAGGAAGGGAGTTCCGCCATGCCGACACAGGGACCCGCCGAACAGCCCACCACCGAGCTCGACGCCCGCTACAGCTCCGCGCTCCGTCCCCGCCCGGGTGCCGCGGACGTCACGGCCACCGAGTGGGCCGAGGCCCGGCGGACGATGGAGGCCGCCGAGATCTTCTGGGTGTCGACCGTGCGGCCCGACGGCCGGCTGCACGTCACCCCCGTGATCGCCGCCTGGCACGACGGGGTGTTGTACTTCTCCACCGGCCCGGGGGAGCAGAAGGCGAGGAACCTCGCCCACAACGGGCACTGCGCGCTGACCACCGGCGGGAACTCGCTCACCGAAGGGCTCGACCTCGTGATCGAGGGCGAGGCGGTACCGGTTGCCGATCCGGCCGTTCTGGAAGAGGTGATCGCGGCGTACGAGACGAAATACGGGCCGCACATCACCTCCCCTCAGGGCACCTTCCACGGCATCGGGAACGCGTTCAGAAAGGGAGACGCGGTGGTGTACGGGGTGGCCCCGGCCACCGCGTACGGGTTCGGTCGCGACGACGGGGTCTACACCCACACACGGTGGGCGTTCTGAGCACACACATGGTGGATCAGCCGGCCTGGTGAGCGATCTGGTCGTCCAGGGCGGCGCACAGCCAGTCGTGGATGGCGCCAGGGGTCGGTTCGGGTGAGGCGGTGATCTCGGCGGTGAGATTCCAGTAGTGGTCGATACGGGGGTCCGCGGCGAGCATCCCGCTCAGTCCGCGGCGGAACGCGGGCGTGTCCCGCGTGTCACGGGAGCGGGCGTCGGCGGAGACGAAGCAGTCGAGTGCCTCGCCCGTTCGCGGTGACCGCTCCGCTCGTACCTGCGGCGACGCCAGCGCGTACGCCTCGACGAGACCGTCGTAGAGCACCGCCGGACGTCCGCCGTCGGGCCGGTGTGCCGCGGGCTGCCCGTTGTCCGTGCCGGGGCAGGGGGCGGTGACGAAGGCGTGCAGCCGGGTGAAGGCCAGCACCTGGGCCGGAGTCGGGCCTTCGGGAAGCTGCGGAACGGAGTGTTCGACGATCGCGGAGACGAGCCGGGCCGGGAGCCGCGGAGGCAGCCAGCGCCGCCAGAAGCGTGCCAGCGGCGCGGTGCTGGGCGGGACGGACACGGAGCCGATCAGCCGCAGGCGAGCGGCGCGTTCCCCGGGGGCGCAGTCCTGGAGCAGTTGGAGGGCCGCCTCCTGCCAGCGCAGGGCGGTCAGCCGCGAGCCGATCTGCCGCAGCTGCCCCGCGACGACGTCCTCCAGCGTGTCGTCCCGGTCGAGGATCCGCTCCACTTCGGGAACCGGCAGGTCGAGGGTGCGCAGGGAACGGATCAGGTGCAGCCGGTCGAGGGCCTCCGGGCCGTAGCGGCGGTGGCCGCCGGAGCTGCGGGCCCCTTCGGGCAGGAGGCCCCGGTCCGAGTAGAAGCGGACGGTCTTGACGGTGACGCCGGCGCGCTCGGCGAGCTCTCCGATGCTCCACATGCTGTCGGGGGACACGGACTTGAACCTCCCTCAGGGGGAGTTCCTACCGTACCGGCGAGCGCGGAGCACCGGTACGCCCGGGCCGCGGACCCCCGTACGAGGAGACGGTGATGACGACTTTCATCCTGGTGGCGGGCGCCCACACCGGCGGCTGGATCTGGCAGGAAGTGGCCGCCCGGCTACGGGAGTCGGGGGCGCGGGCCTGTCCGGTGACGCTCACCGGCATGGGCGCCGACGGCCCTGCGGCGGGCCCCGGTACGGACCTTGAGACGCACATCGGCGATCTGGTGCGGCTGATCGACGGGTTGGACGCGCCGGAGGTGGTCCTGGTCGGTCACTGCTACGGCATCTACCCGGTGCTCGGCGCAGCCGACCGGCGTCCCGAGCGGATCGCCCGGATCGTCCACCTGGACGCCGGAATGCCCCGACACGGCGACCAGGCCCTGACCTTGGTGCCGGACGGGGCCGTGCGCGAGCGGCTGTCGCGGCACACCGGTGCGGACGGAAACGACTGGCTGATCCCTCCCCCGCCGCTCGAGGCGTGGCAGCGCTGGGGCAGCGTCGCCGGGATCCCGGCGAGCGCCCTGACCCGGTTGACGGAGAACGCCGTCCCGCAGCCGGTGGGCACGCTCACCCGGCCGCTCCGTCTGACGGGAGCGGTCTCCGCTCCGCCGTCGACCGGCGTGCTGTGCACCGGCAACGGTTCGAGCATCGCGATGGTCGAGGGTTTGGTGGCGTTGGGGGACCCTCGGCTCCGGGCCCTCACCGAGCCCCGGGTGACCTTCTTCGAACTCGGCACCGGGCACTGGCCGATGCTCTCCCGAGCGGACGACGTGGCCGGAACGCTGCTCCGGGCCGCCGCGGGGGAAGGCCACCGGGTGGCGGCCGCGGTGAGCGAACAGCCGGCTCACCTTCGCCCGTTCCTGCTGGACGTACCGGAGCGGCGCCGCGAGCGGATCGGACGAGTCGATCTCCACTTCCCCGGTGCCCTGTCCGACGGCCTCCCCGCGGACCTTCCCGACAGTCTCTCGGAAGCCGAAGGCCCATGGCCGGCGGTCGTGTTCGTCCATGGCGGTCCGGTTCACCCCGACGTTCGGCCGACTCCGCGGAACTGGCCGGGCTTCGTCGGCTACGCCCGCCTCGTGGCGGGTCTCGGAGCGGTCGGCGTCATGCTGGACCACCGGCTGCACGATCTGGCCGACTACGGACGGGCCGCCGAGGACATCGCCGAAGCGGTCGACCTCGTACGGGCCGATCCCCGTGTCGACGCGGACCGTGTGGCGCTGTGGTTCTTCTCCGCCGGCGGGCTGCTGTCGGCGGACTGGCTGGCGGCGCCCCCGCCCTGGCTGCGGTGTGTGGCGGCGACCTGTCCGGTCCTCGCGCCGATGCCGAACCGGGGGCGCGTCGATTCCCGGTTCCGGCCCGCGGTCGCCCTGCGAAGCGCGGAACGGCTGCCGGTCGTGCTGACCCGGGTGGAACTGGAGCGCGCCGAGATCGCGGCGACGGTCGAGGAGTTCCTGGCCGCCGCCAAGGAGTGCGACGCCGATGTCGAGGTGATCGACGTACCCCGTGGCCGCCACGGTTTCGAGACGACCGACCACTCCGAACAGGCCCGCCATGCCGTGGAGCGCGCGGCACGGTCCGTACGGGGACATCTGCGGGGTTGACCGATCACTGCTTCCGCCGGGGCGGTCGCGGCTGGACGGCTGATCCGTCACGGCCGTGTCTGCTCCGCGAGTGCTCGGGTGAACGGGGTGACGGGGCGGTCCAGGCCTTCGCCGTCCACGGTGATGTCGACCACCTCGTTGTAGAAGGCCAGGAGGTCTTTGACCGCGCCCACCGCCGGCAGCGGATCCGGGTAGGTCCAGACGATGTTCGCCGGGACGGCGGCGCCGCCCCGCCACGACCAGTAGTCGGCCGTGCCCTTGTAGGGGCAGCCGGTGTGGTGGTCGGTGGGGACGAGGAGTTCGAGGCGGACGTCCTCGCGCGGGACGTAGAACCGCGTCGGCAGCCCCGTTTCGAAGAGCAGGACCGGGCGGACGGTGTCGGCGACGAGCGTGCCGTCGATCTCGACCCGCACATGACGGCCGCTCGCGATGGCGTCCACCCGTTTGTGCGGGTCGCGCGGGTGGATGAAGATCTCTTCCTCCTCCTCGTACCAGTGGTCCAGGCCCCGGCCGACGCGGCCGAACCACTCGAAGGCGATGTGTCCGGCCAGGTCGGAGGCGGGGAACGTCCAGGCCGCGTTCTCCTGGAGCTCGCCGTCGAGCTCCAGGTCGTAGAAGATCCGCGATCCGGTGTGCGTGCCCGTCGCGGGGTTCCTCGCGGGGCGGAGCAGGTCCTCGCGGACCTCCTCGCGCGGGAAGGCGTACAGCGGCACCGGCACTCCCGGCTCCCACACGAGGACGGGGTGCCTGCTGTCCACGACGGTCACCTCTGCGCGTCGGCCGCGCACCCAGCGTGCGCTGGGTTCCCACAGGAGACCCTCCGGGGTGGTGCGGACGGCTCGTGCGGTGGGGAATGCGGTCATGACCAGCCCTCCTCGTGATCGCTCACGCCGCGGCTTCGGTTTCCGCCTCCACACTGACACGCTTCGGCCCCGGAGTCTCAGCCGAAGCCGCGGCCGAGGCCGTCCGGGGCAGCCGGGCCGGCTGGACCCGTCGGGTGCGGGGACGGGCCCGCGGCGGGAACCCCCCTCCGCCCGCCGGGAAACACGGAAAACTTAACAACCCGGGCGCAGCCGGATAGTCTCGCGTGGACGTCGACTCATCATCTTTTCAAGCGCCTTGGAGAACGCTCGGTGGCAGCGGACGCTTGTGCCCAACTGGCCGGAACGCCGGCGCGCATCAGCCGGCCGGCCGGCCGTCGAGGGCGCCTCTCCGACGTTCTCGACGTCAACGGCCCCGCGCGGGGCACCACCGCCCCTCCGGACGACGGCGTCCGCCCGCCGGACGTGCCCGGCCCGACGTCCGCGGACCTGCCCCACTGTTTCGTCGGGCTCTCCGCCGGGTTCCCGAACGCGGGGACCACGCGGTCCGACGTGCCGGGCCTCCAGGGCCGGCCGAGGTGACGTACGGGCCGGGACACCGTCGGCACGATCGGCCGGACACCGTCGTCGGGCCCGTCGGCAACAGCCTTGTACGGCCCGGAACCGGGGATGAGCGCGGGGGGAACGGTGCGTAGGAAAAGGGAGATGCGCAGGCTTGCCGACGTGCTCATCGGCCCTGTCCGGGTGACGCCCCCCGCGGACGCCGACGCGTTGTTCGCCGCGCTGGTCGCGTCGGTCAACCAGTGGCGGGGGCGCGAAGTCGTCGTCCACAAGGCGGCCTTCCCGCCACACACGGCGACGGGGCTCTGGCTCGAACGCGACACACATGACGACGTCATCATCGAAGAGCGCACGGCCGTATGGCACCAGATCGTGATCTTCGGCCATGAGGTGTGGCACATGAGCCAAGGAGAGGCAGCGCCGCCACACCACCTGGACGTGTCCCACGACGCCCAGCAGACCGCCGCCCGCACCGACTTCAGCCTGCGGGCCGAACAGGAGGCGGATCGGTTCGGCATGCTGCTCGGACGGCGTCTCCGGGCGCTTCTGGAAGCCTCGGACCACTCCGTCCTCGCGTCCGGACCGAACAGCGCCGACGATCTCGCAAGTCGCATCGGGGCCGCCCTGAACTACCGCGGAACACGACGATGAGCGGACTGATCAACTACGTGAGCTGCGGCGTGCTGTGGCTGGGCCTGACCGTGCGGGCACCCGATCTCGTACGCCACTGGCGCGACCCCATTCTGCGTACCGTCTGCGCGGTGATGGCGCTGGCCGGCCTGTGCTTCCTGCTCGGCGCGCCACCCACGGTGGGGGCGATCAACCGGGTCGGCGGAATCCCGAATCTCGCCGCACCGCTGACCTACGCCTCCATCACCGCCTACAGCGCCATGTCCCTCGTTCTGATCATCTTCTGGAAGGGCGGACCGGACGTCCGCAGGATCGCCCGCCTTCTGATGGGCGGCTACTGCGTCGTACTCGTTCTCGTCGCCGTGCTGTTCGCGCTCGGGGACGCGCCCACGGAGCGTCGCACCGATTTCGACACCTATTACGCGATGACTCCTTTCATCGCCGAGATGATCGTGCTGTACCTGCTCGCCCATCTGGCCGCCGTGGTGACCACCGCTCTGTGGTCGCTGCGCTGGGCCCGCGAGGTCCACGGCCGGCTCCGCACGGGGCTGCTGACCATGGGGGCGGGCACGGTGGTCGGCGCCGGGTACAGCGTCTCCAAGCTCACCGCCGTCGTCGCCCGCTGGTGCGGGCCCGACTGGTCGGCCCTCGGAACGCAGGTCTCGCCGGGACTGGCCGGCCTCAGCGCCCTTCTGACCGTCACGGGAATCCTCATCCCCTGGGCCGGGCCCGGTCTGACAGCCTGGCTGCACTCCTGGCGCGCGTACGTAGGCCTGGCACCGCTCGAACGCGAACTGGACGGTGTACTCGCCCACCGCAACCTACGGCTGCCACGCCCACGGCCGTCTTCCCCGGCCACCCTGCTCATGTGGCGCCAGACCAGCATCCACAACGCGCTGAGCTACCTCGACGCACTGTTCGACCGGGATCTGTACGAGCGGACGCATGACGCCACCCTGCTCGCGACGGGAGACCGGGAGCGGGCCCAGGCGGCCGGCTGGGCCGCGATCATCGCCGCGGCCGTACGGATGGAGCGCAGCGGGCAGCCGACTCCCGGCTCTCCGGGCGGCTCCGGCCCGACGCTCCCGGCGCCGGACGCCTCGGCTCTCGTACGGATCGCCGAGGCCCTGAGCACGTCCGGCAGTCTCCCGGACACCCCCGTCCACCCCGGTCCGACCGCCAGGGGTGCCGTATGAGGCACACGCCGACAGCTCCGGCGCAGCCATCCACCGCGCAGGCCGCTGAACGGAGTTCTCACCCATGAGCCTTGTCGTGTACCTCGCCGCGTTACTCCTGGCCTTATCGGCCGTCCTGCTGTTCCGCCGGCCGCGTGCCGCACTGCGCAATCCGCTGACGGCCTCGACGTGCGCCGCGGTCTCGATCGGTGCTCTGTGCTTCACGTGCTCCGCACCCGTCACCCTGGCCGCCGTCAACCGGCTGACGGGCGTACCCAACTTCGGCGCACCGCTGACGTACAGCATGATCTCCGCGTACAGCTGCTCCTTGATCATTCTGCTGATCCAGTGGAGGGGCGGCCCGCCCGAACTGGTCAGGCGCAGCACCCGCCAGGCCGTCACCGTCTTCGGTCTGCTCATCATCGCCGTCATCGTCCTGTTCACGCTGGCGGACCCGCGTACCGAGCGGCTCAACGACCTCGACACCTACTACGCGAACACGCCGTACATGCGCGAGATGATCGTGCTGTACCTGGTCGGGCACGGCGCCTGCATCGCGGTGATGAGCGCCGTGTGCCTCAAGTGGATGCGTGAGGTGACAGGCCCCCTCCGTACGGGACTTCGCCTCATACTCGTCGGCCTGCTGCTGGACCTCGCGGGCTTCGAGATCGCGAAGATCACCGCTGTCGTGGCCCGCTGGCTCGGCCACGACCTGGACTTCCTCTCCACGAACGTCGCGCCGCCCGTGGTCTCCCTCGGCGCTCTGTTCTGTTCCGCCGGCTTCACGATCCCCCGGCTCCTGCCACCGGCCATCACCCACTGGCGCAGCCTGAACGACTACCGCCGGCTGACACCGCTGTGGACGGAGGTGCAGCGCGCGGCGACCGCGCCGAAACCGTCGCCCTCCTGGTGGGAACTTCCCTACGCGCGACTCCAGTGGCTGGAGGTCTCCATCCACGACGCGCTCCTTGCCCTGGCGCCCCTCTTCGACGACCGGGTGCACCGGATCTCGCTGGCGACGGCGCTCGACGAGGGCAACACCCCCAGCCAGGCCCGCGTGATAGCGGAGGCGGCCATGCTCGCCGACGCCGCGCGGCAGGCGGCCGCCCCGGCCGACCGCCGCTTCAGCGAACCCAGCACCTACCGCCTGCACGCCACCGGTGCCGTCGTCACGACGGGACTGGTGGAACTCGCCCAGGCACTGGGGCAATCACCCGTCGTCGCCGCAGCCCGTCGGGGATCGGTGACCGCGTCCCATGACTGAGATCAAGGAGCACCATGAGTAGAGCTGTCGTGATCGGAGCCGGACTGGGCGGTGTCATGGCGGCGGCGGCGCTGTCCCCCGCCGTCGACGAGGTGATCGTGCTCGACCGCGACGAGCTGCCCGACGGGCCGGAACACCGCAAAGGGCTCCCCCAGGGACGTCACGCGCACCTTTTGATGCCCGGCGGTCTGGACGCCATGGAAGAGCTGATACCGAAGATCAGCGTCAGGGAGCATCTCCTCGCCGCGGGCGCCCGCGAGATATCGCTGAGCTCGGGCATGCTGGCCCTGAGCCCGGAGGGCTGGTTCCACCGGTGGCGCCACGACAGCCACAACATGATCACCTCCAGCCGGGCGCTGCTGGACTGGGCCGTACGAACGGCGGTCGTGGACAACACCGGCAACGTCGAGATCCGCACCACCCATGTGGTCGACCTGACCGGTGACGCCCGGCGCGTCCGCGGTGTCCGCGTCGGCACCGCCGCGAACCCGGAAGTGCTCGACGCCGACATCGTCGTCGACGCGAGCGGACGCGGTTCCCGCATCCTGACCTGGCTGACCGCCCTGGGCATCACCGGCATCGACGAGATACGGGTCGACGCCGGCCTCGTCAACGCCACCCGTATCTACCGCACCCCGCCGGGCGCCGAGAACTTCCCCCTGACCATGGTGCAGGCCAACCCCTATCTGGGCGAGCCCGGGCGCAGCGCGGTGATCGTCCCGATCGAGGGCAACCGCTGGATGGTGAGCCTCGGAGGCACCAGAGGCGGAGAACCCCCGGCCGATCCCGACGGGTTCCTGCGCTACACCCTCGACCTGCCTCACCCCATCGTGGGCCGGCTCCTCTCCGGAGCGGAACCGCTCACGGACGTCTTCGTCAGTCACAGCACCAGCAACTCCCGCCGCTACGTGGAGAAGGCGCGTGACTGGCCGGACGGCCTCGTCGTCCTCGGCGACGCGCTCGCCACTCTCAACCCGGCCTACGGACAGGGCATGTCGGTGGCCGCGCTGGGCGCCCAGGTCCTCAGCCGGCAACTGGCACAGGCCGACCTGAGCACACCCGGTCTCAGCCACAGGGTCCAGCGCGCCGCCGCGGCCGTCGTCGAAACGGCGTGGAGCATCGCGGTCAGCCAGGACTCGATGTATCCCGGGGTCCGCGGCGGCAGGCGGACGGCTGTCGACCGCGTCGCAGGCCGGTACACGCGCCGCCTGACCAAGGCCGCCACCGGTTCCTACGTCGCCGCGTCCGCCCTGTGGGACGTCACCGGTCTCAAGGCCGGACCCGCCCGCCTGCTGCGCCCGCGAACCGTTCTGGCGGCACTCGGCGGTCCTTCGCTGCCGCCGCTGTCCGAGCCGCCTCTCACCCCACGTGAGCGCGAGCTCCTCGACTCCCTCGACTCCACGTCCGGGGAAGGAGCCGCGTCCCCCACACCGGCGTGAGGGCGGGGTCCCGTATCTCGGCGGACGCCGGAAACCCTCCCTGGAGAGATGCCGGGCCGGTGTCGGTCGGCACACCGGCCCGGCATCGGCCGGCACCGGTCGGCGCCTGCCCGAGTGCTGTCGTCTGGACAGAAAACCCGCGCGATAGTGTGATCATCATGGCTGACTGGGATCTTCGTCCGGCCTCGCTTCGAGACCTCGAGGCGGTGGTCGAACTGCGGGCCGTGGTGATGCGGGCGGATCTGGAGCGGCTCGGACGCTACGACCCGCACCGCGTGCGCCAGCGGCTGCGGGACGGATTCGACCCGGCCCACACCTGGGTGATCGAGGTCGCCGGCGCGTTCGCCGGGTCCGTGGCCCTGCGGCCGGCGGAGGACTGCCGGTGGTTCGAGCACTTCTACCTGGCGCCTCGCCTCCAGGGCTGCGGCATCGGCTCGGGCGTACTGGGCGAGCTGCTGGAGCGGTGTGACCGCCTCGGTGTGCCGGTCCGGCTGAACGTACTGCAGGGCAGTCCGGCCCGGCGGCTGTACGAGCGGTACGGGTTCACCGTCGAGGCGGAGGATCCGGTGGACGTGTTCATGGTGCGCGAGCCCCTGCCGGTGAGCGAGCCCGGCTGACAGGCGCCGGAACGGTTGCCTGACCTCATGGGCCGCGTTCCGGGACGCCCTGCCCTGGGCCGTCCGGCAGCAGGACCTGCCTTTCGGCTCCCCCTCAGTAGGGCCGACCGGCCCTACTCGGTCCCGGCGTGGGGAGGGACGATGGCTGGATGTCGCAGGAAGACACGTTTCACGAACCCGGCCGGCAGGAGTGCCTTCGCCTCCTGGCGAAGGTCCCGGTCGGCCGCGTGGTGTACACCCGGCAGGCGCTGCCCGCGGTCCTGCCGGTCAACTTCTGTCTGGACACGGACGACTCCGTTCTGCTGCGTACCTCGTCGGACTCGGAACTCGTCCGCGCGATCGACGGCGTAGTGGTCGCGTTCGAGGCGGACGCGTTCGACGCGGAGACCCGGTCCGGCTGGAGCGTGGTCGTCACCGGACGGGCCACCGTCGTGACCGACCCCGCCGAGCACGAACGGCTGTCCGAGGCCGGCCCGGCCTCCTGGATGCCGTTGCGGAGCACGGTGTTCGTGAGGATCGAATCGGAGATGGTCAACGGACGTGAGCTCAGGGGACACGCGTGACGCGGTGACCGCCGGACCGGACCCGCCGGACGGTTGACCGGACCGCAGGCCGGCTGATGGCCTCAGGCGCCGTAGTGTTCCGGTTTCGGGGTGCGGGACAGCAGGACCGCGGCGGCGTCTTCCACGGTGGCCTCACCGTCGATCACGGCGGCCACGACTTCGGTGATCGGCATCTCGGCCCCGTGGGCCCGCGCCAGGTCCAGGATGGCCCGGCAGGACTTCACGCCCTCCGCGGTCTGGTTCGTCGCCTTGGCGGCCTCCTCGACGCTCATGCCCTGCCCGAGGTGCTCGCCGAAGGTGCGGTTGCGGGACAGGGGCGAGGAGCAGGTGGCCATGAGGTCGCCGGCTCCGGCGAGCCCCGAGAAGGTGAGCGGGTCGGCGCCCATCGCAGCGCCGAGCCGGGCGGTCTCCGCGAGGCCGCGGGTGATCAGCAGAGCGCGGGAGTTGTCGCCCAGGCCGAGACCGGCGGCGAGCCCGACGGCGAGGGCGATGACGTTCTTGGTCGCGCCGCCGAGCTCGCAGCCCGTCACGTCGGTGGCCGTGTACGGGCGGAAGTAGGGAGTGTGGCAGGCCCTTTGGACCGCGGCGGCCACGGTTTCGTCGGGGCAGGCGATGACGGAGGCGGCCGGCTGCCCGTCGGCGATCTCCCGGGACAGGTTCGGCCCGGACAGCACGGCGATCCGCTCGCGCGAAATGCCCGTCACCTCGTGGACCAGCTCGGACATGCGCAGCCCGGAGTGCGTCTCGATGCCCTTCATCAGACTGACGACGACCGCGTCCGGGGCGATGTGCGGGGCCCAGGCGGCGAGGTTCTCCCGTAGCGTCTGCGCGGGGATCGACAGCACCACGTATGCCGCACCGTCGAGGGCCTCGGCCGCGCTCGTCGTCGCCCGGAGGCGGGGCGGCAGGAGGACACCCGGCAGGTAGGACGGATTCTGATGCCGGACGTCGATCGCCTCGGCGACCTCGGCCCGCCGGGCGTGGGCCACGACGTCGTTGCCGGCGTCGGCGAAGACCTTCGCCATGGTCGTTCCCCACGATCCCGCGGAGAGCACCGCAACCCGGGCCACCCGACACACCCCGTCCACGTCCTGAGTCCTGAGTCCTGACCCCGGTGAGCCTATCCGGCATCGCCGCGGTCACCCCTTTTCTCGCACCGGCGGTGAGGCCTCCCGCAGGAACGATGTCCCTCGACCGCCCCACCCGCGTCGCGGTCGTTCGTCCGTCATGACCGGATCAGGCTTTCACGGCGATGAACGGGGAATCATGACGATGTGCCCCATTCCCATGTCCCGCCTCTCGCGGTCGACGGTCGCGGCAATCGCCTGGTCTCCTTCGCACCCGGGACCGAAGACGCGCCACCGTGTGACGCGCCGCTGCCGGCGGCGTTGGTCGCCCTCTGGCACGCCGACCGTGTCCTCATGGTCTTCGATCGATTCCGCCAGGCGTGGGAACTGCCCGGCGGCCGCGTGGAGGAAGGCGAATCCCTTCGGCAGGCGGCCGCGCGGGAGTTGCTGGAGGAGAGCGGCCAGGTACCCGACGGACCGTTACGGTTCATCGGCTACGCGGGCTTCGTACTCGCACCCGACCGACGAGCCGAGAACCTGGCGCTGTTCACAGGCCGCACCACCGACGTCCGGGACTTCCGGGCCACCGAGGAGATCGCGGCCATGCGCTGGTGGAACCTCCGGGAAGTCCTCCCGGGACGTGTTCAGCCCCTGGACACCTACCTCGCCCGGCTCACCGGAGAGTCGGGCTCCGACCCCTCCCACGATCCGCCGTGCCGTTAGAACTCGAGCCGAGGAACAGGTGTCCACGAGCCGGCCCGAGGAGCATGGGGTGTCGGGGGTGGTGGGCCAGGGCGCGATATCGCGGCCGCAGTGCCACGGCCGCCGCTCAGAGGTGGCCGTCCAGGAACTTCCGTACCTCGGCGATGGCCATGGGCCCCGCGCCCTGCGCCACCGCCTCGCCCTCCTTCAGCAGGACACAGGACGGGGCTCCGGTGACCCCGTACCGCTCGGTTGCCGACGGACAGCGCGTGATGTCGGTGCGGACTGCCGTCAGGCGACCCGCGTATTCGTCGGCGACGGCGCCCACGACGAGGTCCATCGCCCGGCAGGGCTCGATCGCCTTGGGCCATGTCCCGGTGAAGTAGGCGAGGACCGGGGTTTTGCTCATCCCGAGGATGAAATCGAACTCCGCGTCCTCACGGGGTTGGTGAACCCGCTTCGCCATAGAAGCTCCTGACTTCGCGTTCCGTCATTCCGCCCCCATCATCCCCCGGTGTCGCGGGCCCGTCGTCAGCGCGGCGCATCGGCCGGCAGCCTCTTGGGCCGGGGCGTCTCCAGAGGGACGGTTTTCAGGATCAGGTCGCGGACAGCGAGCGCCGGCACCCGGCCGGAGCGCATCCGCGCGGGCCGGCCGTGCGCGGAGCGGGCGGGCGCGCACGGGGGGCGCGCCCGCCGCGGGGTCAGCAGGTCGCGCTGCTGGAGATCCTCACGCCGTTGATGGTGATGCCGGCGCTCATCACGGTGGTCGTGTTCGGCCCGACGCAGAGCGTGCCCGCGTTGCTGCGCAGGTAGGCCACGTCGTCGTTGCGGGTGTTGAGGACGATGTAGCCTTCGCGGGACGTGACGTCCTGGAATCCGCTGGTGACGACCTGGAACTTGGCGGCGGGGTGTCCGGCGTTGACGGCGGCCCGGTCCACGTAGAAGCAGACGTACGGGTACGCGCAGCCGTGCTGGACCGGCTCGGCGTTCGCGGCCGGAGCGCCGGCCATGGATGCGGCCGCGACCGCACCGGCGACGACGGCGAGGTTCGCCGCTTTACGGATGATGGAGTTCATCGGTTCCCCAGGAATTCGATTCGGTTCGGGTTGATCGGTGAGCGGCGCTCGACCGGGGGCAGCGCACGCCGTTCCGGACACAGGTCAGGGTGTCGGAGGTGTTCGCCGTCTGCCGCGGCGAGAAGTCCGCGCACGGTAGGGTCTCACACGGTCGCACATATGATCGACCGTCATGATGCTTGTGGCTGGGAGGACTTCGCGTACGGGCGAGGGTCCGGACCGCGAGCCGGACAGGCCAACTCTCGTACCACGCCCTCGACCTGACGGCGCTGCGCCTGGAGGCCGCCGACGGGCTCCCGGCAGCACTCGATCTCCGGCGGTCCGCGTCGCGAACTGCCCGAACGCCATGCCCACTTGCCCCTGAGACAGGTCAGTTCTGGGCTCTCTCGGCAGTTGCGTACAGGTCATGAGCTTCGCGGAGCGCCTCACCTGCCGTCGAGTCGGCGCCGGTGACCAGGTGACCCATGGCCTGGTCGGTCAGAGATCGGATCAAGCGTCGACGGCTGCCGTCCGGACGGGCGGTGGCAAGCCGGCGTTCGAGGGCGACGCTTTCGCCCAGGGCCGGAATGACCTTCTCGACGAACTGCTGCGGAACGCGGTCGAACACGACCGATCGGCGGATGTTCCGGCGGCGCAGCAGGGTACCGAGCTCGGCCAACTGTGCGGGATCGAGTGCCGACAGGTCCCCTGTCGTGGAAATCGCGTCATCGATGGCCTCACATCCCGCGCGGTAGGTCTGCCGGACGCTGAAGGCCCACCAGTGAAAGTCGACGCCGAGGACCGGCTGGAGAGCCTGGGGATCCGGGCTGACGCCGACCGGGACGGCCCGGCCGTCGGTGGTCCGCTCGTCACGGGCGCCGGACCTGGCGAACAACGCGGCCTGGACGGCTTGGTTGAATCCGAAGTTCCCGCGGTCGCCTTCGGGTGGAAGCAGGTCGCAGGCGGCGATGGCTTCGTTCAGGAGTTCTCCGGCTTCCTGTGGATGCCCGGTGTCGGCGAACCGGTGCGAGACCCCCGCGAGCCAGATCACCAGTCCGGTCCGGCGCCGTGGTTCGGCCGCGACCATGCGGCGCTTGAGCCGGAGCGCCTCGCGTTCGGTCTCGAGGCTCGCGTCGGTCTGTCCCGCCAGATCGAGGTGGATCGCCAGATCCAGGAGCGACCACACGACGCCGTCAGGTGAGGGGTGGCCCGCCGGGCCCTCCGTCGCGCGGTAGATGTCGACCACCTCGCGCTGAGCGGCCACGGCCCGCTCGAACCGACCGGCCTCGGCGAGGCCGTGCGCGAACGCGCCGAGGATTTTGATCTCCTTGTCTCCGTCCTGGCGGTGACGGTTCAACTGCCGGGCGAGCGCCGCCGCCTCGGTCTTCGCGGCCAGGGAACGATCATCGGCATGCACGAGCGAGTAGTGCAGGCCGAGGTAGGAGATCGCGTGCATCGCGGCTGCGAGGTGTTCTTCCGAACCGCCGGCGAGAAGGTCCCGATGGATCGCCACGGCCTCCTCGAAGAACGGGATGCGCGCAGACGGCCTCTCGCGATCGATGCGCCATCCGAACTCCAGCAGACACCGGGCGAGCACCGGCAGTCCGGTGCCCGGATCCTCGCGGGCCAGTGCCCGTGCCTCGGCGATCGACTCCTCGGTGACCGGCTCACTCCTCATCGAAGCCCTCCTTCGCTGTTGTGCACCTGGTGATCGGGGAATCCTGCCGATGCGCCGGCTGTCCCGACGGCGGCTGATGCCGGCTGATGTCGGCGGCGCAATGCCGGGGAAGTGTCTGAAGACCGTCAAGATGAGTACGAGGACTCAGGCCGTGGCGTCGTCCAGGAACGAGGATAAGGATCAACGCCGTCCAGACCGGGAGACCTTTCGTGCTCAGCCGCACCGCCGACTTGCTGGTGCCCGCGTTCGGGCGTCTGTCGGTGACCACCGACGCATCCGCCGAGCTCGAGCCCGGCAGCATCATCGCCGCCAATCACACCTCGCTCGCGGACCCCGTCGTCGTGGTCGCCGCTCTGTACCGCCTCGGCATCGAACCGGTCGTCATGGCGGCAGCAGGCCTGTGGCGTATCCCGGTGCTCGGCCGCGCCCTCGTCCGCGAAGGGCACGTCCCCGTGCACCGGGGTGGCCCGCGGGCCGCGGCCGCCCTCGATCTGGCCGCGGAAGCCCTTCAGCGGGGACACCATCTCCTCATCTACGCCGAAGGGGGTCTGCCCCGCCGCAAGGACTCCGCGGAGGGTGCCCCCGGCGAGTTCCGCAGCGGCTTGGCCCGGCTCGCCGAGCACACCGGCGCCCGTGTCGTACCCGTAGGCCAGGCCGGCGCCCGGCGGATGGTCTCAGGCGGAGTGGTCAAGCAGCTCGCCGGTCTTGCCACGGCACCGGTGCGCCGTCCTCGGCTGCATGTCCACGTGGGCACGCCGCTGGTCCTGTCCGGCGACCAAGCCGCGCGTACAGCGGGTGCCCGAGCCGCGGTGACCGCAGCCTGGCGGACGGCCGCCGCGCACCTGGGCGAGCCGGCCACGCTCGCCGCATAGCTCTCACCGACTGGTGCGACGCCCGACCGCGGCTCCTTACCGCCGCACCCCGTGACGGAGACGGCGGCGACACCCAGCGCGGCCGGCAGTGAAATGCGCGGTCGCTTCCTGTTCCACCACAACGCGGCGTTGGGACCGCCTGGCCTCGAAAGCCGCATGCCCGGACTCCCCCGTGATCATGATTGTGTCAGGATCACCGCAGTTCACAGGCATGATCGGCAACGGTTCAAGACGCTGACCGCCGGGGCCTGTGCGCCGTGCGGGTTCGGGCCCGTTCACGGGAGAGCCAAGGCCGCGAAGGGCCGCGGGCTCCCCTCGGCCACCTACGATGCGAGCATGTCATCGTCTGGGGTCGCTCCGGAAGGCCGCCGCGGGGAAACGAGGTCGACCGGCCTGGTGCCCGCACGAGCGGATCGGATCATCAGGGCGCTGTCGTGGGGGTGGGCGTCTGTGCCCCTCGTCATGTTCGCCCCGGCGATCGCGCATGCGATGGGGTTGCCGGACGTGCGACGAGAGATCGGCTGGGTGTTCGGCCTGACGGGTCTGTTCATTGCCGCCCTCGTGCCGGCAGCGGGATTCGTGGTGGCTCGGGTCAGCGACCGGCGACAGGCACGCGGGCGGTTCCTGGTCATGGCCTCGGTGTCCACTCCACCGATTCTCTTCTTCCTGTTTTTCGGAGTGCTGTTCCCCGAGTGCCCGGACGGATACCACTGCTAAGGGCTGCCTCGTAGCCGCCGGCCGAACTGCGGCAGACGACCGTTGCGGTCGAGGATGAAGAAGATCGAGTGCACCCTCCCGCGTCCCGGAACGAGATGCGCTCAGGACGCTCGCCTTTCTCCGTGCCCTGACACGCACGGGACACCTCCCGGAGGACGAGCCGGTCCGTGCCCGGAAGGGCGGCGCGGACCGGCTCAAGGACGCGGTGGCGGCGCGAACTCCTTCGGGAAGGAGCCCTCCTGACGTGACTGCCGACGGAGGCCGACAGGCATTTCCCCATGCGACAGTTCTACGATCACGGTTCATGACGACTCCCGACTGCTTCGCATGTGGCCAGGAAGCGGAGTTCGACGACCTTCCGCCACGCGAGTGCATGATGTACGACCAGCACTGGCGGGTGGCCCACGCCTTCGACACCGCGCTGCCGGGCTGGCTGGTGCTCCTGCCTCGACGCCACGTCGCCGCGGTTCACGACCTCACCGACGACGAGGCGTCTTCCCTGGGGACGTGGCAGGTGAAGCTCTCCCGGGCCCTCCGAACCATGACCGGTTGCGCGAAGACCTACGTCATCCAATTCGCCGAGGCCGAAGGATTCGCGCACGTGCACTTCCACATCGTTCCGCGCGCGGAGGATCTGCGGCCAGAGCATCGCGGGCCGGGCATTTTCGAGCTGCTTCGACGACCGGAGCCGGAGCGGGTGTCGGCCGACCAGGCGGACTGGATCGCCCACTCTCTCCGATCCCATTTCCAAGGTCGTCCGAACCCCCGGTAGGCGGCATGGACCGTGTCGCGCACGCGAGCGGGAGCGACCGCCCTCGTCGCGGTGCTCAGCAGATGGCCGTGAGCAGCATGACCGAACGACTGCTAGACGACGTCGAATTCATTGCCTTCGGGGTCCTGCAGCTGGACGGCGTAGTGCCCCATGTCCGGCGCATCCGTGATCCGGAGCACGCCGGCGCCGGCTTTGACGAGTCTGTCCACCGTGGCGGTGACCCGCTGCGTGCGGACCGCCAACGGGACGTCGCGCCCGCCGCCGACCTTCAGGTCGAGATGTATGCGGTTCTTGGTGGCTTTGGGTTCTGGAACCTGCTGGAACCACACCCGGGGCCCTTGTCCTGCGGGATCGACGATCGACTCCGGGACGTCGCCCGCACCCGCCGGAAGCTCCTCCTCGGGCACGCCCATGGCTGCCCAGTACTCCCGCCACGTGGCATGGTCACCCGGTGGGGGTTCGGGTACGTATCCCAGAGCCTCGCTCCAGAACGCCACCAGCCTCGGCGGGTCGGCACAGTCGATCGTCAGTTGCAGCGTCATCTCCATGTCCAGAGCCTGCCAGACACCTCTGACATCCACCCCGGATCTGACATCCACCCCGGACCGGCCCGCCGAGCAAGCGGACGCCGACCGCTGTTCGAACTGCATAGACTCTTCCGGTGATCGAGATCCTCGACAACCTGGACCTGCTGTCCCGGCCGCGCCTCGACCTCACGACCGTCGAGATGGACGGCATAGCCCTGGGGGCGCCGGCCACCGGCGTCCCGCGCCTGAGCATCGTCCAGGCCCAGTCCTCCATAGTCGCCCGGTACCGCGGCGGGACCGACATCGACAGCGAGTACTACCACGCAGACGGACGGCGGCTGACCCTCGACGAGGTCGTCCACCACACTGTCCGGTCGGACGGATTCTTGTACTGCACGGGCAAGCTCACCTACAAGGTCCGAGCCGGGACGGTCGTCGGCTTCTCGATACGCGGCCCGCATCTGTCCCACTTCGCCCACCTGAGCTCGTACGAGGAACTCCTGGCCGCCTTCGGCAGACCCGACCGGGCGCGCAAGGACGAGGCATACGGCGACCTCATGGGCTACGACAACTACTACTGGGGCGCGCGGAAGCTGGTGAGGTGGGACGCCTGGGACCACCGAGTGAGCCTGATCAACCTGGGCGCCTTCGAGGGAAACACGGGCCCGTGATCAGACGTTGAGCGACTGCGGGAACAGGTCCAGGTCTGCGATGCGGTCGCGCGGGATCCTGTGACGCTCCCGGCCGAGAGCGCCGCCATCGCCCGGCCAGGGTGGACACGCGTCCTGCGGCAGTGGCGTCGAGCAGCACCACGTCGATGCCGGCCGGCCCCGCCCCGCGCGGTCCTGCGGGGAAAACGGCGTCCAGGCGTTCCTGCCACAGCGGATCATCGCTCGGTAGAGGGCAGTTGATGCGGGGGCCGGAGACAGGGGCGGGGGCTTCGGTGCCGGGGGTGGCGACGGCACGGAGCGGGTGGCCGAGCGGGCGGCGCCAACTGTCGGGGGCCGTGTCCCCGGTGGCGGCGATGACTCCGGCGTTGGCCATGAGCAGGATGCCGACGCGAAGCACCGGCCTCATTCCCAGAGGTCGGCTCCGTCTCGCCCGCTGGGATCCATCGTCAGGAGGTCTTCGTGCAGGCCTGACAGGGGCCGCCCGGTCGGAGAGCCGTCTTCGCCCGACTCCATGACCACCCAGCCGGCCTCCACACCCGACACGTGCGCGTTTCCGCCCTCGTCCAGTTCGTCGAGCGTCGCGAACACCGCCTCGTAGGACACGGCTCGGACCAGGCGAACAAGGTCCTCGCGGTCCGCCCCGGCGGCAAGAAGCCGCTGCGCGGCGGGCAGTTGATCGAGTGAGCCGGGTTCGGTCCAGCCGTCGACCGCAGCCTGCCACAGGCTCCGCAGCAGCACGGACCGCGTGAGCTGCGGAAGATCATCGATGACCTCCGACTTGGTCAGGTCGACAGGATCGGCCACACCGAGGGCACTGAACCGGGCACGCAGCGACTCCGCAGCAGCCCGCCGTGGCGCGTCCAGGCTGTTCAGCCATTCCTGCCACGCCGATCGAGGATCACTCATGGCAACAGGATGCCCCAGGACCAGGAGACAGGAGGATCGGGGCACTGCCCGTGCCGGTACGCCAGGTGTCGTGGTTCGCGGAACGGCGAACGAAGTCGCCGTCAAGAATCGTCGTCTCCGTTGAACCGGTCGCGGCGCGCGCCGCTTCGTAGCCGGTCGCACTAGGGTCACACGGCATGACCGTGCTGCGTGGCGCTTCCGTCGTTCTCCGACCCACCGTCCGGGACGACGTCCCCGCCCTGGCCGCCATCCGGGCCACGCCGGAGGTACGTGCGCGATGGCGGGGCGGGGACGATCTCGAGGCGGAGCTCGCGGCCGATCTGCAGGACGCCGGCACCCGGTGCCTGACGGTGGACCACCAGGGGCGGATCATCGGCATGATCCAGTGGCACGCCGAGGAGGAGCCGGACTACCGGCACGCCGGCATCGACCTCTTCCTCGATCCCGCGGTGCACGGCAGGGGCCTGGGCACCGACGCCGTACGCACACTGGCCTGCCACCTCATCGATGTGCACGGCCATCACCGTCTGATCATCGACCCGGCGGCCGACAACGCCGCGGCGATCCGCTGCTACGCCAAGGTCGGCTTTCGCCCGGTCGGCATCATGCGGCGGTACGAGCGTGGCCTGGACGGCAGTTGGCACGACGGCCTTCTCATGGACCTTCTGGCCGACGAGGTGGTGCGCTGATCACCGTCGGCCGCCGACCGGGTTGTATAAGCGGCCACGGCCACGATAACGTCGCATTGACGATAATTCTCGTCAGTGCGACGTTATCTGTTTCGAGGGGGAGCCATGACACAGGCACTGCTCGCCGGGCGCTACCGGCTCAAGGACGTGCTCGGCCGGGGCGGCATGGGGGTCGTCTGGCGCGCGGAGGACGAGCGGATCGGCCGGACGGTGGCGCTGAAGGTGCTGCCGCCCGAATACGGTGTGCCGGCCGCGCAGGAACGGCTCGCCTCGGAGGCGAGAGCGCTCGGGCGGATATGGGACCCGCGCGTGGTGGCCGTGCTCGACTACGGGCAGGACGCGGACGGCACGGTGTTCGTGGTCATGGAACTGGTCGCCGGACACACGCTGGACCGGGCCGCCGCCGACGCGTCGGTGCCCTTGGTCCTGGACTGGGCCGGACAGATCTGCCGGGCCCTGGAGGTCACGCACGCGGCCGGTCTGCTGCACCGGGACATCAAGCCCGGCAATGTGATGGTCACCCCCACGGGGACCGTCAAGCTCCTGGACTTCGGCATCGCCCGGTTCGTCCGGGAACCGGACCAGGCACACCCGCTCACCCTGGCGGGTCAGGCAGTGGGAACACCCGCCTACATGGCGCCCGAACAGCTCGGCGCACCCGGGACGACCGACGGCAGGGCCGATCTGTACGCCCTGGGCTGCGTGCTGTACGAACTGCTGACCGGAGCCCGCCCCGAGTGCGGCGGCCTCTACGAGAGGAAGCTGCCGCCCCCGCCCTCCCTCCGCTCCCGCGAACCGCTGCCTCCCGAGGTCGACGGACTCGTCCTCGCGCTCCTGGCGCCGGAGCGGGCGGACCGGCCCGCTGACGCGGGAACGGCGTGTGCCATGGTCGGGGCCGCGATGGACGCGTGGAGCAGGACGCACGGCCCGGCCGGCCTCGGGTCCGGCGCCCCCGCGTGGCCCGGCGACAGCGACGGTGGTCCTGGAGGCACGCCCGGCGCCCCTTCTCCGTACGGCCCGACCGCCCTCCTGGACGTCGTTGCGCCCTCCCCCGAACAGGGCGGCCCAGCGACCCGAACGCGCGTCATGCCGATGCCCATGTCCGGCCTCGACCGCGTTCGCGAACTGGCCGACTGGCAGCGTGGGCATCCGGAGGCATGCCGCGACCCGCGCACACCCGCCGTCAAGGAACTGCGCCACCTCGTCGAGGATCTGGTCTACCTCCCGGCAGGTCTGCTGGCCCACATCGACCTCTCCGGCCTGAACCTCGACAGTGCCGTCCTCATCCAGGGGAGACTGGCCGGGGCGCGGCTGACGGGAACTCAACTCTCCTTCGCCCTGATGCCGTTCGCCGATCTGCGCGAGGCACACCTGGTCGGCGCGGACCTCGCGGGCACCTACCTCGGCTCGGCGAACCTGGCGGGCGCGGACCTGTCGGACGCCCAGCTCTACACGACCCACCTCACGGAAGCGAACTTGTCAGGGGCCCGCCTGACAGGCGCCAACCTCGTGGCCGCGGTGCTGTCCGATGCCGACCTCTCGGGCGCCGACCTGCGGGGCGCGGTCCTGCACGGCGCCTCGCTCCGCGAGGCCCGGCTGAGGGGCGCCGATCTGTCGGGCGCCGACCTGCGGGGTGCCGACCTCGCGGGCGCCGACCTGAGCGGTGTGCGCTGGTCCGTCGAGACGTGCTGGCCGTTCCCGTCGACCGCGCTGCGGAAGCTGTCGTACTCCTCGCAGACGCCGGGCGGATTCGTCCTGCCCGACCCCTGCACGTCGTGGAAGCTGCGGAGGCTGCTGGACGGGGACGACGGCCGGTAGTGCGCGATGGTATGCCGGTCGCCGCTGGGCACCTCGGCCGCCGCCTACGCGATCAGTCGCCGCTAGCATCAGGGCATGTCGATCCGGAAGCAGGCCGCACCGCCAAGACCGCTCGCGATCGGCGATGTCGTGAGCGTCTGTTCACGCGCTCTTGGAGAGTGGACGGCCGCGCAGATAGTCGGACTCGATGCCGATTCGCAGACGGCTGCCGTGCTCGAACTGGACTGGTCGGGCCCCGAACCGTCGTCCGTGGCCGACCTCGGCGACGTCGTCCCGCTGCGGCTGACCCACCACTCGTGGAACGGGGCGCTGTCCTTCTGCAACCACACATGGGTTCTGCCCCGCAGCCACAGAGTGCTCGGATCGCTGCCCCTGCTCCATGACGAACCGTCGAACTCCTGGGCTTCCGGCTGGCGTTTGGGCGACCAGCTCGCCCGGCAACGGCGATGGGACAACGGCGTCCACGACGATCCGGTCGAAGCCTGGAACGCGGAGTACACCGGAGTGACGGTCAACGAATTCCTCGACCGGCCGACAGCACCACAATCACAGATCGCGCAACTGACGATCAGGGCCATCGACTCCCTCGACTGCGCCCGGCTCGTCCAGCGCTTCCCCGATGTGGTCACGCTTCACCTGTACGGGCGCCTCGGTCTCCTGACCGGCGCGGGCGAGCTGAACAGGCTTTCCTCCCTCCAGGAGATCCTCGTTTACGACCTCTTCGGGATGTCCGGGGAGGACCGTCTTCGACCTCAGTGCGTGCCGAAGCTGGAATCGCTGGACGTCTACAGCGTCCCTGCCGAGTACGCCTCGGCCACACGCAGTACCTGGCGACCGGAGATCACGGCGGGCACCTACGTGTCCGTCCTCCGTGCACGGGAACCCGCATGGGTCGAGGAGAACCGGAACAACCCGTTGCGCGACTGGGACGGCCGCGAGCACATCAGCCCAACCGTCTACAAACGGGCTGTCACCCAGTACAAGACGACACGGAAGGCGATCCTTCAGGTGTTCGCCGAGGAATCCGCGGTCGTCCGATCGACACGCATGGAGGAGCTCGGGCGTGCCTACGGTGAGGCGTTCAACCGACTTGACCGCCGGACGTGCTTCATCGAGACGGTCGAGCGCGAGGAGCTCTTCGCCGCCCTCGATCACATCGTGAAAGAGTGCGAAACACTCCACGGCGGCGGCACCGACGACGCCCACGCCGGCCTCATCTCCGGAGTCGAGTCCGTCCGGGACTGGTAGTTCGGCAAGGAACCCCAAGGCGTCCTGATCCACCTCGCCTCCCGTGCACCGGTCTGGCCGGCACTCGTCCCCGGCACCGGCACCGGCACCGGTGGAATCCTTGGAAGTCGGGTCCGGGACGAGTGGCGCTACTTCCGTACCCACTCCCCCGGTTCGGCGTCCACCGCCATGCTGAACTGCGGCAGGTGACCATTGCGGTCGACCATCAAGAAGAGGGAGTCGGGCTGACGGCAGTCCTTGCCCGCGTCCGCGGCGTACATCGCGGGGCTCAAGGTCAGCACCGGGGACACGGCGCCGACGATGAAGGTGTTGTCGCGGCTCTCCGATCCGTCCTCCGCCGCGCCCGTGTCCCAGATCTGCACCAGGCGGCCGCCGACCGGGCCCCGGGTGATCCGGAGCATCCCCTTGTCCCGATTGCCGGCACCCAGACGCCGACGCATTCGTCCGGCACCGCTTTCCGTCCGTCGGACGACCGGTAGAGCTCGGTGGTCGAGTCGCCGGACTTCCAGATCAGCACGTCCTTCGACCGTACGGTGAGGGTCTGCCGCGACAGCGGCTTGCACCGCCCCGCGGCACCTCCGCCGTCACCTGGCCCTTGCCGGCGGCCAGCGAGTCGGTATCGGCGGAGACCGGCTTGGCGCGCCCGGTGCACTGCGCGTAGCCGTCGGTGCCGATGTAGGCGGCGACCTTGTCGCCCTGACGGCACATCCTTGTTCACACCTTCCGTCGAGAGGTCACGGACCGTACGGCGGTGGGGCGTTCGGCGGTGGAGGCGTTCGGCGGTGGAGGCGTTCGGTCAGCGGGTGTCGTCCTCGTCGGGGTCGTGCGGTTCGTCGGAGAGCAGGTCGGCGGCGTGGCCGTCGAGTGCGTGCTGCATTTCGGTGGAGCGGGGCAGCATCGTCTTCTCGTAAGCCCGGACGGCGTCGTCGATGGTCTCGTGGCGGGCGAGGGCCAGGGCGAGTTCGCAGGCGTCGAGCATGGCGAGGTTGACGCCGACGCCGAGCGGGGGCATCAGGTGGGCGGCGTCCCCGAGCAGGGTGACAGTGGGGTCGTGTTCCCAGGTGTGGGGGACGGGAAGCGCGTACAGAGGGCGGTCGACGTAGAGGCCGTCGTTGTCGCGGAGCATCTGCCTCAGGCGGGGGGACCAGGCCCGGTAGCGGTCGAGGAGGATGTCCCGGATGCCGTCGGTGTCCTCGGCGGTGAGGCCGGCGGCGGTGATCCAGTCGGCGGGGACGCGCTGGATGACGTAGACGCGGATGTGGTCGCCGCTGCTGCGCTGGGCGAACAGCCCGCGCTCGCCGTCGGCGGCCGCGGCGCTGCCCTGGCCGACGAGTCCGGCGATGCCGGGGTGCCGGTTGTCCACGTCGTGGAACCACGCTTCGAGGAAGCTGATCCCGGTGTACTCGGGGGTGGCGTCGGAGAGGACGCGGCGCACCTTGGACCAGCCGCCGTCGGCTCCGATGACGAGATCGGCCTCGACGCTCGTGCCGTCGGTGAAGTGCAGCAGGCGGGGCCCCTGGGGGGATCCGCCGACGGAACGCAGGGTGTGGCCCCAGCGCACGGTGTGGGGCTGGAGGGAGTTCAGGAGAAGGTCGCGCAGCTGTCCGCGGTCGATCTCGGGCTTGAAGCGCTCGCCTTCCCGAGGAACGTGGTGGAAGCCGATCGCGCCTGCCAGGTGGTCCAGTCGACGCATCTCCTGCCCTTCGGCGCGGGAGACGCGGAAGAAGTCGTCCAGCAGGCCGGCCTCGCGCAGGGCGATCTGGCCGTTGTCCTCGTGCAGGTCGAGCGTGCCGCCCTGGTTGCGCGCCTCCGGGCCGGTTTCGCGGTCGTAGACGGTGGCGTCGATGCCGTACTGCTGGAGGATGCGGGCGCAGGTCAGACCGCCTGGACCGGCTCCGACGACGGCGATTCGGGGGGTGCGTCGGGTGTTCACGGTGGTGCTCCGTTCATGGGAGTGGGGATCGGCCGTGGACATGGCCGATCGCTCCGTTCGGACAGGAGGGAGTGAGGTGCGGTGAGGTGTGGATGCCGGGGCCGGGCAATGCCTCGCGGCCACCACAACAGAAAAGCACACCGGATCAATAAGTGCAACGACTCAACTTTCTAAGCGAGACAATTAGTGGTGTAGATTAGTTCTATGCCCGAAGCCACCCGCCAGAGCGATGACGCCCCTGCCCCCGTGGGGCGCCGCGAGCGCAAGAAGGCGGCCACCCGCCAGGCCATCGCCGACGCCGCCCTGCGCCTGTTCCTCGAGCGCGGCTACGACGACGTCGGCATCCGCGAGATCGCCGACGCCGCGGACGTGTCGACCACCACGCTGTTCAAGCACTTCCCCGTCAAGGAGGCGCTGGTCTTCGACGAGGAGGCCGACCAGGAGGCAGGCCTCCTCGCCGCCGTACGCGAGCGGCCCCCCGGTCGGTCCATCCCGAACGCCCTGCGCGAGCACGCACTGCGCCACCGCAGAGGGGGCGCCGACAGCGATCCCCGCTTCACGACCTTCCTCGACCTGGTGAACAGCACCCCGGCCCTGCGCGACTACCACCAGGCCATGTGGCTACGCCACACCGCCGCGCTCGCCAAGGTGATCGCCGAAGAGAGCGGCCTCCCCGCGGGCGATCCGGCCTGTACGGCCCTGGCCCACTTCGCCCTCGAAGCACCACACGCCGCTCGCGGCCACGACGACCCTCAGCAGGTCATCACGAGAGCTTTCGACCTGCTCGACAGCGGCTGGCGCGATCTCACCTGAGACGAGGCGCCGACAGCGTCGGTCCCATGTGATCCGTTCTCTGGGGAAGTCCACGGTTCCGGCGCTCAGACCTCATACAGGCCGACGCCTTCGCCGGCCGCCGCGCGCGTCAGGACGTCTGCCAGCTCCACCGGTGTGGAGAGCATCGGGTAGTGGCCGGTGGGCAGTTCGAAGAAGGTGACTCCGGGCTCGGCGAGCTTGGCGAACCGTGGCAGGCCGGTACCGTGCAGGGTGCGGGCGAACTCCAGACTGAGGCCGTTCGCGAGGCAGAAGACCCCGGTGGTCGGGAGCTCGAGCCAGGCGCCGGTCAGTTCGATCGGCTCCGTGACGGTCCGGACCGGCTGCGGGGTGGCCAGATGGTGGTAACGCTCCAGCTCCGCCGGCGGGACGGCGTGCAGCGCCGGGATCTCCTCGGGCACCGGGATGACGCCGTCGAGGGCACGGTCGAGCAGGCCGAGCTGTGGCATCTGCGCCACCAGCGACTCACCCGGCTCCGGGAAGCCCGTGTCCACGAACACCACCCGGGCGACCTGTCCGGGATGCCGGTCGGCCGCCGCGAGGGCGGGGAAGATGCCGTAGCTGTGCGCCACCAGCACGATCCCCGGGCCCTCCGCGTCCAGAAGAGCCGCCACGGCGTCGGTGTGCTCACACAGTCCGATACCTGCGGGGTCCTCCCCTGCCCGCTCGGGCATGCCGGGCAGGGTGACCGGCAGCGCCCGGTGCCCCCGCGCGGTCAGCTCGGCGGCCACGGCCTCCCAGGCCCAGCCACCCATGAAAAGTCCCGGGACCAGCAGAAACGTCGTCATGACAGACCTCTTTCGAAGCATCGCGTGCGGTCGGTCAGGACGGTAGGACCTCCCCTTGGGGGAGACTCCAGCCGTTTCCGGCGCGCGGGCCGGACGAGGTCCGTCTGACATCGCCTCCCACCCCGGGACAGAGGGAATGAGGTGGCGTCGGTGATGCCCAGTTGTTTGGATGCCTCACGTGACTTCTGCCGACTTTGACGATCACCCTGAGCGGGCATTGCTGGACCGGCTCGAGGAGTACTACGACGCGGTTCCGCGCCACGGCGCCCGTGTCGAGGACATCGGGCCGCTCACCCTGTTCGTGCGGGAGGGACCGGGCTGGCCGTTCTACGCACGTCCCGCACGGGGATGGTCCGGTCCGCTGGAGGCGGCCGACGTGCGGAAGGTCCGTGCCCGTCAGCGGGAACTGGGGATCCCGGAGAGTTTCGAATGGGTCGCCGAGACCACGCCCACACTGCGGGCGGCGGTCGAGGCATCGGGACTCGTGGTCCACGAACATCCGCTGATGGTGCTCGATCCACGGGTTCCGGCAGCGCCGGTGGAGAGGCCGTCCGGCACCCTGTCGGTACGGATCGTCGGCGCGGACGATCCGACGCTGCCCAGTGCCCTGGCCGTTCCTCACCTCGCCTTCGCCGAGCCTGGAACCCACGTGGGTCTCGCGGGAACACCGCAGTTGGCGGAAGCGGCCGAAGCCCGCGTCGCCGACGGATCGGTCGAACGTGTCGTGCGGCGCGTCCGGGCAGGTCTGACGGTGGTCGCCGCGGCTGTCGAGCAAGGGGTGGCACTGTCCGCGGGCCAGCACCAACCGCTCGCGGGAATCAGCGAGATCGTCGGCGTGGGAACGCTTCCCTCGGCTCGCCGTCGCGGACTCGCCGGCGCGGTCACCGCGGCCCTGGTGGCCGACGCCCGGTCAAGGGGAGCGGACACCGTCTTCCTGTCGGCGGGTGACGACGACGTCGCGCGGATCTACGCCCGACTCGGCTTCCGCGAGATCGGTACGGCGCTGATCGCCGAACCCGCCCCATAGGTCCGGTCCGTCCGCTCCGGGTTGGACACCACCCGTCGGTCACAGAGCTCGGAAGCGTGGGTGAGAAGGAGCGTCACTGCACGTCAGAGGGTCGCGAGCCAGGCGGCGGTCTCGTCGGGGTGGGCGAAGCGCAGGGTGGCGAGCGGGGCGAAGCGGGGGTCGCGGGTACGGCGTTCGATCTCCTGGCGGCGGGACCCGTACTGGGACCAGGACCACCAGACCGGATGCTCCCGGCTCAGCCACCCCCGCCAGGTCTCCCTGTTGCCGCCGAAGAGGAGCTCGCGACGGGCGGAGCGCCGCAGAGAGCGGCGCACCACACGGGGCGCGACCACGCGCCTCGGGTAGTCGAGCCACACCACCGTGTCCGCCCTGCCCCACAGGAGATCGCGGACCTCCGGGTAGCCGAGGGAGTCCACCACCCAGCGGGGCCCCGCGCCGAGCCGCGCCACGTCCTCGGCGAACGAGCCGTTCACGGCCCAGCCGGGGCCGTCGTAGTAGAGCGCGTCCATCTCGTGGTACGCCAGACCCAGCCGCTCGCCGAGCGTGCGCGCGAGCGTGGACTTGCCCGCGCCCGTGACCCCCACCACCAAGATCCGCTCCACGGCGGCAGCCTATCCGGGGACGCTGAGCTCCTAGAGGGTGCGTCGGCGGCTCTGTTCGGCCGACAGGTCCGCGGCGGCCCGGGCGGCGTGTTCGGCGAGATGGGCCGATCCCCAGGCGTGTGCCGTGCGCTCGGCCAGCGCGTAGGCGTCCGCCGCCCGCCGGTGTTCGCCGAGGAACCGGTACAGGTCGGCGAGCGCGTGCGCGAGGGGCCGGCTCGCGTAGGCCACGCCGGCCGCGCCCGCGAGCTGGTCCCGCAGCGGCTCCAGATGACCGGTGAGCGCCACCGCGCCCGCCTGATCGCCGACGAGCACGGCGAGCTGGGCGCGGAAGTCCAGTTCGAGGCCGTAGAGATGGTCACGCATCGGCTCAGGGGACACGGGGACGGCTCGCGCCTCGTCGAGTCTTCCGAGCCGTGCCAGGACCAGCGCCCGCGCCACCGAGACCGAGCCGCCGGCCGACTCGTACACGGCGTGGACCATCGGCTCGATGTCGGCCGCGCGGTCCTGGAGGAGCCGCATGCTGATCAGGGCGAGTGTGCGCAGTCCGGTGGCGTGATGGGCTCCGACCCGCTGGAGCAGGGTGTCGGCCTCCGCGTAACGGGCCTCCGCCACGTCGAAGCGGCCGGTGACGGCGGCCAGCATGGCGGAGGCCGCGGCGCCCAGCCCCTGTGCCCACACCAGGCGGTAACGGCGGGCGAGCACGAGCCCCTCGGCGGTGTGGCGGCGCACCGCGGCGGGGTCGTTGCGGGCTGCGGCGGTCATCGCGTCGAGGTGCTCACAGACCCAGCGGTACGCGGGCAGGTCATGGGCGTGCGCGAGGCCGCGCAGCTCCTCGGTGAGCGGGGGCCGGGCCTCGGCGTGGACCTCGTGCGGCAGCAGCCTCGCCGATGTCATCAACGCGGCCGCCATCAAACGTGGTTCACCGTCCGCGCGGGCCAGGGCGAGCTGGTCGTGGGCCGCTCGCAGAGCGCGGGGAGCGTCCTCGCCCGCGACCGCGTCGACGAGCACTTGGAGGACCCGGGCACGGGTAGGGCCGTCCAACCCCTCTTCGGAGGCGAGGCGTTCGAGGCGGGCCAGGGCGATCCGGTCGTAGGGGCCGTCCAACCGGCTGCGCCAGGGGGTGGGTTCGGTCCAGGCGCCGTATACGGCCGCCACCAGGTCACCCCGGTCGGCCTGTTCGGCGAGTTCGACCGCCCGTCGCCGGGTACGGCGGGCGGCATCCGTGGCACCGGTGCGGACCTGGGCGCCGAGGAGACGGACCAGCAGCTCGATCAGCCGGTCCGGCGGGGTGTCCTCGCCCGCCGCCGCCGTGTGGGTGTCGATGGCCTGCTGGATCAGGGTGACGGCGACGTCGTGCGCGTAACGCCGTTCGGCGGCCTCGGCGGCCCGCAGCGCGTAGTCGACGGCGAGCGGGGCGTCCTCCGCTCTGCCCGAGTGCGCGAAGTGATGTGCCAGGGCGGCGAGTTCGCCCGGGCGGTGCAGACGCAGCAGCCGCGCGACGCGGGCGTGCAGCCGTGCTCGTCGTACGCCGGACAGGTCCGCGTAGACGGTGTCCCGCACGAGGGCGTGTACGAACCGGACGCGGCCGGGGCCCGGTTCGGCCAGCAGCCCGGCGGCCAGCGCCGCGTCCAGCCCGTCCAGGACCTCGTCCTCCTCCCCGTCGGAGGCGTCGACGAGCAGACCGGCCTCGGCCTCCAGACCCAGCACGGCCGCGAGTTGTACGACGGTCCGGGCGGCGCCGGGCAGCAGCGCGAGGCGCCTGCGCAGCACGTCGCGTACGCCCTGCGGCACCTCCGAGACGGCGACCAGAGCCCCTTCGTCGGCGAGGAGACGCGCGCTCTCCCGGACGTAGAACGGGTTCCCGCCGGTGCGTTCGGCGAGCGCGGCCACCGTTGCCGGGTCGACCGGTCCCCCGCAGACCGCTTCCACCAGGGTCGCGGTGTCCTCGGGGGCCAGACCGCCGAGCGCGATCCGGTGCGGGGCGGCGGGGGCCAACTGGGCGAGGGTCTTCAGGAGATGGTCGCCCACGTCCGAAGTCCGGTACCCGGCGACGGTGAGCAGCGGGACCCCCGTCACCGCCGCGGCCGCCTCGACGAGGGCCAGCGTCTCGGCGTCGGCGCGGTGCACGTCCTCCAGCAGGACGGCGAGCGGTGTCCGGGTGGCCGCGGTCCGCAGCCAGGCGGCGAAAGCCCGGTGCATACGGAAGCGGCCGGCGGCCGCCTCGTCCCCGACGGGGACGACCGCGCCGTCCGACTCCCGCAGCAGGACCGCGAGTTCGTCCGGGGCGGCCGGGGGCACCTCGCGGGCGAGTGCGCCGAGCGCCTCCACCCAGGCCCAGGCGGGCGGCGCGCCCTCGTACTCGGGACAGCGCCCGATCACGACCCGCCAGCCGGACCGCCTGAGCCGGGCGGCCGCCTGGTCGAGGAAGGCGGACTTGCCCGCACCGGCCTCACCGGTGACCAGCACGATGCCACCGCGCTGCCGGGCGGCCCGGGCCGTCGCGTCCAGAGCACGCAACTCCGCGCCCCGGCCGACGAACAGGCCGGGTCCGGCGGACGGGACCGCACTGCGGGCGGGCGGGGCGGCGGGCGGGGCGGCGGGCGGTACGGCGGCCCATTCGGGCGGCACGACGGCGAGCCCCGCCGACACGGCAGCCTGTACCACCGGTATGGCGACCCGTACCGGCGGGATGGCGGTGGGTCCGGACGGTGCGGCGGTGGGTCCGGACAGTACGAGCGGCAGGGAGGCCGGTTCCGGCACCGCCGCGCGCAGGAGGTCGAGCCGTCCGGCGAGCACGGCGCGTTCCAACTCCCGCAGTGCGGGGCCGGGATCGCAGCCGATCTCGTCGCGCAGTACGGCAGCGGCACGGCGCAGCGAGGCGAGCGCGTCGGCCTGCCTGCCGCAGGCCCACTGCGCCAGGACCAGCAGCCGCCAGCCCTCCTCGCGCAGCGGACGGTCCTGGACGAGGCCCTCCGCGTCGCACGCGGCCTGAGCCGCCCGGCCGGTGGCCAGATCGGCGGCGACGGCGAGTTCGAGTGCTTCGGCGCGCAGTCCGTCGAGCCGGGCGACCTCGGTGGCGGCCCAGGGTTCGTCCGCGTGCCCCGCGAAGGCCGGCCCACGCCACCAGCCGAGCGCCTCGGCCAGCCGTACCCGCGCCTCCTCGGCCGGGGCGCTGCGGGCCCGGCCGACCCAGGTCTCGAAACGCCACGCGTCCACCGCGTCCCCGGGCAGCCTGAGGACGTATCCGGGCGGGGCGGTGACCAGGATGGTGGCCGGGGTGCGCGGCGGCCGCCCCGGCTCCAGACAGCGCCGCAGGTTCGACAGGTAGGCGTGCAGGGACACCAGCGCCTTGGCCGGCGGTTCGCCCCGCCACAGCGCGTCCGTCATACGGTCCACGGGTACGACGCTGCCCCTGGCGGCGATCAGCAGCGACAGGACGGCGCGCTGACGCGGAGCGCCCAGGGCGACCGGTGTCCCGGCGACTTCGGCTCCCAGCGGACCCAGGACTCGCAAACGCAGCACGCCCGCGGAATCTACCCGAGACCTGCGTCTCTTCCGTCAACAGACGATAAACGCCCGCCGCTTCGGACGCCTGCCGCGCGCGGCCCCGGGCGGCGACCGTGCACACCGGCAGGGCGCCAAGGCGGGCGCCAAGTGAACGCCAAGCGGGGCACGTGACGCTGGGGCGGACTTCGTACGCATCCGATCGTTGGAGCAAGTGAGCATGTCCCTCAACAGCAGCCACGGCGTCTCTTCCACCGCCGGGCGTCCCCATACCCACGAAATGGTCGTGGTGCACCGGGTGTTCCGGCGCGAGTCGGCCACGCTGCCCCGGCTGGTGCGGGCCGTGCCCGACGGGGACACGGCCCGTGCGGGGCGGATCGCCGGGGCGTTGCGGGACTACACCATGGGCCTGCACCACCATCACCACGCCGAGGACGAGCTGATCTGGCCGCTGCTGCGGAGCCGTGCCCCGCACGACGGGGAACTGGTGGGCCGGATGCGGCTCCAGCACGAGGAGATCGACCGCACGCTCGCGGCCGTCGCCGAGTGGCTCCCCGTGTGGGAACGGTCCGCCGACCGGATCCCCGGGGAGGAACTGGCCCTGGCCCTGGACGCCCACCGGGCGGCGTTGCTGCTCCACCTCGACGAGGAGGAGCGGTCGGTCCTGCCGCTCGTCGCCGAGCATCTGACCGTCCCGGAATGGGACTTGGTCGGCGAGCGGGGCATGGACGGCATACCGAAGAACAAGCGGATGCTGGCGCTCGGCGCGATCCTGGAGGAGGCGACGCCCGAGGAACAGGCCTACTTCCTGGGCCGGGTTCCGCTGATCGGCCGGCTGCTCTGGCGGGCCCTCGGCCGACGCCGGTACGCCGCCTACCGTCGCGCCATGCGCGCCCCGCTGGCCGGGGAGTAGCACGATGCCTCTCCTCGACTCCGCCCCGCTCGACGTCCTGGACGCCTACCGGACCTGCGAGTTCGCCACCCTGGGCCGGGACGGCACCCCCCTCGCCTGGCCGACGGCCGTGCGGCGCCGACCGGACGGGACGCTGCTGCTGAGCACGTCCCTCGCGTTCGCCCAGAAGGCGCTGAACATCCGCCGTGACGGCCGCGTCGCGCTGCTCTTCTCCGAGCCCACCGGCAGCGGTCTGAAGGAGCCCCGGCAGATCTTCGTCGGAGGGCGCGCCGAGTGTCCCGACGAGATCATGACGGGTCCTCAGGGCGCCGAGGACTACTGGCGGACGCTGTTCGAACGGCAGCCGCACAGCCGGGCGTACGTCCTTCCTCCGCTGCGCCGCGTGATGGACTGGTACTACCTGCGATTGCTGATCACCGTGACCCCCGACCTGGTCGTGGTGCGGCCGCCGCTGCCGGCCGCGGCACAGTCGCCGGCCCAGGGGGACAGTCCGCTGCCCGGCGCCGGGCTGCTCGCGCGGTACCCGACGGCGGTGCTGGCCGCCCGTGACGCCACCGGCGCGCCGGTGCTGGCCCGCACGCGGCCCGTGCCCTCGGACGGCGGCTTCGTCGTGGACGTGCCGGCCGACTGCGCGGCCGTACCGGGCCCCGCCTCCTTGCTGGTGCACCGGCACGACGAGCGCCTCAACAACATGCACAACGCGCTCGTACGCGGCGAACTGCGCGCGGCGGACGGCGGGTTGCTGCTGGTCCCGGCGGGCGTGGTGGAGCCGATGGGCTCGGGCCGCGCGAGCGAGGCGGTGTCCGTGCTGCGCACGACCCGCCGGGCCACCGCCCGCTATCTGCGGCAACGCGGCCTGGACCGGCCCCGAGTGCGCTGGCAGGACTTCCGCGCGCTCGCCCGCCAGGCACGGCGGGGTGACGGAGGCTGATCGGTGCACTTCGTCCACCGGGAACATGAGGGGACGCGTCACTATGTGACCGCATCTCCTGACCACCTGCCGAGGGGCGGGCGTTCACCGCGGGATCAGGCTGTCAGTGCCTCTCTGAGCGTCGAGGACTTGAGTCCGAAGGTGTCGCGGATGTCGCTGTCGTCCACGAGGAACGGGCGCTCGGACATGTAACTCATCTCGGCGAACTCCCGCCACAGGGGATCGGTGAAGGACAGCAGCGCCAGGTCCCGTTCGGTGAGGGGCTCCAACCGCGGTTCGGGCGCGCCGTGGAGTTCGGCGAGTTCGGTCGCGGCCCGGCGCAGCGTCGTCGTGATGACCGGGGCGTGCCAGCCCCGTCCCCAGGACCGCTCGTCGCCGCTGACGGCGACGAGCGCCGCCGCGACGTCCTCGGTGTACGAGAACGAGTGTGCCGCGTCCGGGTCGCCGTGGACGAGGGCCAGTTCACCGTCGCGGACCCGGGGCGCGACCAGCAGCGTGAACGCCGATACCGCGCCCGGTCCCAGGTACTGTCCGGCTCGCACTTCGGTGACCCGCAACCGCCCTTCGTCGTGGGCGTCCCTGGCCTGCTGCCACAACTGGGCCCGCACCCGGCCCTTTCGCGTGGCCGGGGCCATCGGGGTGCGCTCGGTGAGCGGCCCGGCGGTCTGCCGGTAGCCGTAGTGGTTGCCGAGCATCACGTAGTCGGCCCCGGCCCGCTCGGTCGCGGCGAGGATCGACGTGAACAACGGTGGCATGGCTTCCGGCCAGGTCTGATACGGGGTCATGGCGGCGTTGAAGACCGTGGTCGCCCCGGCCAGTGCCTCGGTCAACTCCCCCGTGCGGCCCGCGTCCAGGGCGATCCGTTCGATGCCGGGGTGGTCGGGACCACTGCCGCTGCGGGTGACGAGGCGTACCCGCCTGCCGCTCTCGGCCAGTTGCCTGGCGGTCGCGGACCCGGTCGCGCCCGCCCCGATGACGACTGATTCAGCCATGGCGTTGTCTCCGTCTTCTCGCCGTGTGGACCGCTTCCCCCGAAGGGGAAACGTGGTGCGCGGGGGCCCGGCCGCTCGCCCAACTGTGCCGTGGGGACGCGCGGTAGAGTCAGTGGCCTGACAGCCACGAGGTCCAAGGATCCAGCCATGCATCGTGTCGCCGTCCTGGCCGTCCCCGCCGTGAAGCCCTTCGACCTCTCCATGCCGTCGACACTGCTCGGCGCCGCCGAACTCGACGGGCGCCCCTGTTACGAGGTGACGGTGTGCACCACCGTGCCCGGTACGGTCGCCGCGTCCGGTGGGATCGAGGTGGTGATCCGGCACGGCCTCCAGGTGATCGCGGCGGCGGACACGGTGATCGTTCCCTCGACCACCAACCGGTACGACGCGGAGCCGGCCGCGCTGGAGGCCCTGCGGGAGGCGGCCGCCGCTGGCAAGCGCGTCGCCTCGATCTGCAGCGGCGCCTTCGTCCTCGCTCAGGCCGGGCTCCTCGACGGCCGTGTCGCCACCACCCACTGGGCTCTCGCCGAGGAACTGCGGCGCGCCTTCCCCTCCGTACGCGTGGACGCCGACCGGCTGTTCGCGAAGGACGGACGGATCGTCACCGGCGCCGGTTCGGCCGCCGGGATCGACCTGTGCCTGTACCTGATCAGCTCCGACTACGGCGCGGCCGTGGCCAACACGGCGGCCCGCGCGGCGGTCGTCACCCCGGTGCGCCAGGGCGGGCAGGCGCAGTTCGTGCGGACCCCGCTGCCGGCCACGACCGATTCCTCGTTGGACGCGGCCCGCGTCTGGGCACTGCGGAACCTGGACCGGCCCATCTCACTGGACGACCTGGCCGGCCGGGCGAAGGTCAGTGTGCGGACCCTGACCCGCCGCTTCACGGCCGAGACCGGTGTGACGCCGTTCCGATGGCTGCTGCAGCAGCGGCTGCTGCGGGCCCGCGAACTGCTGGAGACCACCGATCTCACCGTCGAGCACGTGGCCCGCCGCAGCGGCCTCGGCTCCGGCGAGTCGCTCCGCCAGCACCTGAGCCGCCAGATCGGCATGACCCCGGCCGCCTACCGGGGCGCCTTCACCCACCGCCCGGGTGTGAAGAACGGTCAGTGACCCCTTCGCCCCTTCAAGCACGAGTTCACGGGGTTCACGGGGTTCCCGCGTCCTGGGTGGTCATGGACAGCAGGACCAGGGCGTCGTGCTCGGGGGTATGGGGCGGGGCCTGGTAGATCAGGATGCGCCGGTCGTCGCCGGCGGGGCCGAGTATCTCGTTGGCGAGGGTGACCGAGCCGATCACCGGGTGCCGGAACGCGGTCTGACCGGCCCGCTTGACCCAGACCTCGTGCCTGCGCCACAGGGCGGCGAACTCGCCGCCGGCCGCCACCAGTTCGGCGACCAGCGCCGCGGTCCGCCCCGGGGCGGTCAGTTCGGCGGTGTGCAGGTGCGCGACGCAGTTGCGGGCCACCCGTTCCCAGTCGGCGAAGAGGGTCCGCGCGGCCGGGTGCAGGAAGGTGTACCGGATCGTGTTGCGCTGCCCGGAGGGCCAGTCGCCGAGCCCCGCCATCAGGGCGAGTCCCTCCGGGTTCGCGGCCAGTACGTCGTTGACCTCGTCGAGCACGTACGCGGGGCTGGGCCGGACCGATTCCAGGAGCAGCCGCAGGCCGGGTCCGGGCGGTCGCGGACCGGCCGGCCGACGGCGTGGTGTCCGTCCGGCGGCCTGGTCGGCGAGGCCGAGGAGGTGGGTGTGCTCGTCGGCGGTGAGCCGCAGGGCACGGGCCAGCGCGTCCAGTACCGCGTCGCTGGGCGCGGTCTCCCGTCCCTGTTCGATCCGGACGTAGTAGTCCACGCTCACGCCGGCCAGCACGGCCAGTTCCTCGCGGCGCAGCCCGGGTGTGCGCCGGATGCCCGGACCGGTGGGCAGCCCGACGTCGGCCGGGCCGATCCGCCCGCGTCGGATCCGTAGGAACTGGGCCATCGCGTTCACGGCGTGAAGTCTGCCACCGACCGGTCCGCTCCCGGGTGGCCGTGGCACACCCAGGAACCGCGCGGCCTTCCCGGAACAGGCCCGGCGGCACAGTCTCGGACCATGACAGACACGATCATCATCGGCGGCAGCTCCGGTATGGGCCTGGCTCTGGCACGGACTCTGCTGGCCGAGGGAACGGATGTGACGATCGTCGGCCGGTCCGCGGACCGGCTCGCGACGGCGCGGGCGGAACTGGAGCGTCCCGGGCGCGGGAGGGTCCGTACGATCGCGGCCGACCTGGGGCGGGAGGAGGATGTCGCCGAACTGTTCGCCCGGGTGGAGCGGGTGGACCACGTTGCGGTCACCGCGGCGGACGCGACCGGTGTGTACGGCCGGACCGCCGACCTGGCCACCGCGACCGCACGGGCGTTGGTGAACACCAAGCTGATCGGTGCCTGGTTGGTCGCCAAGCACGCGGCCGGACGCGTCACCGGCTCGATCACCTACACCTCGGGCATCAACGCCTACCGGCCGAACGGGGCGAACACCATCATGGCCGCGGCCAACGGCGCGCTCGCGTCACTGGCGTACGGGCTGGCGGTCGAACTGGCGCCCGTGCGCGTGAACGTGATCTCCCCGGGCTGGGTGGACACTCCCCTCTGGGACCAGCTCGGCATGGACAAGAAGTCGGCCTTCGCCGAGCTGGCCGCGAGACTCCCGGCCCGCCGTGTCGGCACTCCCGACGACATCGCGCAGGCGTTCCTCTCGGTGATGCGCAACGGGTTCATCACCGGAACGGTGCTGCACGTCGACGGAGGACACCGCGTGACCTGATCCGGCACCGGGCCCGGCGGGCGCCTGCCGGGGGCGGGCGCCGCGCAGGGCACCGGCCCGGCATCACTCCCGGTCGCGTCCGGCGGTACGGAGGCCGCTCGAAGCCCTTCCCGGTCAGGCGTCGGTGAAGGCCGACTGGAGGAGGTCGGCGAGGAGGGCCGCGCAGGTTCCGTCGGGGTCGAGATCGGGGTCGTAGATGGTGAGGTTGAAGCCGACGCACCGCTCCGATCGCACCAAGGTCCGCAGCAGCGCGGCGAGTTCATCCGGCAGCAGCCCGCCGGGGTCGGGACTGTCGACGGCGGGCATGACGGACGGGTCCAGCACGTCCGCGTCCAGATGAACCCAGAACCCCTCGGTCACGGGCACTTCGAGAGTCCGCAGGACCACGCCCGCCAGTTCACCGGCCCCCCACTCCCGGATCTCTCCGACCGTCGCGTTCATGATCTTCAACTCGGTGAGTTCGGCCCGCTCGTCGTCGTAGTCCCGGATGCCGAAGACCCGTACGTCCTCGTCCCTGACGTACGGCCGCAGTCCTTCGAGATCCGTCAGGTCCCGCTGGCCCCGGCCGGTCGCGATGGCCAGTTCCTCGCCGCCCGCGGCGCCCACGCGGCCGGAGTTGCCGGGGTGCCGGAAGTCCGCGGACCCGTCGATGACGACGAGTCCGTACCGTCCGATCCTGCGCAGGGCGAGCGAGGCACCGAGCTGGATGGAACAGTCCCCGCCCAGGACGACCGGGAAGTCTCCCGCCCGGACGTGGTGCTCGACGCGGTCGGCGAGCTTGCGGCTGTACGTGGCGATGGCCTCGGCGTTGAACACGCCGTCGCCCTCCCGCCATCCGCCGCGGTCGTAGCGGGGCGGAACGACGACTCCGCCCTCGTACGCCCCGAGCCGCTGCGGCAGCCGCTGCTCGCGCAGCGCGCCCGCGAGCTTGTAACACCCGGGCACGGTGCCTTCGGCGGGCGGCCGGAGGCCGAGATTGGACGGAGCGTCGATGACGACGAGACGGCGCATCCGGCCATTCTGGCTCTGCGGCGGCTCCAGTTCAACGGACTGGTCGACCGGCAGGCGGCCCCCGACGCACGGGCCGGTCACAGTCCGCGCGCCGATCCGCTCGCGTCGGTCTCCAGCCCCTCCCCCGCGGCGGTCAGCCGCCCGCGCCTGGCGTGAGCACCATCACCGGCTACGAACCGTCCGCGTGGACCGCGTACACGTAGCGCTTGTTGACGTACTCGCCCACGTTCCAGATCACGGACTCGCCGAACGACCAGTTGGACGCCCCGCTGCTGTGGTAGCTGAGGTCCTCGCACCCGATGACGAGGTCGCACACCGCGCTCGCGGTCGAGGCACCGGAGGTGAAGGTGCGCAGTGTTCCCTTGGTGGAGGGGCCGTCGCTGGCGGCGAGGAAGTGCTTGGTGTTGCGGGACACCACGCCCTGGATCTTCTGCTGGCTGACGGTGACCGCCTCCGTCGCGGTGAGCGAGGCGAGCCTGCGGTCCGTGTAGTCGAGGTTCCAGCGGACCACCTTGGGCGTGCCGGTGCCCTCACCCGTGCCGTTGAAGGTGCCGTCCTTGTAGTTGACCGTGCCCGACAGGGAGTACTCGCTCACGACGAGGCTGTCGGGGGTGCTGGCGCGGTCGAGCCCGATGGCCGTGTAGCGCAGGTAGGTTCCCGCGTTGTCGTAGGCATGGCTCTGCGGCAGGACGTACTGGTACCCGTACCCGTAGTACTGCCCGTCGGTGTGCAGACCGCACACGTCCTTCTCGGTCAGCGGCACCTTGAACAGGGTGTTCAGGTCGAATACCCGCAGACCCTTGTAGGTGTCCACCACGTAGAGCAGGTTGCCGTACCACATGATGCCGCCCGCGTGCTTGCGGATGGGGTTGAACGAGAACTCGCCCGTCGCGGTCTTGACGGGCTCCACCAGCAGGACGTGCCGGTACTTCGGCGCCGACTCGTTGTTGTAGTTGACGACCGTGAGCCTCAGGCCCTTGTCGAGCGCGTACTTGTCCGTCGGGTCGTCGTCGGGGTTGGTCTCGAAGTACCAGGAGGCGAGGACGACACGGTTGGTTCCGCCCTCGGGGTAGGTGCCGTTGCCGTAGGCGTCGGCGCTGGTGGTGACGCCCTGCGGAATCCAGTAGTCGACCGCCTGGTCGTCGGAGTCCCAGGCGAAGCCCGTCTGGAACGCCTCGGACGTGCTGGGGGCGCTGGTCAGGTGGGTGGCGTTGCGGTTGACATCGGCGATGACCGCGGTCGCGTCCACCTTGGGCAGCTTCGTCGCCAGACCCACCGTCAGATCGGCGAACTCACCGTAGCTGTTGGCGGTTCGGGCGGTGAGGGTGAACTGGCCGGCGTCGATGGTCGCCGCCTGAGCCGGGGATGCGGAGAGGACACTGCCGGCGGCTCCGATGAACGGGGCGGCAGCCATTCCCTTGATGATCGCTCTGCGTGTCATGGTCACAGCAAGTAAGTTATTGCGTTCTCGATCATCAAAGCAAACCGCCCGCCGGCAGGGTGCCGGAGCCGTCAAGGCATCAGACCCGCGATCGGGGGAACCCAGAAGGGGAACCCCCGCATCGGAGGCACATGATGTTCGAGGCAGGTGACATCCGCGAATGGCGTGGTCACGACGTGGTGGACCCCGGTGGCCACAAGATCGGCACCCTGGAGTCCGTCTACGTCGACACGGCCACCGACGATCCTTCCTTCGCCACCGTGACCGTGGGCCTTCCCACCCGCCACCGCCTGGTGTTCGTCCCCCTGGACCGGGCGACCGTCGGCCCGGGCTACCTGAGGGTCGCCCACGACCGGAGTCTGGTGAAGAGGGCCCCCTCCATCGACACGGACGGTGTGCTGCCCGCCACGGACGAGCCGGAGGTCTTCGCGCACTACGAACTCGAGTACACGCCGGGTGTCAAGGGCGAGCGGCGGCTCGCCCGTCGCTGATCCGCGCCGAGAGCCCGGGAGGGCCCGATGAGCCTGTTTCTGTTCCTGATTCTCGTGGCGGTCGTCCTGGGCATCATCGGGGTCGCCGCCCACGGGCTGTTCTACCTGCTGGTCATCGGCGTCGTCGTCCTTCTCGCCGATCTCGTCTACGGAGGGATGCGCCTGCGCCACGGCGGCCGGAAGCAGCGCGTCGCGCGCTGAGCGCGACACCCGCCCCGGCCGACGCGGCCCGGTCGCCGCGGCACGGCGGTCACCCGCGTCGCCCCGGCCCGGCGGGTCACCCTCCCAGGTACGGACTGTAGAGAGCGGACAGGAAACGGGTGACGATGACCTCGCGGGTCGTCGCCGGGAGGGCGTCCAGGAGGCGGTTGACCGGGGCCATCCGGGCCGCGCCGTCGCCGCTCAGGTCGATGCCCGCGGCCGGGAGCAGTGCCGCGAAGGAGGCGTTGTCGAGTTCGGTCAGGTCCACCTGCCCGAGCAGGTCGACGATGTCCGCGGGCGGTGTCGGGGGTCCGAGCGGACGGACGACGTCGACGCACTCGCGCAGGACGGCGAGCAGTTCCTCGACGCCCCGCTCGCTGACCCCGGTGAGGGTCAGGTGCAGGTTGGCGGGCAGCCCGTCCAGGCTGAGCTGCGGCTGGAGGAAGAAGCCCCGGGCGCGGGTCTCGTCGGCGAGGGCGAAGAGGTCGAGCGGGGTCTCGGCCGCCGGATCGGTGCCGATGGCGACCAGGGTGGCCTCGGGGGTGCCGAGGACGGTGAGGCCGTCGATCTCCTGGACGCCGCTGATCAGTGTCCGGGTCGCGGACAGGGCGGCGCGGCCCAGTTCGCGGTAGCCGTCGGCTCCGAGTGCCTGAAGGGTGGCCCACGCCCCGGCGAGCGGGCCCGCCCCCTTGCTGCTCTGGATCGTGGAGTTGACGACGCTGTAGCCGGGCCAGGTGGCGCAGGCGTAGTAGGCGTCGAGACGCAGTGCCTCGTCACGGAACAGCAGGACGGAGGCGCCCTTGGGGGCGTAGCCGAACTTGTGCAGGTCGCAGGAGAGGGAGGTGACGCCGGGGACGGAGAGGTCGAAGGCCGGGACGGGCGCGCCGGCCTCGGCGAGCCAGGGCAGCAGCCAGCCTCCGACGCACGCGTCGACGTGGCAGAGGATGCCGCGGGCGGCGGCGTCGGCGGCTATCTCGGCGACGGGGTCGATGACGCCGTGGGCGTAGGAGGGTGCGGAGGCGACGACGAGGACCGTGTTCTCGTTGCAGAGTTCGGCCATCGTGGCGGGGTCCGCGCGGTAGGTCACGGGGTCGACGGGCGCGCTGCGCACGGTGACCCGCAGATAGCTGCCGGCCTTGTGGAAGGCGGCGTGGGCGGTGACGGGGACGACGATCTCCGGGGCGAGGACGTCCGGGCGGGCGTCCCGTGCGGCCTTCACCGCGAGGATGATCGATTCGGTTCCGCCGCTGGTGAAGATGCCGGGGGTGGTGTCGTCGCCGCCGAGGCGGGTGGCGGTCGCGCCGACGACCTGGCGTTCGAGGGCGACGATGCTGGGGAACGCGGTCGGGTCCAGACCGTTGACCTCCATCATCGTCAGGTAGGCCCGTTCGGCGGCCTCGCGTACTTCGGGACGGCCGCTGTCGTAGACGTAGGCGGTGGTGTTGCCGCCCCGGGTGGGCAGGTCGGCGGCGGTGAGGACGGCGAGGTCGGCGAGGAGGTCGGCACCGGAGCGGCCGGTCTCGGGCAGGCCCGGGTGGGCGGCAGGAGCACCCGCGGTGGTCTGCTGAGGAGTCGTCATCGGGGAGTTTCCGTTTCTCGTACGGCGCGGCGGCGGCCGTAGGCGCGCAGGGCCGGCAGGGAGAGCAGCATGAGCAGGGCGGGCACGAGGCTGAAGCCGAGGAGGATGCCGGTGCGCGCGGTGGCGGTCTGGGCGACCGGGTGGTCCAGGGTCGAGGAGACGAAGCCGGTGGCGGCCAGGGCGATCGAGTAGGCGCCGGGTCCGGCCGCGAGGCCGACGGTCTCCCCCGCCGTCCACAGTCCGGTGAACGCGCCCGACTGGACCTGTCCGGTCCGCGCCGTGTCGGCGTGCACCGTGTCGGGCAGCAGGGCGAGCGGCAGGACCTGGAGGGCCGCGTAGCAGACGCCGAGCAGTCCGCACAGCGCGAGGGTCGCGGCGACCGCGGCGGTGCCGCTGCCGCTTCCGGCGGCCGGGAGCAGGGCGGCGGCGCCGAGGGCGTAGCCGCAGGTGGCGACGGTGAGGCAGCGCAGCCGTCCCCACCGTCCGGCGGCCTTGGCCCAGAGCGGGACGGCGACGGCGCTGGGTGCGACCAGGCAGACGAAGAGCATCGAGGTCAGGCCGTAGCCGCCGAGGCGGTAGGTGGCGACGTACGGTGCGGCGGCGAGCATGATCGCGACGGCGGCGGCCTGGAGCACGAAGGAGAGCAGCAGCGCGAAGAAGGCGCGGTTGCCGCGTGCGGTGCGGAAGGCGGCGACCAGTCCGAGGGGTTCGGGTCCGGGCCGTGAGCGCACCCAGCGGGTGCCGAACGCGGGCACCAGCAGGACCGCCGCGATGACGAGGCCCACGGTCAGCCCCATCGTGCCGTATCCCTTGCGGCCTCCGCCCGCGGCGTCGACCACCAGGGGTGCCGCACCGCCCGCGACGAGGATGCCCAGGGTCAGGAAGACGATCCGCCAGACCATGATCCGGGTGCGGACGGACGGCACGGGGGACATCTCGGCGGGCAGGGCGACGTAGGGCACCTGGAACAGTGCGAAGGCGCTCGCGGCCAGGACGAAGGTGACCGCCACCCACACCGCCGCGCCCGTGCCGGTCATCGGTGACAGGAACATCGCCGCGAACGCGGCCGGCAGCGCGAGCCCGCCAGCGACGAGCAGCCGGGTCCGGTGGCCGGTGCGGACGGCCTCACGGTCGCTCGCCGCCCCGACCAGCGGGTTGAACACGGCGTCCCAGGCCTTGGGCAGGGCGACGACGAGTCCGGCGATGCCGGCGGGGACGCCGAGCGCGTCGGTCATGAAGTAGAGGAGCAGCAGGCCGGGGACGGTGGAGAAGACGCCGGTGCCGACCGAGCCGAGTCCGTAGACGAACAGGCGGCGCCGGGTGAGGTCGCCGACGGCGGCCGGGGGGACCAGGGCGGTCGTCATCCGCGCTCCCGGTCGCGCGGTCGCGGGGCGGCGATCCCCAGTTCGCGCAGGACGAGGGCGCGCAGGTGGGCGCGGAAGCGCGGCACCTCGGCGCGGATGCCCGAGCGGCAGAAGCCGTGGGTGCTCCACAGCACCGTCCAGACGGTCATCTCGACGTCGGCGGGCTCGGCGGATCCGGACCCCGCGGACGGGACGGCCTCGCGCACGGTGTCGCGGACCGCGTCGACGAGCGGCCGTGCGTAGGCGGCCTCCAGATCCGCGAACTCGGCGGCGTCCGAGAGCCAGCGGCGCATCCACAGGGCCGGGATGTGCGGCTGGTCGAGACAGAAGTCGAGGTAGCGGTCGACCAGGCCGGTGACGGCCGCGGCCGGATCGGTGGGCGCGAGCTCCCGGAAGGCGGCCAGCGCGTCCGTCAGCACCCGCTGCTCGGCGAGGTGGGCGCGGAGCATGACCTCGCGGTAGAGGTCCGGCTTCCCGCCGACGTGGTAGGCGACGGTGGCCATGTTCAGCCCTGCCTCGGCGGCGATCCGCCGAGTGCTCGTGCCGTCGTAGCCGTGGTCGGCGAAGAGGGAGGTGGCCGCCGCGATGATGCGTTCACGGCTGGCGTCGGCGGGCGGTGGGGCCGGGGCCGGTGAGGCGGGTGGCGAGTCGGACATGGCGGGGAGGATATGCCGCCGGGAGGCGCCGATCAATCGATTGATGGAGACGATTTCGCGGACCTCGCCGGACGCGCCCGGGGGTTCCCCCGTACGTTCCCGCCGAGGACGCCCGCCGGACGGCCGCCGGACGACCCCTGCCGGCTCCCGGCCGGCCCCTTGGATCCGGCGCCGCCGACGGCACCGCGCCGCACCGAACCGACAACCTGTGCACCGACTGTGACGCACAACACAGCGAAGAGGTCAGATTTTACCCGGCAAAATGATCAATGGGGCCGCGACATCCGTACCCCCTGTGAAATCTGATCGATACGTCAGGAGGCATCATGCCCGTCTCACGCAACTTGGCAGGAACGGTCTTCGTGGGCGGCGCGGTGACTCTGACTCTCGCCGCGCTGGCATACCCGGCCATGCTCGGGTTCGAGACCGCGTCCAGCGCCCAGACCCGCGTCATCGCGGACACCCAGTGGGGCCCGGTCACCGAGGCCGACCGCGACTTCGTCGTCAAGGTCCGCGCGGCCGGGCTGTGGGAGTACCCCTTGGGCGAGATCGCGCTCAAGAAGGGCTCGACCGCGGCGATGCGGGAGGCCGGCAAGCACCTGATCGTGGGTCACGCCCGTCTCGACGACCTGGACCGCAAGGTCGCCGCCCAGCTGAACATCACTCTGCCCAACCAGGCGTCTCCGCAGCAGCAGCAGTTCGTGGCGACCTCCGCGGCCCTGACCGGCAAGCAGTTCGACTCGACCACCGCCCACATCCTGCGCGTCACGCACGGCTCCATCTTCTCGGTGATCGCCAAGGTGCGCGCGACCACCAACAACTCCCTCGTACGCGAGCTCGCGGACCTCGCCAACGACACGGTCCTCGACCACATCACCATGATGGAGAAGACCGGCACCATCAACTTCGCCCAGGTCATCGCCCAGCAGAGTGCCCCGCCCACGCTCCCCAAGGACCAGCTCACGCCGCCCGCGCCGCAGCCCGGCGCCCCGCTGGTCGTCCTCACCCCGCGCCCCGACCTCAACGTGAACACCAACAGCCCGACCCCCAGCCCGACGGTCGGCTGAAGCGCGGGCGGCGGAAATCGGAGGTCGGCCGAGCCCCGCGCGGAACGGCCGAATCGTTCCCGCGCGCGGGGCTTCAGGCCTGCCGGGTGCCCTGCCAGCCGTCGTGGTGCAGGACCTGGTCCAGGGGCAGCCTCGGGCCCGGGCGGAACGTGTCGCGCAGGGGGTGGGCCGTGGGCAGCAGGGCGCCCTGGCGGACCGTGGGCGGCAGGCCCAGCAGGTCGGCGACCTCCCGTTCACGGTCCAGGTGCACCGCCGTCCAGGCGGTGACCAGGCCGCGGCTGCGGGCGGCCAGCGCGTAGCTCCAGGCGGCCGGCAGCAACGACGCCCACAGACCGGCCTGGTTGCCCGTGGGCAGCTGTCCACCGGGCACTTCGAGGCACGGGATGACCAGGACCGGTACCCGGTGCAGCCGGTCGGCCAGCGCCCGGGCGGAGACGAGGACCGAGCGTACGCCCTCGGGCAGGTCCGCCGGCCGGTCGAGACGGGCGGAGTTGCGTTCGTAGAACGCGGCCCGGTACACCTCGGCGACATCCGTCCGGACGCGCGGGTCGGTGACCACGATCCAGCGCCAGTTCTGCCGGTTGTAGCCGTTCGGCGCCTGGAGCGCGATGCTCAGACAGTCCTCGACCAGGGCCGGGTCCACCGCCCGGTCCAGGTCGAGGCCGTACCGCACCGACCGCGTGGTGGTCAGCAACTCCTCGCAGGACAGGGGAAGTTCGGCGGTCATGGCAGCAGCACCGCCCGGACGACCAGCGCGAGGTGGGTGGCCACGACGAAAGCGATCGCGGCGGGCACCGGCCACCCACCGTGGCCGGCGGCCAGGAACCGCCGGGTGCCGTGGGCGGGAAGGACGGCCGCCAGGCAGGGCAGCAGGGCGAGCGGACCGTGCGGGGCGAGCAGCGCGACCTCGCAGCCGACGGCGCCGGCCGCGAAGCCCGCGGTCACCGCCGCGGCGCGCCTCGGGCCGAGGACGGACGAGTACAGCCGGGCGCCCGGTGGCGCTTCCCAGGCGGTCTTGCGCGCGAACTCGAAGTGCAGGAACACACAGGCGCACAGGGCGAGCAGCACGGCGCCGCGCCAGTCGGCGGTGACGGTCCCCGCGGCGACGAGGGATCCGTAGACATAGCCGCCGAGCAGCAGTTGGACCGGGTAGGTGAACGCCAGGCCGAGCAGGGGCCGTTCGCCCACGGCGGGAACGAGCCGTTCCAGCGGGGCGAGGAACAGCCCGTATCCGAGGGCCGCGAGAATCAGCAGGGCGTCGGTCGTCGAGCGGGCCGCGTTCAGACCGGTCACCACCACGGTGATCGCCCCCATGGCGCCGCGCAGTTCGGCCGCGCTGATCGCGCCGGTGACGAGCGGCCGGTCCGGGTGGTGGACACGGTCGTGGGCGAGGTCCTTCTGTTCGTCCAGCATCCGCAGGAACAACAGGGCCAGTACGACGCTGACGACCCGGATCGCGGTGGCACCGGAGGGACGCCAGGCCGTGCCGGTCGCGGCCACCGCCGTGCCCTCCAGGGCGAGGACCCACAGCAGCCCGTAGGTGACGTAGATCTGCGGCCGGAACATGCGCAGCACGAAACGGCCGAGTCGAGCGGGCACCTGACGGCCAGGGCGGGCGGGCAGACGCCGGCCCGGTCGGGCGGGCACGTGCGGAGCGGCGGTGGGCACTGCGGGGACCTTCCGGTGAGGTGCGTCTCGGTTCGGTACGGCCGAACTCATGCGGCCCTGTGGGTGGTCGGGGCCGCCACGGAACGAGCCGGTCGGGTGTCCGGGTCGGCGAGCCTGATGCTGGCCTCGGCGGCCAGGGTGCCTGGCTGGCGCAGGGTGCACTCGATGTCGGCGCCCGGCCGGGCCGGAGCGGTCCGGCACACCAGCGGCAGATCCATCTCGGCGAAACATCGGAACCGTGCTCTCAGGGCGACGGGCAGCGGGCTGGGTGTGCGGACGGTTCCGGCGGACACGCAGGCGCGCAGGGCGAGTTGGCGGAACGCCTCCAGCTCCAGCATGCCGGGCACGTGGTCCACCCAGTGGTCGTAGAGGGTGGGGTGGCTGGTCTCGGCGACCAGGTCTGCCGTGTGGGTGCCGTCGTCCGCGGTGCGCGGCGGGGAGATGACCGTGTTGGCAGGGGTGCGCCGGCCGACGAGTGCGGGCTCGACGCGTGCTCCGCGCAGGGCGACGGGCACGGCCGGCAGGCCGAGCGCGCCGCGCTGTCCGGCCCTCAGACGCGTCCAGTCCTCGGGCGGCATCCAGGAGTAGTCGATGCGGGCCAGCAGGGCCTCCCGGCCGCCGATGGCCAGCGTGAAGCAGAGGCGCAGGCCCCGTACTTCGGCCCGGGTCCGGAACCGCTTCTCGATCCGGGTGACGACGACCGCCTCGGTGGGCCGGTCCTCCCGGGTGAGGGCGGCCGGGTCCGGCACCTCGAACTCGACCGCCCGGAGCAGGAACTTGTGCCCCAGCCGGACGCCGAGGTGGCGGTGGGCCACCACGAAGATGCCCTGCCGGCACGCCTCGAGGAGCAGCAAGGGGTCGAGGCGGTCGCCGGGGCCGGTGGTGTCGTCGTAGAAGGCGTGACGGCGGGGGAACCGTGCGGCCAGCAGTATCTCGTTCTCGCCGTGCCGTTCGGCGTCGGTCAGGAAGACCTCCGCCGTCGCGGAGCGGTGGACCAGTTCCTTGGGGAGTGTCCGGGTGAACTGCATGGGCCGCTCCTCAGTTCGCGGTGACGCGGACGGTGTCCAGGTGAAGGCGCCAGGTGTCGGCGTCGGCTCCGTCCAGCACGGGCGTCCGGCCCGGCTGCCGCATGGGAAGCACCTTCGAGCCGACGATGACGGCGTCCCACGGGTCGAGTCCGATCTCCAGCCGCCAGGCGGTCTCCAGCAGCGTGCGCGGGGTGGCGGAGGGGTCGGTGCCCGGGTGCCGGGACACGGTGGCGCGCAGCCGGGCGACGGCGGGATCGAAGGCGAGGTCCCGGGGCGCGGTCGCGTCGTACAACCGGCCGGTCAGTTCCCGGGCATGCCCGGTGCGGTCCTCGTCGGCGAGGGCGGAGCGGAACAGGCGGTCGCGCTCGCTGTCGTCGAAGTGGACGGCCAACTCGCGCAGGACGTCGGCGGGTTCGTCGGGGGTGTGCACGAGGTTCAGCAAGTAGCTGTAGCGGCCCAGGAGATGACGCAGCTGGCCGGGCCTGCGGGCGTCCGGGTCCGTGGGTCCCTTGAGCCGGGTGAGTTCGACCGAGGCGGGCACGTCCAGGTCGTGGACGGGTCGGACGAGGAGCACGAGGGCGTCGGCGTCCTCCAGGAAGAGTGCGGCCAGCCGCCTGCGGTAGGGGGTGGCGAGGTTCCACTGGAAGTACCACAGGGAGCGGATCATGGTGCGGGTCAGCCGGGTGACGGCCGCGCCGACGATCCTGAAGCCCTGACCGGCCAGCCAGTCCACGGCCACGTCCAGCCGGCGGGCCACGACGGCGTCGGGCTTGAGGAGCAGCAGTGCGTGCCGGTGGGCGAAGCCGGTGATGTCGCCGGTGAGGGCGGCGAGTTGGTCGTGGCTCTCCTGGTAGTAGGTGTCCGCGCCGTACAGGCGTTGCTTGTCGGGGTGGCAGGTCAGCAGCGGTGAGACGGGTATGCCGTACGAGGGTTCGGTGGGGTGGGCGGGCGTCATCGGTGGGTGCTCCCGTCGGGTCGGGCGGCGGCCGGCTCCTTGCGCGGGGTCGGGCCGAGGTAGCCGGTCGCGAGGCAGTGGTCGAGGAGGCGGCGCAGGTAGGCATGTGCGCCCGTCGCGGGCGGGCGGTGGCCGAAGTCCTCGGCGTGGGTGGCGTCGAAGCGGACGCGGCGCCGGAAGTAGGGGGCGTACAGGGAGACGACACGGTCGTAGTAGGGGCGTTCGCGGCCGGGCAGGGCCGTGGCGGAGAACGCGGACGGGGGGACGAAGCGCGGCACGTGGAGGGACGGGTACTCGGCGAGGACGTCGGACATGTCCCGCAGGGTCAGCTCGTGGCCGACGGCGTGCAGGGTGCGGCCCTCGGCGTCCTGGAACCGGATGGCGGCCTCCGTCACCAGGTCGGCGACCCGGTCGACCGGGACCAGGTCGAGGACGGCGTCCTGGTGGCCGGGCACGGTGCGGACCAGGCCTCTGGTCAGGACGCGGAGCACGGGGTAGATGGTCTTGAGGTCGCGGACACGGCCGGTGCGGGTGGCGCCGGTGACGATGCTCGGGCGGACCACGGCGACTCTCAGGCCGTCCGCCGCGGCCTTGCGGACGAGGGTCTCCGCGGCCAGCTTGCTCTTCTCGTAGTCGTTGCCGGGGCGCTGGCCGAGGTCGAGTTCGTCCTCGTACGCGGTGCCGTCGCGTTCGCCGCACACGTAGGCGGTGCTGACGTGCACCAGGGGGACACCGCCCGCCAGGGCGACGCCGAGGACGTGCCGGGTGCCCTCGGCGTTGACGCGCTCGTACCGTTCCGGTGGCAGTCCGAAGTCGGTGACGGCGGCGCAGTGCACGATCCGGTCGGCGGTGGCGGCGAGCCGCCGGTCGTCGCCGCTCAGTCCGAGGCCGGGGCGGGTGATGTCACCGGTCATCCGGGTGAGGGTGCCCGGATCTGCGGTGAGCCTTCTGCCGTTGTTGCGGACGAGGTCGCCGTTGCGGTGCAGCACGGCCAGCACGGTGTGACCGGCGGCGGTGAGCCGGGCGGTCACCTCGGCGCCCACGAAGCCGCTGGCGCCGGTCACCAGCACCGTCATCGGGCCGGACACCGCCGGATCGGGCACCGCCGGATCGGCCGCCGTCGGGTCGGCCACCCTCGGCTGAGACGTCATCGGATCGGAAGCCGACGTATCGGTTTTCATCGGACCGGAGTTCATCGGATCGGACATCGGTGGATCCTCCGCGCGGAACGTCGGGTGGGATGCTCGGGAGCCCGGCGCCGTCACCGGGCCTGATGAGGCTGGGCCCCGTTGCCGGCCAGCAGGTCGCGGGCCTCTTCGATGGGCAGCTCCGCGCCGAGGTGGGCGCCCATGCGCAGCCAGTCGTGGCCGAGCTGCAGCGTCGCCCGCCAGGTGTGGGCGGAGTCGAACGAGAGCGGGAAGGAGTCGGCGCCCACGGCACCCCGCACCAGGCCGATGAAGCGACGCAGCTCCGCGCGGAGGGCGGCGCCGTCCTCCGCCGAGTCCACGCCCCGCACCAGCAGCTCCGCGGCGTGCACGCCGATCGGCCGGGTGACTGCGGGAAGCAGGTCCATACGCCGTACGAGGTCGGCGTCCGCGGGCAGTGGATCGACCCCGTGGGCGCTGAACAGCGCGCGCAGCGCGGCGTGCACGGCGCGGCGCGCGGTGAGTTCGGCCACCCGGTGCTGGCCTCTGCGCAGGGCCCCGGTCAGGTCCTCGACGGCGTTCTCGACCACCACGTTGGACCACACCAGAGCCATGGCGGCGGCGGCGAACCGGTCGGCGGGCAGGGGCACCAGGTCGACCGAGCGGGTTTCGCCGACGGCCGCGCCGCGCACGGAGAGCAGCGGCTGCGCGGTGGAGGGCGGCGGGGTCACGGGGCCGGGCGGAGCGGCGAGGGGAAGTGCCGGGGTGACGGCGCCGCCGCCCTTCCAGGCGAGGCGGATCAGTCCGTAACGCAGGAAGACGGCCAACAGCGCTCCGGGATCGGCGACCCCGGTACCGGCGGCCCCGGCCAGCACTCGGGGCAGCGGCCTGCCCAGGACGAGGGAGCGCCAGACGGCTCCGGCGTCGGCGCCGAGGACGAACACGTCGCGTCGGCCGCGGACGACGTGGATCCGTTCGCCGGTCTGCCAGGTGGTCACCCGGGCCACGCGTTCGACGGTGAGCCGCTCGGGCCGCCGGGGGACCTTGGTGAGTCCGAGGTTCTCGGCGAAGTCGAGGCAGCCGGTCAGGTGGGCCTGGGCGGCATCGGTGTCGCCGGGCCGGACCGCGGCCGATTCGAGCTCCCAGTAGCGGTCGCGTATGTCCGCCCGTCCCGCCCGGTCCAGTTGCATGGACAGCCACTTGGGTTCGAGATAGGTCTCGCCCAGGCCGGCCGCCCAGGACTTGACGCTCTGCACGAGCGCGGCGCGCGTCCAGTCGACCGCCTCTTCGCTCTCACCGAGGCACTGGAGCGCCATCGCGTGCCGCAGGGACTGCCGGGCCCGGTGCGCCCACCAGTCGGCGGCGATCCGGCGGAAGCGCTCCACGGGCAGCAGCGCCTTCACTTCCTCGATGAGGCCGTGCCCGCGCAGCGGATGGCTGTGCAGCACCCGCTGACAGCGGTTGAGGAGATCCTCGGAGATCCGGCCCGGCCGTCCCGCTCCTTGCTCCAGCGCCGTGAACTGGTCGGCGAGCCGGCGCACCGACCGGGTGCGGATCTCCACCCGCCTGCCGTCCACGAACAGCAGCGACGGCATGGTCGGCAGATCGTCGTCCGTGCGGCTCACGAGCAGGAAGTCGATGTCGGAGGAGGGGTTGCCGAACCCTTCCGCGATGGAGCCCTCCAGGGTCACGGCCCACTCGGTGTCAGGGGGGAGTTCGGCGAGCGACTTGTCGAGCAGGTCCTGCAGCCGTTCCTCGGTGAGGATCACTGGTGTGTCTCCGTTCGGGGGCTGTCCGCGGCGGCCGGGCTGTCGTGGGGCGGGTCGGCGAGTACGGTGACCGTCCCCGCGGCGCCGTCGACCCGCAGCCGGGTGCCGGAGCGGATCTCGGTGGTGGCGCCCTTGACCTGGACGACGGTCGGAATGCCCAGCTCCCTTGCCACGACGGCCACATGGGTCAGTGGGCTGCCCCGTTCGATGACGAGGGCCGCGGCCGAGGAGAGCGCGGTCACCCATCCCGGGTCGGTGCGGTAGGCGAGCAGGATGCCGCCGCCGATGTCGCGCGGGGTGTCGGTGACCACGGCGGGCCCCTCGACGACGCCGGGGCAGCAGGGGACTCCGGTCAGTTCGCGGGCGCCGCTGGGGGCGGCGGGGCCGCTGCTCCAGCCGGCCCGTTCGAGGTTGCCGGACCAGTACGGCGCGCCGTGGGTGGTGAAGCGGGACGGCGCGTGCAGTTCGGCGTCGGCGGCCTGTTGCCGGCGGCGCAGCACGACCAGGTCCCGCAGTTCGGTATGGGCGATCGTGCCTTCGTAGGCGCCCCGGATCTCCTCCAGACGCAGCAGGAAGACGTCGTCCCAGGCGTCGACGGCACCGGCTCGCGCCAGATCGCGGCCCAGGGCGCGCAGCATGCGCTTGGCCGCTCCGAAGGCGCGGGTGCGGCAGAACCTGAGCCGTTCCCGGTCGGCGAGGGCGGCCCGGGCCTTGCCGCGCACCCGTTCGTACACCAGGCGTCGCGGACGGCTCAGGTGTTCGTCGAGGTAGGCGTCGGCCTCGCCGCCGCGGTCCGGCGTGCCGCCGCCGTCGCCGGTGTCCGGCAGGACCTCGCGCAGCAGCGCGAAGACTCCCGCCGGGTTCTCGCGCAGGTCGGGGACCTCCAGCTTGAGTTCGTCGGGGCTGCGGTAGCCGTAGTCGGCGATGTACGCGTCGACGGCCCGCAGGAAGCCGGTGTGACCGCCGTCGGCCAGCGCCTGTCGGGCCTCGGAGTCGGGTGTGCGTTCCAGCAGCGCCGGGATGTCGGCGTCGGCACGCGCCTGGGCGGCCAGCTCGCGCAGGGCCCAGACCGGTTCCACGGACTCGACCGTGTCGCCCGGGGCCGCAGCGGCCCAGACGAACCATTCGGGCGCGGCCGGCAGCCATCTGCGGGTGAGCAGGGCCAGGAGCCCCACGGAGAGCAGGATCGTGGCGTCGAGGGTCTGCATCGGGCCCCATTTTTCGATGAGTTCCCGCTGGAGCCGCCGGAAACGGCGGTAGGTCTCGTCTCCCGGCAGCGCGTCGTAGTCGACATTGTTGAATACCGTGTATGCGCGATAGAAATCTCGATGAAACGTGTCGACGGACTTTCGGATGGTGAGAAATCTTCCGGCAAAGATGACCGTACGTGTCAGACGTGAGGCATGGCCGCGCAGCCCGCGCCGGGGCGTGAACGGGTGGAGCGTGTCCGCGAGTTCGTCGGGAATGCTCTCGGCGACTCCCAGGGATTTCTCCAGGACGCGCCGGTTGAGCGGGTACAACGGGGCGAGGCGCACCATGCGGTACCAGTGGAAAAGGTTGTAGTAGACCCGTCCGTGGACATAGCCGAGGAGGTACGGGGTCCACTCCCGCACCTCGCGCAGCCGCTCCCCGCGGACGCCCAGGGCCCGGGCGTAGCTGTCGTATACCTTCGCGTAGGTGTCGGCGGCGAAGCTGAAGGTGAGCGGGGACACGACACCGCTGAAACTCTCGATGATGTTGGAGTTGTCCCACAGCCGCAGGTCCTGTCCGGGCTCGGGCGCGGGGCCGGTGGCCGGGGCGAGGGTCGTGACGGGCCGGCTCTGCAGGATCCACAGGGCGTCCTCGTCGATGGCCCACTCGATGTCCTGGGGGGCGCCGTACCGGGCGGCGACGCGGGCCCCGGCCGCGTGCAGCCGGGCCAGCCGGGCGGCCGTCAGCACCGGTTGGGCGCGGTCCTCGCGGGCGACGGGCGACACCTGGCAGCCGGGTCCGGATCCGGCGTCGTAGCGCTCCCGTTTGTCGCCGATCACCGTGGTCAGCGGCTCGCCGGTGGCGGCGTCCAGGACGACGGTGTCGGCGTCGACGGCGCCCGAGACCAGCCCCTCCCCCAGTCCGTGGACGGCGCTGACGACGTGCCGGTCGGTGCGCCCGCTCGCCGGGTCGGCGGTGAACAGCACACCGCTGACTTCGGCGGCCACCATGCGCTGCACGATGACGGCGACGCCTCCGGTGTCGATCGCCAGCCCGTGGCGCGCGCGGTAGCGCAGGGAGCGTTCGCTGAAGGCCGAGGCCCAGCAGCGGCGGACATGGGCGACGACCTCGTCGAGGCCGCGGACGTTGAGGAAGCTGTCGAACTGGCCGGCGAACGAGTGGCGTGCGCCGTCCTCCTGCGCACCGGACGACCGGATCGCGACGGCGCCCCCGCCGGCCAGGCCGTAGGCCAGTCCGATGGCGTCGGTGAGGCGGTCGTCGAGCGGAGCGGCCTCGATCAGGCCGGCGATCTCGGCGGTGATCCGGCCCGCTTTCGGCTCCCAGTCGTCGGCGAGCAGCCGCTTCAGGTGCCCGTCGAGGCCGCTGCCGCGGCTGAATTCCGCGAATACGTCCAGGCCGATGACCGACCATCGCGGTACTTGAAATCCGGACGCGGTCAGGGTGTGCAGGTTCTTCCCTTTTCCACCGGCCCATTCGGTGACAAGGGATTCGTCGCTGGACTGTGTGAGAACGTGCGGGGACCGGTGTTCGGATCCCGTGGTGGGCGACAATGCGTTTCCCCTCCGAGGCTGTTGCTCGACCTCGCTCGAATGTTGCACAGCAGAGCCGGTCGAAAAAACTCGGGCGGGCCGCCGTAGGCGCTTTTCGGTCGTCGTACCTCCTTCATCTTCCGATGGCGCGCCGCTGTTCAGGGCGAATGCCGGGGACGTGAAGAGAAACGGGATGATCCGGCCGAAGTGGGTCGGCCCGGCACCGGTCACGGGCCGGCCCGTGGTGGCGGTACGCGGCAGTAACACCGCGTACGTCCCCGTCGCCTCGCCCGCCCCGGCGGAGTGAGGCCGTCGGCCGGAGCAGACCTCCGCACAGACCGCCGGGCTCCACAAAGCCACACGTTCGGACACCGGAAAAGGTCGACCAGAAAGGAAAGCAACAAATATTGACGCAATCGACCAGCGCTTGTAACTTCCGTCTCAGTCGCCAGGCAGCCCTGAACTCGGCTGTCCCGAGGGCGAGTTGTAGCTCCACCCTCCACTCCGGGAGCACACATGCGCAGAAGAAGATCTGCCTCCTCGCCTCTCTTCCCCTCGCTCGCAGCCGGGGCGTCACCCCGGCCGCGCCACGCCCTGCTGTCCGTCGGGGCCGTCCTCGGCCTCCTGGTGACCGTCCTCGTCGGCATGCCCGGCATCGCCCAGGCCGCGGGTTCCCAGCCCTGCGACATCTACGCCGCCGCGGACACCCCGTGCGTCGCCGCCCACAGTTCGACCCGCGCGCTGTTCACCGCGTACAACGGCCCGCTCTACCAGGTCACCCGCGTCTCCGACGGCGCGAGCGCCGACATCGGGTTGCTGGCGGCCGGCGGCTACGCGAACGCCGCCCGGCAGGACGGCTTCTGCGCGAACACCACGTGCAGCATCTCGAAGGTGTACGACCAGACGTCCCGCCACAACGACCTGTTCCCCGGTCCCGCGGGCACGGCCGGCATGGGTGCCGACCGGGGTGCGGACGCCGGTGAACTGTCCGTCACGGCGGGCGGCCACAAGGTGTACGGGATCTGGATCTCCCCCGGGGTCGGCTACCGCTCGCACGGCGCCGCGTCCGGCACCGCGGTCAACGGCCGGCCGGAGGGCGCCTACATGGTCGCCAGTGGCACCCACGTCGGCTCCGCCTGCTGCTTCGACTACGGCAACGCCGAGGCCACTCCCGCCGACACCGGCAACGGGCACATGGACGCCGTGTCCATCGCCACCACCTGCTACTTCGCTCCCTGCAGCGGGTCCGGCCCCTGGGTCGAGGCCGACCTGGAGAACGGCATGTTCCAGGGCGACAACGGCTCCAACACCGCGAACAAGGGCAACAACAGCACGTACGTGACGGCGGTCCTGAAGAACAACGGCCAGACCACCTACGCGCTGAAGGGAGGCAACTCGCAGTCGGGAGGCCTGACCACCTGGTGGGACGGAGGGCTGCCCACACGGGGCGGCTACCGGCCGATGCAGCAGGAGGGCGGCATCATCCTGGGCACGGGCGGCGACAACAGCAACTGGAACATGGGAACGTTCTTCGAGGGCGTCATGGTCGCGGGCTATCCGACCGACGCGGCCGAGAACGCCGTCCAGGCGAACATCGTCTCCGTGGGCTACTCGGGCCAGACCAACGTCCCGAACGGTCCGCAGAGCACCATCAGCGGTCCCGGCGGCCAGTGCGTCGACGTCGCCGCGGACGACACCGGGGTGAACGGCGCCGCCGTACAGCTCTGGAACTGCCAGTCGTACGCCGAGGACCAGTACTGGACGCACAACGCCAACGGATCGCTCGGCACCATCGGCCGCTGCCTGGACATCATCGGCAACGGCACCGCCGACGGCACCCAGGTCGAGCTCTGGGACTGCAACGGGGTCGGGGGCCAGAAGTGGGTGCAGCGCGCCGACGGCTCGCTGCTCAACCCGCAGTCGGGCCGCTGCCTGGACTCCCCCGACGGCGCCACGGCCAACGGCACCCGCCTGCGCATCTGGGACTGCAACGGCTCCGCCGCACAGAAGTTCGCACTGAGCTGACTCCGTCTCACCACCCCCCGGCCCGGCCGGACTCGACGTCCGGCCGGGCCGCCCGTCGTGGGTGACGGGCGGCCCGCCCGTGACTGTTCTCGCCGGATCCGGCGAGAACGGACCCCGTACCGGCAAGCCGCCCTTGACGCTGTCGGCGTCGTCTGTGGTAATCGGTCTGCATGCCGAAAAACGCCCCGCCGGACGCCGACGACCACGACCGGCCCACCGCGCGGGTACGGCTGTCCGCGGCGCTGCGCGACTCCCCGGCCGGCCGGGGATGGCGGCACGGCAAGGACATCGAGCTGGGTCAGCGGTCGCTGGGCTTCGCGGCCCTGGGTTTCCTCACGCTGGTGCCCCTCCTGGTCGTCGTCTCCTCCGCCGATCCGGCACACGGGCGGGGGTTCGCACAGTGGCTGGGGGACGGCCTCGGGGTGTCCAGGGCCGCCCGGGACGAGGTCGCGCGGCTGTTCGCCGGGCCCGCGCAGGTGCGGCAGACCACGACGGCCTTCGGTCTCGCCGCGCTCGCCGTCTTCGGCCTGAGCTTCGGCGCGGCGGTGCAGACCGGCTACGAGAAGATCTGGGACCTGCCCGCGGCACGCTGGTACGCCAGATGGCGCCAGGTCCTCTGGCTCGCCGTGCTCATCGGCACCATCTACGTGACCGCGACGACCACGTTGTGGCGCCACTCGACCGCCGGAACGGTGACCGCGGCACTGAGCGCCGTCCTGTTCTTCTGGTGGTCGCAGTGGATGCTGCTCGGCGGCAGGATCGCCGGGAAGGCCCTCCTGCCCGGCGCCGTACTGACGGCACTCGGCCTGCTCGGTCTACGGATGTTCTCGCGTCTGGTCTTCTCGCCCCTGATCGCCTCCAGCACCGTCAACTACGGTCCTTTCGGCACCGTCCTGGTCGTCCAGTCCTGGCTGGTCGGTGTCGGCGTCGTCGTCTTCGGCGGCGCGCTGGTGGGGCGGCTGGCGCACGAGGAGATCATCACCGCGGTGGAGACCTTTCTGCGCCGGACGCGGCATCGTAGGGGGTGAGTCCGGGCGGCCCTCCTCGAACTCCGGCTCCCGGTCCCAGCGCAGGGCGAGAATCGTGGCCGGGACCGCGATCAGGGCACAGAGGACCACCGCCATGACCACAGCCGTCCAGGTGTCCCAGAAATGACCGGCGCAGAAGGCCGCGACCAGCGGCACGGCCACCACGCCCACGGGCTTGGCCCTGCCGAACGGGACCCGGGGGACGACGGGGCGCCCGGTGGCGAGGCAGCGGGCCCGCCGGGCGCTGCCGAACGCGGCGATGAAGGCCAGGACCGCCGACCAGACGACGACCAGGGCGGCTCCGGTGAACACGGTGGGGTCCTCGTCCGGCAGTCCCGCGAGCCTCTCGCGCACCCCGCCCTGGCTGACGGAGACCACGTCGTTCCGCCACGTGGTGACGTCCATCTCCTCCCCCGGCTGGACGAGTTCGGAGAGGTCGCCGTGCGCGTCGAGGTCGATGGACTGATCGGCGGGGGCGGGAACCGGCGGCCGCAGCCGCACGCGGAAGACCTTCGTCCTGCCGCTCTTGACCGTCCGGGCGGACAGGACCGTGCCCCGGACCGTGCGCAGGCAGCCGGCGCCGTCGTCCCGTGCCGCGGCTCCGCCGTCCCGTGCCGCGGCTTCACCGGCGCACGGCCGGGCGTCGCGGAAGGCCGCCTCCGTGGCGACCTTTCCGGGGACGTACAGGCTCGGCCCCACGGCCACCGCCGACAGGGTCAGTCCGAGCAGCGCCCACGCCGCCGCGTGCCACCACTCCTGCCGGATCCGCGCCGCGATCCACCGGTCCGTCGTCCGCACAGCCACTCCCGTGTCTCCTCATCTTTCCGGAGCATTAGGTCACACGTTGCCGATCAGCCGGAGTTGTAGCCCCAACGGGCCTGACCGTCCCTGCCCATGAAGCACTTCGCGGGGCGACCGTCGGCCGTGGTGGCGGTGGCGCCCACGGGAGAGCAGTACTGCCCGAACCCGATGCCGGACCCGCCGCCCGTGCCGCCGGTGGTTCCGCCCGAGGCCCCGGAGGAGCCGCCCGTGGAACCACCACCGCCGGTGCCCCCTCCTGACGCACCACCCGCCGTGGCGGAGCCGCTCGTGCCCCCGGTACCCGGTTTCGGCTCGGGTCTGGGCTTCGGCTTCGGCTTCGGCTTCGGTTTGGGCTTCGGCTTCGGCTTCGGTTTGGGCTTCGGCTTCGGGCTGGGCTTGGCACAGGAGTCAGCGGGACCGATCAGCCACAGGTCGGCCCGGGTCGAGAGCAGGACCTCCCGGTCGGGTGCCGGCCGCTGGCGGCACACCCGCCAGTCGTCCACGTCCCGGGAACCGTGGTCGAGACGCTCACCCGTGTGCGCGTGAAAGGCGGCCGTGTACACGAACCCCAGGTCGTCCACGGCATGTGAGGCCTCGCGGAAACTCTCGCCCCGGAGGTCCGGCATGACGATCCGTCGGGGGCCGAGCAGCCGCGTGGGGCACGCCTCCTTCTCGGGGACCGCGTAGAGCGTCAGCCCCCTGACGGCCGGGCGGACCGTTTCCCCTCGGGAGGGCGTCTGGAAGCAGACCCGCCAGCCGGGCGCCGAGTCCTTCACCGGCCGGAAGGACGAGGAGGCGTCGGCCGTCGTCACGGCCGTCCAGGACTGGCGTCGCGCGTCCGCGACGGCCGTGGTGAGCGCCGTTCCCTTGAAGTCCCGTACCGCCACGGGGCCGTCGGCGCCCGCCCGGGCGGGTGCCTCGTGTCCCGCGCCCCAGGCGGCGGAGACCATCGTCATCGCGACCACGGAGGCGAGGACGGGGCGCCTGCGCGCCCATGCCCACACCCGGGCCCGTCCGTGGGGGCGTACGACGGAGCCGGCGGGCGACATCTCGCCCGTCTCCGCGAGCAGTTCCCCCTTCGGGTCGAGCGTGGACCCGTGAAGCTTGCACTCCTTGCCGTCGACGACGATGACGGTGGAGTCGAGGATGCCGTGCTCGCGGCGGAGGATGGACACGGGCTCGGGCACCCGGGTCGCCTTGGGGGCCATGAGGCCGCGGAGCAGCACGAGTCCGCGCCCGGTGAGCGCGGCGTAGCCCCAGCCGCAGTGGTAGAGGGACCGCACGGATTCACCGGGTCCGAGTTCCGCGAGCAGCGCCTTCTTGTGGTCGTCGGGCAGCGACAGCTTCTCGCCGGAGACGACCGCGGCCAGGCGCGGATCATCGGCGGTGGAGCCCTGCACTGCGGTCCCGGTCCCGGTCCCGGTCCCGGCCAGAAGGTCGCCGGACGGGTCGATCAGCGAACCCCACACGGTGATCCGCCGCCCCTTCACGGACACGTCCACGCGTGACGCGGCCCCGTGCGCGGGGCGCATGACCACCAGAGGTCTGTCGACCCGCGCGGGCGTCTCCCCGTTGAGGAGGATGAGCGCGTCGGCGGTGAGCGCGGCGTACCCCAGCCCCTGGTGGTAGAGCGCGATCACCCGCTCCCTGGACCCGAGCGTACGGAGCAGGGCGTCGGCCTGACGGAGGGGAAGGGGGACGATCTCGCGGGCGGCCACCTCGGCGGTACGCGGGTCGTCACGCAGCCGACGCTGCGCGGGGGTTGGGGACATAGGCGGAGAATAGCCGCTGTCGATCTTCGGCAGAAACACTGCTCCATGAACCGATGCAGGGCTGTGACCTGCACAGATGATGCCGCCCCGCCATCGGGTCACCAACCGTCCGGGAAAGGACGTCAGCCGATCAGTTCCGGCGCGAGCCGGTGATACCGCACCAGGAGCACGTTGAGGGCCGCGATGATCAGGACCGCCGCGGCGATGGCGAGCAACGCGCGGCCCGTCCCCCACGGCGTGATGAGCGTGCCGAGGGCGCCGCCCACGAAGATGCCGCCGACGGTGGCGACGAGCCGGGGCCGGATCGTGTGCCGTTCCGGTGTCGCGGGGACGGCTCCGCTGAGGCCGTGGATGAGGCGGACCAGCGACACCTGGACGAGCAAGGTGGGCATGCCGGGAACAGCCGCGCGCAGTGCGGTGTCCGCGCGCAGTCCCATGGCGAAGCCGACGATGGCGATGACCAGGTTGTCCGGGTCCTCGGCGAGCGAGCCGGAACCGTGCCGCCACAGCGCTGTCGCGCCCGCGAGTGCCAGCAGTACCCCTTCCACCGCCAGCGCGGCCGCGAACCAGTGCCGGTGGTGTGCGACGAGACCCTTGGTGGTCAATGCGCCGGCCAGGGCACCGAGGACGAAGGCGGCCAGGGCGATCGCCGGGCGGGCCACCGACACCTGCCCCTCACCGGCGACGGCGAAGGACAGGAAGAGCACGTTGCCCGTGGCCAGGGCGGTGAAGACGTGGCCCATGGTCAGGAAGCTGACCGCGTCGGCCGCGCCCGCCAGGACGGTGAGGGTCGCCATGACGACGGTCCGTTGGCGTTCGCGCCGTTCGGCGGACGGCGGCGGTGGCGGTGCGGATTCTTCACTCATGCGGACAGTCTCGGCACCGGCGACTTCACAGCCGCGGAGGCGGAGCCGGGAGCCGTGGCATGCACGTGATTCCTATGCGGTGATGACCGGGGGACACATGGTGTCAGGGATGACGCGCAGAACATCCATAGCGGTGGTCGGCTGCCTCGTACTCGCGGGCTGCACCTCCACCGGTTCCAGTTCACAGCCGCCCTCCCCCTCATCGGGCAAGACTCCCGCTCAGCCCTCCGATCCGGTCGCGGCAGAGACAGCGCTCAACTGCTCGGACCAGATCGCCACCGACCGGCCGGCCGGTAATCTCCACACCGTCAAGGGCGTCGTGGCGCTGCCCGTGGCCAGTACAGCCGGCGCTCCGAGGGCGGACCGGGTCCGCCCTCAGTCACAGGCGGAGCTGTTCGCCAAACAGGGCCTGATCGTAAGAGCAGGTCGAACATTCGATCTGGTGGTCCCGTCCGAAGAGGCCCTCGCCCGCGGCGCCGACCCACTCCATCTCGCGCTCGCCTTCGGCATCGGCATCGGCATCGGCATCGGCATCGGCATCGGCATCGGCATCGACGAGGAGACGGCCATCCGTTACGCGGACTCCGCACGCGCGCTTCCGGGTGAGGCCGCCGAGCGGTCACCGCGGTGAAATCCGCTCGACCTGGTCACCTCGTCGAAGAGACCCTGTGAGCATGGAGTTCCTCTGCTTCCACCGCGACCGTCCCGGTTCCCTGCCGCTGCGCGACGAGCTGGTGGAAGAGCATTGGTCATATATGGACCGGTACGCGAAGGAGATGATCGCCCGGGGCCCGACCCTCGCCGACGACGGCGACACACCCACCGGCAGCGTGCACATCGTCGACCTGCCCGATCCCGCCGCCGCCCGCGCGTTCGCCTTCGACGAGCCGAACTACCAGGCCGGCGCCTACCGGGACGTGCTGCTGCGACGGTGGCGCAACACGCTGGGGCGCACCATGTGGGACTTCCCCGGCGGCCGGACCGGTGGCAACCGGTACCTGGTGCTCGGCCTCGGCACGGGGCAGGCCGCCGATCTCGCGGTGCCGCCCGCCCGGGACGAGCTGATCGCCTACGGGCCGCTGCTGTCCGACAACGGCGCCACCTGGCTGGGCACGGCGGCGTTGCTCCGGGCGCCGGACCCGGACACGGCACGCACCGTCCTGACCCCGGACCGGTACGCCGACATCGAGGTGCACAACTGGCAGTTCGGCGGGCGGCCGTCATAACCCCATGACGTCCGGCCGACGTTACGGCCGAAGCACTGGCGGCACGTGCGGCCATCCTGAAGTCTGGCCGCACGTGCCTGACAGCGGACCCCTCCCGGGAGGGGTGGCGACACGACGACGGAGGCAGCATTCGATGGACCGAGCCGACGACGACGCACGGAAGATTCGCAGGGATCGCACCGGACCCGGCTGCCCGATCGAACGCCGGGACGACGGCACATGGCAGGTGCGCGGCTACCCGACGGCGCGCGCCGTTCTGCGCAGCACCGACACCGTACAGGCGGGTCTGGGCATCGAGACCGTCGAGAAGCTACCCGCCCGGATCCGGCGGCCCGTGCTGTACCGCGACGGGCCCGAACACCGGGAACACCGCCGTCAGACCGCCCGCTACTTCACACCCCGCCGCGTGGACGAGCACTACCGGGAACTGACCGAACGCGTCACGCGCAAGCACCTGAACACCCTGCGGACCGAGGGCCGGGCACGGCTGGAGGACCTCACCTTCGGCGTCGCGATCGACGTGGCGTGCGGGGTGATCGGCCTGACCCGCAGCAGACCCGGCATCCAGCGCCGGCTGGAGCGCTTCTTCCCCGAGGAGTTCGGCAGGCCCGGGCTGACCAGCCCGCACGGGATCTACTGGCTGCTGCGCCAGAACACCAACTGGCTGCGGATCTACCTCGCCGACGTCCGCCCGGCCATTCGCGCCCACCGCGAACAGCCCGCCGACAACCTGATCTCGCACCTGATCGCGGAGGGCTGTTCGAACCCCGAGATCCTCGGCGAGTGCCTCACCTACGCCGCGGCCGGAATGGTCACGACCCGCGAGTTCATCTGCGTCGCCGCATGGCATCTGTTCACCGACGCCGCTCTGCGCGAGCGCTACTCGGCCGGGAGCGAGACCGAACGCCTCGCGGTGATCCATGAGCTCCTGCGCCTGGAACCCGCGGTCGCCCGACTGAGCCGGCGAACCACCGGCGCCTTCGACGTCCCAGGCGCCGACGGCCCGGTCACCGTGCCCGCCGGCGCGCTCGTCGACATCCACGTGGACGAGGCCAACACCGACCCGGAGGCTGTGGGCGCCGCCCCCACGGCGGTCTGCCCCGGCCGGCCGGCAACGACCGGGCGGTACGCGGCCGCCCTGTCCTTCGGAGACGGACCGCACCGCTGCCCCGGTGCCGACATCGCGATGATGGAGACCAACGTCTTCCTCGGTCACCTCTTCGCCCTCAAGGGCATCCGTATGCTCACACCGCCCCGCGTCACGTTCCAGGACGAGATAGGGGGCTATGTGATCCGCGGACTCCGGGTGGCAGTCGACCAGGGGTGATGCCGGGCCGTCAGTGACACATGACCTTCCAGCCGCGGCGCCCGGTGTCAGATGTCCAGAACGCTCCTGATGGTGCGGACGACGCCGTCGTCGCTGTGCGCGGGAGCCAGGTGGCGGGCGCGGCTGATGACGGCGGGGTGGGCGTTGGCCATGGCGTACGACCAGTCGGCGGCGTCGAGCATGCCGAGATCGTTCAGATAGTCCCCGAACACCATCGTCTGGGCCGGACCGATGTTCAGGTGCTCCTGAAGCCGGCGTACGGCGACTCCCTTGTCGGCGCTGTGGTTCATGACGTCGATCCAGTGCTCGCTGGAGACGACGACCTGGTGGGTGTCGGCGAAGGACGCCAGGGCGGGCGCCGTGGTGTGCTCGATCGGCCCGAAGTCGAAGACGGCCACCTTGACGATCTCGTCGTCCACCGCGGTGGCGTCGTCGACCAGGCGGTGCGCGTTGTAGTACCGGCCCACTTCATCGAGGAAGGCCTGGTCACCGCGTTCGATGTAGGCCGCGCGCTTGCCGCAGACGACGACGCCCACGTCCACACCCTCGTCCCTGAGCTGCCGGACGGACTTGACCAGGCGGGCGGCGACTGCGGGGTCGAGCGGGTCCGAGGAGACCTCCACGCCGTCACGGACGACGAACGCGCCGTTCTCCGCTATGTAGACCATGCCGTCGTCGGCGCCGGCGAACAGGTGCGCCAGCGTGGCGTACTGGCGTCCGCTGGCCGGGCTGAAGACGATGCCCCGGCGGCGCAGATCGGCGAGCAGGGGCCACAGCCCCTGCGGGACACGCCCGTCGGCGTCCAGCAGGGTGCCGTCCATGTCGGTGACGACGAGCCGGATGTCGGGACGAGGGGAGAAGGAAGCAGGAGGAGAGGCGGGGACAGGGACAACAGAGGCAGGGGCAGGGCGCGTGGTCATCATGTTCCGGGTGGGTCGGTGCGGAAAGGGGCTGAGGGCGGTCACCACTGTGCGGTCACCACTGTGTGGCGGGGTGGGCGGAGCGGACGATCAGGGAACCGAGCTCCTCGACGGCACGGGAGCGTGCTCCGGCCAGCTCGGGCAGGGTCAGGGCGGCCGCGGTGACCGGGACGGAGCGCGGCGAGCGGGCCAGGTGTTCCTCGAGTGCGGCGATCAGGCGGGGGCGGGAGCCCCAGGGTCCGCCCACGACGACCGTCCGGGGGTCGGCGAAGGAGAGGGCCGCGGACAGGACACCGCCGATGGCGTGTGCCAGTGCGACGCGTACCCGCTCGGCGCCGGCGCCGGGGGCTTCCAGGATTTCCAGCAGCTTCGGCACGTCGACGGCGGTGGAGGAGGCCCGGCGCAGGTCGAGCGCGGCGAACACCTGCGTGAAGGTCATCACCTGTCCGTCCGGCCCCGCCGTGTACAGATGGGCGATCTCCCCGACGAGCCCGCGATGTCCGCGGCGCACGACGCCGTCGCCGACCACCGCGCAGCCGAGGCCTTCTCCGAGGTGGAGGTAGACGAAGTCGTCGACGCCCTGCACGCAGCCGTGCTCGTACTCCGCGCGCGCGGCCCAGTTGACGTCGTTGTCCACCAGAACCGGGCCTGTCACCGTGCCGGCCAGGACGGCGGGCGGATCGAGCGCGCCCACCAGGAACGGAGCGTCCGGCAGGTGCACCAGCCGGCCGGTCGCCCGGTCGACGGGGTCGGCGGCGCTCACGACCGCCAGACGCAGCGGTCCGCCGGTCCGGCCGCCGAGCTGTACGGCGGCCGCGCCGAGCGCCTCGGCGACCGCTTCCTGTCCCGCGTCGGCTTGCAGCGCGGCGCGGACCTGCCCGTGGGTGCGCCCGAGGGCGTCCACCGCCTCGGCGACGACACCGTGCGGGGTGATGCTCGCCACCAGGGCGGTACCGAGGTGCGGGGCCAGCGCGTAGTACGAGCCGACCCGGCCGCGCCCGGTGGTGCGCTCGCCGGTGTCGACGACGAGTCGTGCCTGCTCGAGCCGCTGGACACTCTCGGAGATGGTCGGCTTGGAGATGCCCGTCCTGGTGGCGATCTCCGCCCGGGTGAGCCGGGCGTGGGCCATCAGGACGCGCAGCACGTTCTCGTCCGTCAGGGCACGCAGCAGTTCCAGGGACGGTTTCGGCGCGGTCATACGAGCATTCTAGTAAGGACTCTTACCTAAACACGCACGCGGGCCCGCGCTGACGCACCAGGGGGCCCTCAAGCCAGTGGGGCGGCCCACTGTGACCGCTCCCACGGGAACCGGGCATGAGTGAGGGAGGCGGCCCCGTGAACGAGCCGCCTCCCGTGTCCGGCACGATCAGCAGGGGAAGGTGCCGCTGTAGAGGGCGTGTCCGTACGAGGAGGTTCCGGAACCGAAGCCGTAGACGCCGTCGTCGCTCCAGACCGCCTCGCGGAAGCCGCTGACGCAGGTCGAGGCCGGCGCGATCGCGAAGCCCTCCAGGTTGTCGGCCGGCATCACGGCCGGGTTCGTGTAGGTCACGTCCGGCACGATCGCGCCGGAGGCGTTGACCTTCATGAAGGTGTGGGTCTCACCGCAGGTGTTGTCGCAGGTGGCGACGAGGCGCTGGGTGCCGGCGTCGTACGTCACGTCCATCACGGAGGCCTTGCCCGTGGCGATCGTGCCGAACGTGGTGAACGTGCCGTCGGAGTTCAGACCGTAGACGTGCAGCGAGCCGTCCCACTCCAGGCCGGCGAAGAACAGGCCCGATCCGTGCAGCGGGTAGTTCGCCGGGTTGTAGGCGGCACCGGTGAGCGGGTTGACCCAGCCGTTGGCGGTCAGCCAGCTGTCCGGCACGTATCCGACGCCCTCGAAGCCGAGGTTGGCGTCGTCCTTGTCACCGGTGTTGAGCTGCGGGAACTGCGAGGTCATGTCCCACTGGTGGACCGGCGTGAGCGTCGATCCGGTCGCGGCCGGGTCGAACTCCAGGATCGTGTCCTTGGGCGCCGTGTTGTTGGTGTTGTCCCGCTCGGAGGTCACGTAGAGGTGGCCGTTGCCGCCGACGGTCAGACCCTCGGAGTCGGGCTCGCCGGAGCCGCTCGCGAAGCGGATCTGCTTGCCGGTCGCGCTCCAGGTCGTGTCCGGGATCCACTTGCCGTTGCTCTTGACCAGCTTGTACAGCCAGTTCTTGTTCTTGACGGCCCACAGCACCGACGGGTTCGCCGAGTCGAACGCCAGACCGCTCACATCCCGGCCCTCGGGGCCGGTGGACGTGGTGAACGCGCAGACGTTGTCGACGATCGTGACGTCCGGCCCGCCCGGCCATGCCGTCGTGCCCGTCGGGGTGGAACCCGTACCGGAAGGCGCCTCGGGCGCGCACCCGCTGGTGAGCGAGCCGCCGCCGCCCAGGAGTTGGCCGGGCTGCGAACCGCCGCCGCCACCCGAGCTGCCCGAGCAGGAGTTCGCGCCGCCGAGCGTCGCGGTCGCGGCGGTCCGGAACCAGCCGGAGCCATTGGCGCAGCGCTCGTCCGACGGCTTGGCGGCGCTGGTGGTCCAGGTCACCGAGTCGACGGTGTTGCCGCTGCCGTCGACGAGGAGGACCGAGTCGTTGTCGCCCAGGCCGATGGTGGAGTTGAACGTGACGTAGCCGCCGGCGGGGATGCTGCTCGCGCTCGGCGAGGAGGACGAGACCGTCACCGCGGAGTGGGAGGTGTCGGCGTCGACGTACTTCCACGAGCCGACGCTGACCGCGCTCGTTCCGCCGTTGTACAGCTCCACGGTGTCGGAGCCGTCCGAGGTGACCTCGTTGATCCGTACCCGGCTCGCCGCCGGGATCGACGAGGGGCAGCCCGAGGCGTTCGCGGTGCCGAACGTGGCCGCCGAGGTCGCGGTCACCCAGGCTCCGGTGCCGTCGCCACCGCAACGCGCCATCGCCGGCTTCGCCTTGTCGGTCGCCCACTCGACGCGGTCGACCACGGTGCCGCCGGACGTGTAGATCACCAGCTTGTCCGCATCACCCAGCCCCTTGGGCGAGTTGAAGGTGACGAAGCCACCCGCCGGGACGGACGTGGCGGACGGGCTGAACGACTGCTGCGAGAAGCCGTCGTCGGACATCTTCCAGCCGCTGATGCTCACCGCGGTCGAGCCGGAGTTGTACAGCTCCACCGTGTCGTTGTTCGATGAGGTGACTTCGTTGATCCGAACGTTCTGGTAGCCGGCCGGGTCGGCGGCGGCCGCGGGCTGAGCGGCCAGCAATCCGGTGGCGAGGAGTCCTGAGAGTGTCAGGGACACGGCGGCCACAGAGGCGACGCCGGCACGCGAAGGTGAGGTAGGCACGAGGGGGAACTCTGGCCAGACGATCTTGAAACGCCGTGTACTCCGGTTGAACGGCAACTTCTGGCCACCGGAACGTCAGACATACGCCGCCGCCGGCCGGCATGGCATCGTCCTCCTTGTTCCCCTGAGACCCAACAGCCCCCTCCCGTCACATGAACCGGCTGCGCGGCGAACCCGTGACCGCCGTCCTCGTCGAGATCGCCGGCCTGGTCCTTGACGCGGCATACGGCGGGTGTCACCGCTCGGGTGCGGAGCTTCCGCTCACTGGACCGTCGTCAATACCCGCTGGTTGAATGCGCGCATGCCAAATGTTCTGTCGTTCTTCATGTGTGCTCTTCTCGGTGCCGTAGCGGTCGCCTGGTACGCCAACGGACGGCAGGACAGGCTTACAGCCCGGTTCATCGACGGTCGACGTGTCACTGTTTCCTGTCTCGTCTGCCCTGCTGGAGCCGATCGTTGGGAACGGGGCTTGTTCGTGATCGAGCCAGGGGGCTGGTCGTGGGAGTCACGTCGTTCGCGCGCCGGTGAGGCCGTTCTGCCGGTGGACTCGCGGATCGTACGGATCCGAAGGTCCGAGGGGCGGGAGAGGAACCGGTTGCACTATCGCCTGCTGGTGCTGGAATGCACGTCCGCTGACGGTGACGTCCGTTTGGCGGTGGAGCCCGGACGGTTGGAGCATGTGGTGATGAAGCTCGCGCCGGCCGGCTATGAAGTGCCGAGACCTGTCGTGGAGTGACCGGGGCTCCCGCGACCACGAGGTGGATCTTCGTGGTCCCCACCGGGTCTCGGCCCCGTCATCGATCCGCCGCGGACTCCTTGGCGGTACCGGTGCGGACCGGAAGGGCGAGCAGGCCGCGGGACCGCATCGAGGGACGCCATTGCAGTTCGGCCGGAGACACGTCCAGTGCCATGTCCGGAAAGCGGCCGAGGAGCGCGGACAGCGCGATCTCGGTTTCCATGCGGGCCAGAGGAGCGCCGAGGCAGTAGTGGATGCCGTGGCCGAGGGCGAGGTGACCGGTGGTGTCCCGGTCGATGTCGAAGCGGTCCGGGTCGGTGAAGCGGCGTGGGTCCCGGTGGGCGGCGGCGAGGGACAGCAGAACGGTGTCGCCCGCCGGGACAGTCACCCCGCCGATGGAGATGTCCTCGGTCGGGAACCGGCGGATGGCCAGGGGCATGGGGCCGTCGTAACGGGCCAACTCCCCCACCACAGCGCTCAGTCGCGCGGGATCGGCCTTCAGCTCGGCCGACTGCTCGGGGTGGCGCAGCAGAGTCAGGATCCCGTTCCCGATGAGATGCACGGTGTTCTCGTACCCGGCGAACAGGATGAGGAAGGCCAAGGACGTCAGCTCGTCCTCGTTCAGCCGGTCTTCCTCGTCGCGTACGGCGATCAGCGCGGAGAGCAGGTCATCGGCCGGGGCGGTCCGCTTGCCGGCGATGAGGTGGGTGAGGAACGACAGCATGCTGCCGACCGCTTCTTCGGCGAGGGACGGGCGCGCCGGATCGGGAGCCACGAGAGTGTCGGTCCATGACCGGAAGTCGAGCCGGTCGGCCGGGGCCACACCGAGCAGGTCGCAGATCACGGTGATCGGCAGTGGCGCGGCGTACGAGCCGATCAGGTCCACGCGCTCATCCGCGTCGATACGGTCGAGAAGCCGGTCAGCGGTGCGCCGGATCGGCTCGCGCAGTTGCTCGATCCGGCGCGGGGTGAAGGCCCGGACCACCAGACGCCTGATGCGGGTGTGGTCCGGGGGGTCCATGTTGAGCAGGTTGGCGTCCAGTGCCGGTGGTAAGGCCATGCCTCGGTAGCCACCGGGCGTCGCGTTGCGCTTGTCGAGGGAGAGCCGCGGGTCGGCGAGCGCCTCACGTACGTCGTCATAGCCGGTCACCAGCCAGGCGGGCAGCCCGTCCGTCCCGGTGATCCGGTGTACGGGCCCTGCCCGGCGAAACTGCGCGTAGACGGCGTAGGGATCTTCCGCGAGTGCCGTGATGTCGATCGGCGCCTGCTGAGCGGAGGCTGCATCAGTCATGCCCTGACCCTACTTGCGAATGAGCCGCGTGCCTTTGACGGCCCGCCACCGTCCGCGGAGCCAGGGGAATACGCGCCACCCGCACGGGCCGGCGACCCCGCTCGAGGGCGTGTCGTGCATGTGAGCGCTGTGCTCATGGAGTCCACGAAATTGCTGGACGGTCAGGGACGTTGGTCACTTCATGACTCAACGACCAGAGCCTCGCCCACTGTCCGACGAAGCCCTCTCCAGCTTGCTCGGCCGGCAGCAGTTCGGCACGCTCGCCACCATCAAACGCAGTGGCCACCCCCACCTGACGACCATGGTGTACAGCTGGGACCCCGAAGCCCGCACGGTGCGGTTCTCGACCACGGCGGACCGGGTCAAGGTCCGGCACCTGCGGCGCAATCCACGCGCGGCGCTGCACGTGCCGGGCGGCGACGTGTGGTCGTTCGCCGTCGCCGAAGGCGAGACCGTGGTCTCCGAGAGCACGACCGTTCCCGGGGACGCGGTCGGGCGGGAACTGCTCGGGATGATCCCGCGGGCCGCGAGGCCCGAGGACGAGGACGCGTACCTGGAGGAGCTGGTCGCCGAGCGCCGGGTGGTCATCCGGCTGAAGGTGGACCGGCTGTACGGCACGGTGCTCGACATCGACGACTAGCAGGAAACAGCACCACTCCTCACCGCCTGACAGGGCACGGACCCGGGACCGCCGGGCTCGCGGGCCAGGGCTGTGGGCATCAGGCTCCCTGGGGGTTAAGATCCGCTGCCGACCTGCGGAAAGTCCGAACGGGCGGCTCCCAGGGGGTGTGAAGTGACCGGATCGGTCAGGGTGCCGCGCGGACAGGCCCGGTTCGCCTGCGGCGCGATCGCCGCGTTCGCGCTGGTGACCCTCGCGGCCGGGCTGGTGGCGTGGTACAAGTACCGGCTGCTGGCCGGACCCCTGGCGCGAGGACCCTACGTCGACAACCCGTTGGTCGAGGCCGACACGTACTTCAGGAACCTGATGGGCTGGCGGACCGCTCTGCTTCTCATGGCCCTGCTCCAGTTCAGCCTCTGGCTCGCCAGCATGCGCGACGTCGCGGATGTCCTCTGGCGCCAGGGACAGCGCCGGCGCAGAGCGTGGCTGGTATTCGGGTGGGTGATACCAGTGGCGCAGCTTTTCGTACCCAAGATGTTCGTCAACGATCTGTGGGCCGCCGGCCGGCCGGAACCGCGGCGCCGTCGGGGACATCCCCTGCTCACGGCATGGTGGCTGTCCGTCCTCGTCGCGGCGAACGCCTACGGCGATGCCTCCGGCGATCTGAAGAAGGCGGTCAGCGCGAGCCAGGCTCGGCATGCCCTGTGGCAGATCATGTTCAGCGACGGTCTGGACATCTGCGCCGCAGGGCTGTCGATCGTCGTCGTCCGGCAGCTCGTCCGCAGGCTGGAACGCGCCGCACCGGCTGTGTGACCGCGACACCCTCGGTCATCGGATCGAGGGTGTCGCGATCAGGACGAACCACGTCCGATCCGGAGTGGAGACCATGAACGCCACCGTCGCGTTGCCGCCACCTCCACCGCCACCGCCGCCGCCACCGGTGCGCGAGCAGGTGTAGTGCGCGGGCACGGTGCAGGAGCAGCTGTTCGATGCCGGGGAGGGGGCGGCCTGCCCCCTCCCCGGCATCGTCGTCGGTCGTCAGGTCGCGGTGGCGGCCGCCGCCGCGCGTCCCGCCTGGCGGCCGGAGAAGAGGCAGCCGCCCAGGAAGGTGCCTTCCAGGGAGCGGTAGCCGTGAACGCCGCCGCCACCGAAGCCGGCGACCTCACCAGCCGCGTACAGACCGGGAACCGGGCTGCCGGAAGCGTTCAGGACCCGGCCCGAGAGGTCGGTCTGGAGGCCGCCGAGGGTCTTGCGCGTGAGGATGTTGAGCCGTACGGCGATGAGCGGACCGGCGTCGGGGTCCAGGATCTTGTGGGCGGGCGCCGTGCGGCTGAGGGAGTCCCCGACGTAGGCGAGCGCGTTCCGGATGCCCATCACCTGGACGTCCTTGGTGTACGGGTTGTCCATCTCTCGGTCACGGGCCTCGATCTGGCGCTGGAGGTCGGCACGGTCGACGAGGTTGTCGCCGGTGAGCTTGTTCATCCCGGTGACGAGGTCGGCGAGCGTGGTGGCGACCACGAAGTCGGCGCCGTTCTTCTTGAACTTCTCGATCGGCTCCGGGCTCTGCCAGATCCGGGAGAGCAGTTTCCACACGTCCTTGTTGGTGAGGTCCGGATTCTGCTCCGAGCCGGAGAGCGCGAACTCCTTGGCGAGGATCTTCTGCGTGGTGACGAACCAGGAGTAGTCGTAGCCGGAACCCGTGATCGACTTGAGGGTGTGGAGGGTGTCGTAGCCGGGGATGTCGGGGCTGCCGAAGCGGCGGCCCCGCGCGTCGAACCACATCGACGACGGACCGGGCAGGATGCGGATGCCGTGACCGGGCCAGATCGGGGCGTAGTTGCGCAGCCCCTCGGTGTAGTGCCACATCCGATCCGGGTTCACGATCCGGCCGCCGGCCTGCTCGGTGATCGCCAGCATGCGGCCGTCCACATGCGCGGGCACACCGGTGACCATGGACCTGGGCGGTGCGCCGAGGCGGTCCGGCCAGTTCTGCCGTACGAGATCGTGGTTGGCGCCGATGCCCCCGGAGGTGACGACGACGACCGGGGCGCGCAGCTCGAAGTCACCCACGACGGTACGGGAACTGGGCTTCCCGCGTGCCGCGCCGCTCGGTTCCAGAACCGCGCCGCGGACGCCCGTGACGACCCCGCCGGTCGTCACGATCCCGTCGACCCGGTGGCGGAACTTGAAGGTGACCTTGCCCGCGGCCACCGCGGCGCGCACCTTCTTCTCGAACGGCTCGACCACCGCGGGACCGGTGCCCCAGGTGACATGGAAGCGCGGTACCGAGTTGCCGTGTCCGTCCGCGAGCCCGCCGCCCCGCTCGGCCCAGCCGACGACCGGGAACCACTGCACGCCCAGGCCGGAGAGCCACGACCGCTTCTCACCCGACGCGAAGTTCACATAAGCCTCGGCCCACTTGTACGCCCAGTGGTCCTGGCCGGACGGGTCACCGACGCCCCGGTCGAAGCCCGCGCTGCCGAGCCAGTCCTGCCAGGCGAGGTCGCGGGAGTCCTTGACACCCATCAGCCGCTGCTCGTCGGAGTCGACGAAGAACAGTCCGCCGAAGGACCAGAACGCCTGACCGCCCAGACTGGCCTCCGGCTCCTGGTCGAGGAGGAGCACCTTCCGTCCGGCCGCGGCGAGTTCAGCGGTCGCGACCAGCCCGGCGAGCCCGTGGCCGACCACGATCGCGTCCGCGTCCTGCGACTCGGCGCCGAAGGCGGGGAAGGCCTGGGCGGCGAGCGCGGCTCCGGCGATCATCCCTCCGGTGACGGTGAGGGCGCGACGGCGTGTGATGCCCCCTCCCGCCTCCGCGTCGTTCCCGTGACGTGATGCGGAGTTGCCTCTGGAGTTCTCCATGGCTGCCTTTCGTCAAGAGGTGCCGGAGGTACGGGAGATACGCGCGCGGGGTGCCGAGGCGCAAAGGCGTCACCGATGAGCCGACGGCAGGTGTTACCGATGGGTTAACCGGCAGCTGTTACCGACGGTAGCTCATGAGGTCCGCGTTACAACAGACCTTGAAATAGAGGGAGTTGGGCCAGAGTTGGGGTACGCGGAACGGCGGGCCGCATGTCGGCTCCGCCGTCCGCGCGAGTTGTTCTGACGAGACGTCAGACGGAGTGCTCCGCAGCCGCGTCGAGCGTTTCACGCGCCGCGGTCAGGGCCGCGGACCGGTCCTCGGGCACCAGGCCGATGCGGGTGCGCCGGTCCAGGAGGTCGGACTCGTCGAGGGCGCCCTCGTGCAGCACGGCCCACAGCAGCGCGGCCCGCGTGACGGGGTGTCCTGGCACCACGGGCTCGCCCAGCCGGGGATCGCCGGCGGCGAGGGCGTCGACGGCGGGGGCTTCGGCGCCGTAGCGACGGATCAGGTGGCCGGGGGCGGCGAGGGACCCGAGCCGGTGCGGGGCCGCCGCGCCGACCAGCGGCAGGGAGGCGGTGGTCGAGGGGCCGGCACGCAGACCGCGGGCCTCGACCGCCGCGTCGACGGCGTCCTGGGCCATGCGCCGGTAGGTGGTGAGTTTGCCGCCGACCACGGTGGTCACCCCGTCGTCGGAGGTGAGGACGGCGTGCCGGCGGGAGATGTCGGAGGTGCGGGCGGCCTCTCCCGAGCGGCCCGGCACGGTGTCGAGCAAGGGGCGCAGCCCCGCGAACGCGCCGACGACGTCATGGCGCCTCACCGGGGTGTCCAGGGCGGAGCCGACGACGTCGAGCAGGAAGCCGATGTCCGACTCCGGGACCTGGGGCACGTCCGGGAGGTCCCCGTCGACGGGTTCGTCGGTCAGGCCCACGTACACGCGGCCGTCGTCCTGCGGCAGGACGAGGACGAACCTGTTGGTCTCGCCCGGGATCGGGATGTGCAGCCCGGCGGGCAGCGGTCCGAACAGGTCGGCGCGCAGCACCAGATGCGTTCCGCGCGAGGGGCGGATACGGATGCCCTCGACCAGGTCGCCCGCCCAGACGCCGGACGCGTTGATGACCGCGCGGGCCCTGATCTCGCCCTGTTCGCCGGTCAGTTCGTCGCGGACCCGGGTGACGGTCCCGCCCGCCTCCAGGGCCCTGACCCGGGTGAGGATCTTCGCGCCGTGGGCGGCCGCGGTGCGGGCGAGCGCTGTCACGAGCCGGGCGTCGTCGGTCACTTTGCCGTCCCAGGACAGCAGGCCGCCGCGCAGGCCCGCCGGGCGCACCGAGGGCGCCAGGTGCCGGGCCTCCACCGCGGAGAGGCGGCGCGGAGCGGGCAGGGTGGCGCGGGAGGTGCGCGCCGCCAGTCGCAGGGTGTCCCCGGCCCGGAAGCCGGCCCAGGCCAGGGAGGCCTGACCGCGTGACACGAGCGGCGTCAGGGGCAGTACGAAGGGCTGCGCGCGAACCAGGTGGGGGGCGGTGCGTTCCATGAGGACGCCGCGTTCGACCGCGCTCTCGTGGGCGACGTCGAGCTGTCCGGAGGCCAGGTAGCGCAGTCCGCCGTGGATGAGCTTGGAACTCCAGCGCGAGGTGCCGAAGGCGAGGTCGTGGGCGTCGACGGCGACGACGTCGAGACCGCGCGCGGCCGCGTCCAGGGCGACCCCGGCGCCGGTGGCGCCGAGTCCGATCACCAGGACGTCCACCGTGTCGCCGCCCACCGCCTCGGCCAGTTCACGGCGGCGGCGGGCGGCGGAGAGCGAGAATCCGGGCGCCGGGGCCGCCGGGCCGGACGGACTGCTCGTGGGACTCATGGCGTGAGGGTCCTCTCCAGAAGGGTGCGCAGCTCGTCGAGAAAGGCCGTGCTGGTCAGTTCGGGGTCGTCCTCGTCGGTCATGGTCCGCAGCGACAGGGTGAAGGACTGGACCACGAGCAGTACGGCACGGGCCTGTCTTCCCGTGGGCGCGAGCCGCACCGAGCCGTCGGCGTGCCCCTGCTCCAGGGCGTCGGCGAGGAGTTCCAGGAGGGCTTCCTGGCTGGCTCCGCGGCGGTCCAGTACGTAGGGGAGCAGGAGTTCGGGATCGACGTCGATGATCTTGCGGAAGAGCGGGTGGGCACGGAAGCCCTCCACCCCGGCCACCAGACCGTCCACGATCCGGGTCCGCGTGTCCTTGCCCGGGTGCGGCTCGGGCATGGCGCGCGTCGCCACGTCGATCCACTCACGGGTCATCAGGTCGCCGACCAGCGACCGCACATCGGGCCAGCGCCGGTAGAGCGTCATGCGCGAGACACCGGCGCGGCGGGCCACGTCGGTCAGGGTGGTACGCCGGACTCCGACCGCCAGGACGCAGTCGCGTACGGCGTCGAGGACGGGGTCGCCGTCCGAGTGCTTGTGACGAATAGGCGTCATGTGTCACAGTGTAACGCCCCGTGCTGCTGTGCGGGAGACGGCACGTCGCGACCGACCGATGAGGACTAGTTCATGGACATGCTGTGGAGTGGCTGGGGCGACCCGGCCAAGGCGGCGCCGCTGCCCGACTCGGTGACCGGCCTGCTGCGGGATCTGCTCGGCGTCAAACCGCGGGACACCGCCGCACACGCTCTCGACGAGATCTCCGTTCCCGAGCCCCTGCCGGGCCCGGCCCTGGACGCGCTGGCGGACGCCGTCGGCGGCGCGGAGCACGTGCGCGCCGACGCGGAGACCCGGATCAGGCACACCCGCGGGAAGTCGACGCCCGATCTGCTGAGGCTCCGCGCGGGCGACGCGGGGGACGCTCCCGGGGCCGTCGTCCTGCCCTCCACCCACGACGAGGTTCTCGCCGTACTGCGCGTCTGCGCCGAACACGGCCTCGCCGTCGTCCCGTTCGGTGGCGGCACCTCCGTCGTCGGCGGCCTCGCCCCGGAGCGGAGCGCCTTCGTCGCCCTCGACCTGCGCCGCATGAACGCCATGCTCGGCATCGACCCGGTGTCGCGGACCGCCACGCTCCAGCCGGGCCTGCGCGCTCCCGACGCGGAGGCGCTCCTGGCCGAGTACGGCTTCACCCTCGGGCACTTCCCCCAGTCCTACGAGTGGGCGACCATCGGCGGGTTCGCCGCCGCCCGTTCCAGCGGCCAGGCCTCCGCCGGATACGGCCGCTTCGACGAGATGGTCCTCGGACTCACCCTCGCGACCCCTGAAGGCACCCTGGACACGGGCCGCGCCCCCCGGTCGGCGGCCGGCCCCGACCTGCGGCAACTGGTCCTCGGCTCCGAGGGTGCCTTCGGGGTCATCACCTCCGTCACCGTACGGATCAGGCCGCTGCCGCGGACGCGTGTCTACGAGGGATGGCGGTTCGCCTCGTTCGAGGAGGGGGCCACCGCGCTGCGCCGGCTCGCCCAGGACGGGCCGCGCCCCACGGTGCTGCGGCTGTCCGACGAGACCGAGACCTTCGTCGGACTCGCCCAGCCCGACGCCATCGGCTCGGCCGAGGCCTCCGCGGCCGCCGGCTGCACGGCCATCGCCGGGTACGAGGGGACCGAGGAGGAGACCGCGCGCCGCCGCGAGGAAGCCGCGGCGGTCCTGCGCGCCGCCGGAGGCACCTACCTGGGCGCCGAACCCGGCGACCGCTGGGCGCACGGCCGCTACTCGGCGCCCTATCTGCGTGACGCGCTGCTCGACGCCGGGGCCTTCGCCGAGACCCTGGAGACCGCGACCTTCTGGTCCCGCGTTCCCGAGCTCTACGCCGCCGTGCGCGCCGCCCTGACCGAGACGCTCACCGCCGCGGGAACCCCGCCCCTGGTCATGTGCCACATCTCGCACGTCTACGAGAACGGTGCCTCGCTCTACTTCACGGTGGTCTCCGCGCAGGGCGAGGACGCCGTGGCCCACTGGACGCCGGCCAAGGAGGCCGCCAACGAGGCCGTGCTGAGCGCGGGCGGAACCATCAGCCACCACCACGGGGTGGGAACGGACCACCGTGACTGGTACCTCCGGGAAGCGGGGCCGCTGGGTGTCGAGGCCCTGCGGGCCGTCAAGCGGCGGCTGGACCCCGACGGCGTCCTCAATCCCGGGATCCTGCTGCCCGTCGACTGACACCGCCCCGGTGACGTGGCGGCGGCCCGGCGCCCCTGCCACGTCATCGGGCTCCGGCGGCCCGGACCCCGCCGCGTACAGCCGTACCGCCGGCCCCGGCCCGACACCGCCGCCGTACACAGGCTCCGCCCCTGCCCGCTCCGTCTCACCCGTCACTGCCCGGAGGCACACCGATGCGACAGTTCACCGCCGTCGTCAATCCCACCGCGGGCGGCTCCACCGGGGCGGCGGCACTGCTCCCGGTGGCCCGCCTGCTCAGGGAGGCCGGAGCCGGTCTGGAGACCGAGTACAGCCGCAGCCTGGCCCACGCGCGGGAGCTCGCGCTCCGGGCCGGGGAGCGGGGCCGGGTCGTCCTCGCCGTGGGCGGCGACGGGATCGCGGGCGGGATCGGCGGCGCCCTGAGCGGGACCGGCACCGTCCTCGGGCTGATACCGGCCGGACGCGGCAACGACTTCGCCCGCGCGCTCCGACTGCCCACCGCGGCCACGGACCTGACGCGCGTCCTGCTGCACCACGAGCCCCGGCGCGTCGACACCATCGAGGTGGAATCCGCGGTGCACGCGCGCACCGTGGTTCTCGGGAGCGTGTACGCGGGCGTCGACGCGCTCGCCAATCAGCACGCCAACCACGCACGCCTGCTGCGCGGGGCCGCCTCGTACTACGCCGGCGGCCTGCGCGCGGTCACCGGCTGGCGTCCGGTGTCGTACCGCGTCACCGTCGACGGGGAGGAACACCTCCACCGCGGCTACACCGTCGTGGCCGCCAACTCCGCCTACTACGGCTCCGGGCGCATCATCGCCCCGCTGGCCCTGACGGACGACGGCCTGCTGGACGTCGTCATGATCCGCGAGGCCCCGCGCCGGCTGTTCTTCACCCTCATGAACGAGCTGAAGACCGGCGCGCACGTGTCCCGGCCGGAAGTGGTGATCCTGCGGGGCCGGGAGATCCGCATCGAGGCCGACCGGCCCGTGCCCTACGGTGCCGACGGGGAGGTCGAGGCCGCCCTCCCCGTCACGGCCCGGGTGCGGCCGGGCGATCTGGCCATGCTCTTCTGATCACCCCGGCCCCGGGGCGCCACCGCAGGTCACCCCGCGGCGGTCTCTCCGCTCGCGCTGCCCGCCAGCCACTGGTCCCAGCTCAGGTTGAACGAGGCGTAGCCGTTGTCGGCCGAGGCCTTCGCGCGCGGGGAGCCGGTGACGGAGACCGGGTCACCCTGCTTGACCTGGCCGTAGAACCACTTGGCGTCGGTGATCGAGAGGTGGACACAGCCGTGCGAGCCCCGGGCGCTGCCACTGCCCGGGTTCGGGTCGCCGGTCGAGTAGTGGACGTAGGTCCCGGACTGGGTCAGGTGGACGTCCCAGGGAAGGGTCAGGTCGTAGTAGTTCGCGTCGCCCTTGTTGCAGCTGATGCCGACGCTGCACGAGGTCATGTGGACCTTCTCCTGCTTGTCGATCACCGCCATCACGCCGTTCCACGTGGGGTACTCGGCGCTGCCCGCGTTGATCGACAGGGTCCGTACGGGCGCGCCGTTCTTGGTGACCTTCATGGTGTGGCCGGTGACGGACACATCCGCGCGGACGTCGTCGCCGACGGTGAAGTCGTGGACGTAGGAACGCGTGCCGTAGCGGCCGTTGCCGTTGGCGACACCCTTCAGGTCGGCGGTGATCTTCACCTTCGTACCGCTCGCCCAGTACGACTTGGGCCGCCAGTCGGCGCGCCGGTCCCCGAACCAGTGCCACGCGCCCGTCATCGGCTGGGAGCTGGTGACCTTCATGTGCTTCTCGACACCGGCGCGGGCCTTCTGGGCCACCGGGTTCGTGAAGATCACCGAGATCGGCATCGCGACGCCGACCGTGGCACCGGTCTGCGGCGTGATCGTCTCCAGCAGCATCGGTGGCCCGGCGGGCTTCGATGGAGACGGCTTCGCACTGGCCGTCGGCTTCTTCGACCCCGCCTTTCCGTCGTCCGAACTCGCCTTCGGCGTACCCCCGCCACAGGCACTGGCCCCCGCCAGCACCGCAACCATGACGAGTGCCGTCGATATCCCGTTACGTCGCTTCACTTTTACCCCGGCTCACAATCGTCCCTGCCTCACTGTTCATTGGGACTGCGGGCACCGGCCCGCGGTTGCAGTACGTGTGCAAAGCGCGGTTCAAAACCCGACTCGGGAGGCTCACGCCCCGTGGATCGGTCAGAGCGCGTGCCGGCCACCGGTGCCGCACCGCCGGTCACCGGTACCCGCTTCAGGCCGGCTCACGCCTGTGCGCCGGCGTCGGCGCGGCCCGGACGCCGGGAGAGGAACCGCACCGCGCCGTCGGCCCCGGCCTCGTACGGTTCCTTGCGCCGGCCGGGATTCTAGGAGCGCGTTCGCCGGGCCGCGTCGACCTCTTGGGGCGCCGTCGTGTGCTGTCCCGTGGACGTTCCCGCGCCGGAACGGACGAGCGGTACCAGCACTCCGGCACCGGCCACGGCGAGCACGGCGACCACCCGCAGCACCCCGTTGATCGCCGAGCCGTCGGACGCCGCTCCGCCGGCGGACCCGCTGACCTCCTCCAGCACGGTCGCGGCCACCGTCACGGCCACCGCGCCCCACAGCACCAGGGAGGTGAGCACCAGGCCCGACGCGGCCGCGAGCCGCCCGGCGGACACGTACGACTGGGTGGCCGCGTTGGTGAGCGCCCAGCCGAGCCCGACGCCCGCTCCGACCACCGCGAACACCGCGGCGTAGAGCGGCAGGGGATGCGCCCAGGTCAGCGCGGCGAGCGCCACCCCGCTCAGCAACAGCCCCACCGCCATCAGCACCTCCGCCCGCCACCGGTGCGCCAGATGGCCCGACCAGTAGCTCGCCGCGCCGACTCCCGCCGACAGCGCCAGGAAGACCACTCCCGACTCCAGCGGTGACAGCCCCCGCGCCTGCTCCAGATACAGCGCCGCCAGCACCGCGACGAGGCAGTACACGATGTTCGACACCGTCCCGGCCACCGTCACGGTCACGAACGGCCGGTTGCGCAGCAGGGTCAGGTCGATCAGCGGTTCCGCCGCCCGCCGCTCGACCGCCACGAACAGGGCCAGCGTCGACGCGCCCACGGCGAAGCACGCCAGGGTGGCCGCCGAGCCCCAGCCCCAGTCCGACCCCTGGTCGACGGCGATCATGACGGTTGTCAGACCGCCGGCCAGCGTGACGGCGCCCGGCAGGTCCATCCCCCGCGTGGCCCCCTCGTCCCGCGACTCCGTCACGTACCGCAGCATCAGCAGCACAGCCAGCGCGCAGAACGGAACGTTCAGCAGGAAGACCGCGCGCCAGCTGACGAGCTCGGCGAAGGCACCGCCGACGAAGGGCCCCAGCGCGGTGCCGACGGCGCTGAAGGCGAGAACCGTCCCGACGGCCCGGCCCTGACGGCTGTCACGAAAGTGCGCGGTCACCACCGCCACCGCGATGGGCAGGACCAGGGCCGCCGCCATCCCCTGGACCACTCGTCCCCCGGTCAGCCACACCGCGTTCTGCGCGGCGCTGCACACCACCGACATCACGGCGAAGCCGGTCAGCCCGACGACGATGATCCGTCTGCGGCCGTACAGGTCGGCCGCCCGCCCGCCGACGATCATCAGTGCCCCGAGTGTCAGCATGTAGCCGCTCACGAGCCACTGAAGGTTCGTGGCCGGTGTCCCGAAGTCCCGGGCGATCACGGGCAGCATCAGGTTCAGCGCGAACCAGTCCAGTTCCACCAGCAGCATCGCGATCGAGGCGGCGGCGATGACGGCGCGGTCCCGGCGTGAGAACAGTCCCGTCGTCCGGCCTGCGGATCCGCTCACGACGACCATCCCCTGCCACGGGTCACTCCTCCCGCCAGCCTGCGGGCGCCCGCGGAGCCCCGCAACCGGAGCCCTGCCCGGCCGGCCGCGCGGCTCTGCGACCCCCCGGCGGGGGCGCCCGGCCCGTCCCGTTCCTCGCGGGCGGCTCCTCGTCCGCTCAACTCCCTTACGGTGCCGACCACATGACCGCTCCGAGTAGGATGATCGAACACTTGGCCTGCCCGCGTTTCCGTGGTGCGATGGGAGCTAGCATGACGATCGACCGACAGTCGTTTCCGCCGCTCGACACCAGCAAGGCGCATCCCGCGCGGGTCTACGACTGGCTGTTGGGCGGTAAGGACAACTACCCGGTCGACGAGGCCGTGGGAGAGAAGCTGCCGCCCGAGGCGAGGGACGCGGCCCGGCAGAACCGCGAGTTCATGCAGCGGGCGTCCGCCTGGCTCGCCGAGCAGGGCGTCGACCAGTTCCTGGACATAGGCACCGGCATCCCCACCCAGCCGAACCTGCACCAGATCGTCCAGGACATCACGCCGTCGGCGAAGGTCGTCTACACCGACAACGACCCGATCGTGCTGCGTCACGCCGAGGCGCTCCTGGTCAGCCGCCCCGAGGGCGTCACCGACTACATCCAGGCCGATGTGCGGCAGCCGCAGGACATCGTCCGGCACGCCCGCCACGTGCTGGACTTCAGCCGTCCGATCGCGCTGTCGCTGATCGCGCTCATGCACTTCATCCCCGACGAGCAGGACGCCCACTCCATCGTCCGCAACCTCGTCGACACCCTGCCCCCGGGCAGTTACCTGGTGCTGTCGCACGCCTCCTCCGACGTGTTCCCCGAGCTCTCCGCGCAGGTCACCGCCGAGTACGCGAAGGGCGGCATCCAGCTCGGCTTCCGTACCCGTGCCGAGGTGGAGCGCTTCTTCGACGGCCTCGACCTCGTCTCCCCCGGGCTCGTGACGGCGACGCAGTGGGTCCGGTCCGGCGAGGTACCGGCGCCGGCGCCGGAGGACAGCGGCATCTACACGGCGGTGGCCCGCGTTCGCTGAACGGCACGGGGACGGCGGATGTGCCGCGCCCCGGTGATCCGTGCGACGCGGAGCGGCAGCGCGTCCATGCGGGTGGCGTATGGGGCGGCGGCGAGCCCCCGACGGCATGACCGGCGTTGTGCACAGTGCCAACTCACGCTCCGTCAGAGAGGACGTCCCGTGCGTCGAACCATGCTGTTGTCTGTCTGTGCTCTTGTCGCCGCCGCCGCCACCGGATTCTTCACCACCAGCGCCATCCGCAACCGCTGACGGCGAGACGCCCCCCACGCGCTCCCGGACATCGCGCGACCCGCGTCCGCCGGGTGGGACGGCCTCCACGGCCGTCCCACCCGGGGCGTGTGCCGGACGTCCGGTTCAGTCCGCTCCACCGCTGTCCTCGTCGCGGGAGCCGGCCGCGCGGTCCGCCATGCGCACGCGAAGAACCGCCGGGATGACGAGCCACCACAGGATGTACAGCCCGGCCACACCCGCGACGATCCAGGGCACGTACGAGTCGTCGTCGGTGGCGGCGCGCAGCACCAGCAGGAGGGAGGAGATCATGGTGAGCAGCAGGAGCAGCAGGCCGAGCAGGGTCAGCCTGGACGCCCATACGACAGCCTCCGGCTTGATGAGGCGGCCCGTCACGATGCGGTGGAACGCCACGGGGGCGACCAGCGCGCCGATGGCCGCGGCACCGAGGACGATCGTGACCATGTACAGGGTCTGGTCCGCCTCGGACAGCCGCCGGTAGGACGGCTGGAACACCACGGTCAGCAGGAAACCGAACAGGATCTGCACGCCGGTCTGGGCCACCCGGATCTCCTGGAGCAGGTCGGCCCACTTGCGGTCGGCCCGCTCCTCGGGTGATTCATCGCGTCCGTCGGTCCGTTCGTCGCCCTGCATCGGCAGTCCCTCTCCTGGTGGCACCATCCGCCGAGCCGCCCCTCGTGTCGCGGCCCGCCCGTGTGACGCGCCGTGTGACGCGGTCTCCCGGCCGACGGCCGGTCTCCCGTTCGGCGCCGCGGTACGTCGCTCAACGGCCCAGCGCGTTCTTCAGCTGCTGCTTGCTCATGGACGAGCGTCCCTGGATGTCGCGCTTCCTGGCCTCTTCGTACAACTGGTCCCTGGTGGGGCCCTGCGCCCCCGAGTGCGAACGCTCGCCGCCCCGCTGCGACGCCGACTTCGGGTCGCGCAAGGACGCCTTGCCCGCCGTCTCGGACTCGCCGGCCCTGGCCCGCTCCTTGTTCACCGTGCGGGCCGCGATCTCCTTGGCGCGGCTCGTGGACTCCCCGCGGTCCTGCGCGCTCTGCTTGATGTGTTCGTACTGCCGCTCGCGCTTCCTGTTCGATCCCGCCGGCATGGTGCGCCCTCCTCCTGGATGCGGCCCGTACGTGGCATCGGGTACCCCCGATTGGTCCGCGGCCTCACGGGTCTCCCGGAATCGCGTCCCTGCGGCCCGGGAACGGCGGAAGTCCCCGCACCGGGACGGCCGGGGACTTCCCTGCGGCGGTGGACACCGGCGGACAGGAGCACCGCGCGTCGCGGCGGATCAGCCCGACGCCGCTCCGCGCGGCCGCCCGTTCATCCCTTCCGGTGGCGGAGCACCAGCCACAGGAGGACGGCGGCGCCCGCCGTGGCCAGAACCAGCGTGCGGTTCTCGCGCGCCAGCCGCGCTCCCTGGGCCGCCTGCTGCCGCAGGGGCTCCGGTGCCTTCTCCTGCCACACGCCGCCGGCCTGCGCGGCCTTGTCCCGCACCTGGTCCGCGGCCTGGGCCGCCCGGTCCCTGACCGGGTCGGGCACCTTGTCCTGCACCGTGTGCGCGGCCCTGGCCGCCCTGGTCCTCAGCTCGCCCGCCTTGGCCAGGGCCTGCTCGGCGACCTCGGCCGTCTTCTCCTTGGCCTGCTCGGCCATCTCCACGGTCTTCTCCTTGACCTCGACGCCCTTGTCCTTGGCACGGTCCTTGGCATCGGCCTTGCCGGCCGGTGCCTGGACCGTCTCTCCCAGCTCGGCGCGGGTCCGCTCGACCTGCTCACGCATCTCGCCGGGTGTCGTGGGGGTGTGCTTGTCGTCGGACGGTTCACTCATCGGTGGGCACTCCTCTTGATCGCGATCACGGTGGCCACGAGGGCCTGGATTGTCGGGACCCAGCGTGCTCCGGCCGTCGCTCGGGACCCGGGTACCCCGAACCAGGCGGTCCAGGGCGGTTCTCGCCGTTTCCCCGTCGGTGAGGTTTCCGCCGCGCTACTGGAGGGCGCGGACCGCGGCGGTGAACACCGGAGGCAGCCGGGCCGCCGCCGGGACGACCATGCGGGCGGTGCCGGGGCGGCGGCTCGCGGCCAGGAGGGCGCCGGTCAGCAACCGGTGCCGCCTGGTCAGCAGGGCCCACGCCCGCTCGTACTCCCGCGCCCTCCCCGCCGCGAGGCAGCGGACGGCGGCACCGGCCGTCGTCAGGCCGAGGGCGATCCCCTCGCCGGTGAGGGCGTCGACGTAGCCCGCCGCGTCGCCGACGAGCAGGACACGTCCGGCGACCCTGCGGCGTACCCGCTGGAGCAGCGGCCCGGCGCCCCGCACCTCCGTGGCCCCGGCCCCGCGCAGCGACGCGGTGAGGTCCGGGAAGCCGGCCAGGTGCTCGTCGTATCCGCGCCGCACGCGGCTGAGGACCGCGACACCGACCAGGTCGTCGGCGACCGGTGTCACGTAGGCCTCGCCCCGGCCGGACCAGTGGACCTCGACGAAGTCCGTCCAGGGCTCGACACGGTAGTGCCGGCGCAGACCGTAGCGCCGGTGCGCGCCGCCGGGCAGTTCCAGCCCGAGGCCGCGGCGGACGGCGGAGTGCAGGCCGTCGGCGGCGATCAGCCAGCGCGCCGTGAGTCCCGCGGCGGTGACCGTGTCCGCGGTCTGGCGCACCTCCCCCGCCCTGCCCGGCACGATCCGCACACCGAGGCCGAGCGCGCGCTCGTGCAGCGCGCGGTGCAGCTCGGTACGGCGGACGCCCAGGCCGCGGGAGCCGCGGAAGGACGCCTCGGCGCGGGCGGTGCCGTCCACGTACCGGATTCCGCGCAGTTCCTTCCCCACGGGTTCGACGCCCAGCGCCCGCAGCCCGGCGACGCCGCTGGGCATGACGCCTTCTCCGCAGGCCTTGTCGACGGGCGCGGTCCGCGGCTCGACCACGACCGCCTCCAGGCCCGCCAGCGCGCTGTGGATCGCGGCGGCCAGACCGGCCGGGCCGCCACCGGCCACCAGGACGTCGATCACGCCGGAACGGACCCGAACGAGGTGGCCACGCCGGCCAGTGCCCGGTTCTCGCACCGGATGCGTACCGTGAGCACGGCGGCGTTCACCAGCGTGAAGACGACCGCCGTGACCCAGGCGGTGTGCACCAGGGGCAGGGCCACACCCTCCGCGACGACCGCCACGTAGTTCGGATGCCGCAGCACCCGGTAGGGGCCGCGAGCCACCAGCGGCAGGCCGGGCACGACGATCACCCGGGTGTTCCACCGGGACCCCAGGGTGGCGATGCACCACCAGCGCAGCGCCTGGGCGCCCGCGAGCACGGCCAGCATGGACCAGCCGAGTGCCGGGACGAAGGGCCGGCCGGCCAGCCACACCTCGGCCGGGCAGCCGAGCAGCAGGGCTGCGTGCAGGGCGACCATCGCCGGGTAGTGCCCCCGGCCCGCCTCGATCGCGCCGCGCGCACGGCTCCAGCGCCCGTTGCGACGGGCGACGACGAGTTCGCCGGCCCGTTCGGCGGCGACGGCGGCCACCAGCAGTGCGTACCAGTCCATGTGTCCGTGTCCCACCGTTCCATGTCGTGCGCCGGGTGGCCTACCAGCGCAACAGCACCAGTTCACAGGCGAAGCCCGGCCCCATCGCCAGCAGCACGCCCGGGGTGCCGGCGGGCGGCCGGCGGGTGGCCAGGGTGTCGCGCAGTACGTGCAGCACGGACGACGAGGAGAGGTTGCCCACGTCGGCCAGATGACGCCAGGTCACGTCCAGGGCCCCGTCCGGAAGGTCGAGTGCTTCACCGACGGCCTCCAGGATCCGGGGCCCGCCGGGATGGCACACCCACGCGCTGACGTCCTTCGTCTTCAGACCGTGGTCGTCCAGGAACCCCCTTACGTCGTCGGCGAGGTGACGGCGCACCAGCTCGGGGATCTCCGGGTCCAGAACGACCTGGAAGCCCGAGTCCTTGATGTCCCAGCCGAGGGCGCGGCTGGTGTCGGGATACAGCCGGCTGCGCGTGTCCACGATCGTGGGGCCGGCGGCTTCGCCCGTACGACGGGATCCGCAGGCCACCACCGCGGCCGCGCCGTCCCCGAACAGGCCGGTGGCGACCATGTTGGCCAAGGAGGCGTCGTCGCGCTGGAAGGTCAGCGAACACAGTTCCACCGACAGCAGGACCGCGACTTCCTCGGGCCGGCCCAGCAGATAGTCGTGCATCCGGGAGAGGCCCGCGGCACCCCCGGCGCAGCCCAGGCCGAACATCGGCACCCGTCTGACGTCCGGCCGCAGTCCGAGGCGGCCCGCCAGCCGGGCGTCGACGGAGGGCGCGGCGATCCCCGTGACGGAGGTGAAGACCAGCAGGTCCACATCGGCCGCGGCCAGACCGGCCAGGCGCAGTGCCTCCCGGACGGCCTTGGCCCCCATGTCCGTCGCGGCCTGGACGAAGACGCTGTTCGCGGCGCCGAATCCGTCCAGCTCCTCGTACTGTTCGAGCGGCAGGGTCATGTGGCGGCCGCCGACCTTCGCGGCGCGGTGCAGCCGGTCGAGCGCGCGGCGGTCGGCTCCGGCCCGCAGACACCTGCGGGCCACCATGTCGGTGATCTCGGACTGGTCGTAGCGGTGCGGCGCGAGGGTTCCGTGAACGGCGGCGATCCGCGTCATAGGGCTCCCGTCCGAACCGGCTGGGGTGGGCTTGCCCCACAGCCCTTCCCCGGACCCGCACATCGCCACCAGGGATCGCCCGTCCGGCCGTTCGTCCCGTGGCGAGCCCGGACCACGTGGACGAAGCCTCCTACCATCGGCGGGTGGGTACTCCCGAGCACACGACGGCCAAAGACACCGCGGGGCGCGGGAGTGGCCTGGTGGCCGGTCTGGGCCGGGCGTGCCACCCCGGGGCGGTCGTGGCGGTCACCACGCTGACGGCGGCGCTGGCCGTGATCACCGGCCGTGGTCCCGGGGGTTGTCTCCTGGTCTGGGCCGCCGTGCTCGCGGGGCAGCTGTCCGTCGGCTGGTGCAACGACGCGTTCGACGCGCGGCGGGACATCGCGGCGGGCCGCCGTGGCAAGCCCGTCGTGGACGGAGCGATCGGAGCGGGGCAGGCGTGGGCCGCCGCGTACGCGGCGCTGGCCCTGTGTGTACCCCTCTCGCTCCTCTGCGGCCTCACGGCCGGCGCCGTCCACCTGACCGCGGTCGGTGCGGCATGGGCGTACAACCTGCGGCTCAAGGCCACCTGTTGGTCCTGGGCGCCCTACGCGCTGGGGTTCGCCGCGCTCCCCGCCTTCGTGACGCTCGGGCTGCCCGGCCGTCCGTGGCCGGCCTGGTGGGTCCTGGCCGCCGGAGCGCTCCTGGGGGTCGGAGCGCATCTGGGCGATGTCCTTCCCGACATCCGCGGCGATCTGGTGACGGGTGTACGGGGGTGGCCGCAGCGGCTGGGACCGGGCCGTGCCCGGCTGCTGCTCCCGGTACCGCTGGCGATCGCGTCCGCGCTGCTGGCGCTGGGGCCCGCGGGGCCGCCCGGCCGGCGCGAGGTGACGGCGCTGGCCCTGGTCCTCCTGGTGGCGGTGACGGGGACGGCGCTGGGACGCCGCAGGGAGCGGCTGGCGTTCGCGACGGCGGTCGTCGTGGCGGCGGTCGATGTGGGCCTGTTGCTCGGCGGCACCGGGATGGGACCCGGCTGAGCGGTCATGGACCCGGAGTGGCGCGTTCCCGTACACACGGAAGACCCGCACCGTGCGGTGCGGGTCTTCCTCGGCGAAGCCGTCCGGCGAGCCGAGTGGTCACGGGCTCTGGCGGCGTCCGGCCGTCGGCCGGTCGTCCTCCGTCATCCGGTGCTGAACGGGCGTGCCGTCAGGGGACGTTCAGCGGCCGTCGTGGCCACGGTGGTCGTCGTGCCCGTGGCCACGGTGGTCGTCACGGCCGTGGCCGCGGTGGTCGTCACGGCCGTGGTTGCGGTCGTGGTGCCGGCCCCAGGAGACGCTGTCGACGAAGCGGCCGCGGTCGTTCCGCAGCGTGGCGGTGTCGGAACGGTTGTCCCAGACCTCGTTGCGGCGGTCCTGGAAGAGGTCACGGCTGGTGTCACGGCCGTAGCCGGTGTGGACACGGACGGTGGCACGGCCGGCCAGGGTGTAGTGCCTGAAGGTGTAGCGGTTGCCGTCCTTGTCCTTCAGCGTCCACCCGTTCAGGTTCACCCCGCGGCGACCGGAGTTGGTGATTTCCACCCACTCCGCGTTCAAGGAACGGGCGGAGCGGTCGTCAAAGCCCGGCGCGTTGCTCTGGACCCTGCTGATGGCCACGTGCGAGCGGTCGAAGCGCGGATCCGCGGCCGAGGCCGACACGGACGCCGAACCGACCAGCGCGCCGGCCGCCAGGGCGGCGGCCACCATACGACGGGCAGTGACAGACGTGGAAACGGACATGAATGCTCCTCAAGGTTCGAGAGCCGGCACACCCCGTGCGGGCACCCCTCTCGGGGAACCCGCACGGTGCGACCCTGTGCGAGTCCCGGCCCGGTGGCCGAGGACTCATAACTTGCTGCACATCCCCGCCCAGGACGGGCGACACCCGACCCCTGTTACGAATTACGGACATGTCGGTTACAGATGCTTGTATCAGCCCTTTAACTGCTGAAAGCCGATGATTGACGTCTCGTCATCGCCAACTCCCGTACTCCTACAGCTTCCGGGTGATAGCCGGGCATCCTCCACGTCATCCCAGCCCACCGGGCCGTCACCCGAAAGTGAGTAACACCGTTCCGCTCCGGTCGGATCGCGTGACGGTCGGGGATCAGGCTCGACGGGACGACCCGGAAGACGGGACCTCGAAAACAGGGCCTCGAAACACAGCCTCGAAAGCACGGCCCGGACACAAAACCCGGGAACAAGACCCGGAGGACAGACACATCATCGACGCGGCCGGACCACAAGCCGCGGAAGCAACGGGTGGCATCCGGGGGGAGTCTGCACCTCTGGGGGGGAGCCTGCGTCGCGACGAACGTCATCGGCAGGGCCGTCGCCGACGGACTCGGCCCGGTCTCGGGCCGGAAGGTCTCGGGCGCTTCGGCACGACCCGCGCGAGGTGGTGGGTCGCCGACGGGGGGAGGACGGCGCCACTCGGGCCGTCGGAACATCGGCGCCGGAGGCGCCGGAAAGGGCGGATGCCGCCCACCGCGGCATGTCGCACGCGGCTGCTGTGTCAGTACACGGCCCGGCGCCCCTCCTGGGGAACAGCGAGCCTTCGTGGTCCGCCGTCCCGCACGACGCCTCGGCCGAAAACGTTCGGCGAGGCGCCGTGCGGGCGTTACGCGGAAATCAGGCGGGGGTGATGTTCTCCGCCTGCGGGCCCTTCTGACCCTGGGTGATGTCGAACGTCACGGCCTGGCCTTCCTGGAGCTCACGGAAGCCAGTGGCGTTGATGTTGGAGTAGTGCGCGAAGACGTCGGGGCCGCCGCCGTCCTGCGCGATGAAACCGAAACCCTTTTCGGCGTTGAACCACTTGACAGTTCCGCTGGCCATGCCAGTGCCTCTCACTCGATGACGGGTCCGCACCGCGCGAACCCGGAGGTAGTCGTCCTGGTCCTCGGGCACTGCACAGCAAAACGCCCGCACCACGGCGCGGGCAGGTACTGCGAACCACGACATCTGCCAGCGACGTTACACGGCGAGAGCGCCTCTCACCAGAGAGCGAGGGCCGTCAGGTGCAGCGCCACTGCAGACACACACGCCTCACGACGGCCCGATGTCCGCGGCCGGCCCCGGTCGTCGAGCAACGCCGGAACGCGGCCGCCCCATGGCTCATGGTCACGGACCGGCCGTCAGGACGGCGCCGAGAAGGCTCACGGACGGGGCCGCTCCACGTGACGCAGAACACGATGAGAAGACGCGGTCACTTCGTGTGCGACGTGCGGTGCCGCTGTCGTTCGGAGTGGCGGGCGGGGCGCGGAGGGTCGATGCGGGCACTGTCGCAGGTCGCTGACTGTCCGTACGCTGACAAGTCAGGTAACTTCAGGAGTGACCGACGGGGGGACCGTCATGTCCTGGGATCATCAAGGCGCTCGTGACGGCTTCGTCGTTCCGCCGATGCCGGCCGCGCCGCCGCCCGCTCCCGCCAACCCCTGGCGGGCCCTCGCGGTGGCGTTGCTGAACCTCAGCGGGCTCGGGCTCGGTTATGCCGTCGTGCGCCGCTGGGGGCTGATGGCCGTGTGCTGGGTCGCGACGGCGATCCTGCTCGTGGTGGCCCTGCCCGCGGACCCCGACGGGGTCCCCGGTGCCGCGCTCGTGCTCTACCTGCTCTTCCTCGTACTGGCCGCCGCGCACGGCGCGTCCGTGGGCCTGCGGACCCGGTTGGCGCTGCTGCCGAGCGCCTTGATCGCGGCCGTGCTCGGCGTCGTCCTGCTGGCCGTGCCCGCCGCGGGAGTCGTCCTGTACGACGGAGCGCGCGACGAGGCCACGGAACAGATGCTCCTCGACCGGCTCGAACGGGCCGACAAGCTGGTCGGACAGTCCGGGAAGCAGGACTTCGCGACGGCCGAGGCCGGATACCGCCGCGCCCTGGCCGCCTACGGCGCGCTCCGCGAGGACCACCCGGGTTCACGCGCGGCCCGGCAAGTGCCCGACCGGCTCAAGACCTACTACGCCACCGTCGCCGCCCCGTACGCGCGAGAGGACTACTGCTCCGCCGTACCGCCCTTGAAGTACCTGCGTACGCTGCCGCGCACCATGGACAGGAAGACGCTGGGCAGCCTCGCCCGCTGGCCCGACGACCGGCTGGCCACGTCGCTCTACGAATGCGCGGCGGCGTCCCTGAGCGGCGAAGGCGAGGGCTGGACCACACAGTTCGGCGAGCTCCTGTCGACCTTCCCCAGGTCCGCACAGGCCGGGAAGGTCGAGCCCGCCGTGAAGAGCGCGGTCGACAAGGCGGTCGGCTCCGTGGGCGGCGACGACCCGTGCACCGCCGTGGAGCGGCTCGGGACCCTCGATACGCAGGTCCGCGGACTGCCCGGGGAACAGGCCGGTGTGGCCGACGCCCTCGGCGAGGACGCCGACCGGGCCTCGCGGAGCGCGCGTTCGGGCGCGTACGCCTGCGGTGTCGACCAGTACAAGGACAAGAAGTTCAGTGACGCCGTCACCACCATGAACGACTTCGCCAAGAAGAACCCGCACCACAAGAACCGGGCGCGCGCGCAGAAGATCGCCATCGCCGCGGAGGTCGCGCAGACCGTGCCCGCGGCCGGGAAGCGCCTGCCGACGACGGCGTCGGGCGGCAGCATCACCGTCACGGTCAAGAACGACAGCCCCGACGAGATAACGGTCCTGTACACGGGACCCGTGACGGGGAGCTTCAACCTCAAGGCCTGCGGGGGCTGCTCCTCGTACTCGCTGGGCAGCACGCTGGGAATCGGCTTCAAGCCGTGCAGCGACAGCGGCAAGCACTATCCGCAGCGGACCATCCGTCTGCCCGTCGGCACCACCTACTTCGTGCACAAGTCCCGGAGCGGCACCGGGAAGTCCCCCGCCTCGGACACCGCCAAACTGTCACCGGGCTACATCTACACGGAGTGCGCGTACACGACCACGGGCTTCGGTTACTGAGCCGATGGCGGGGCGTCCGGCGCGGGTCCGGGCGCCCTCGGCCGTCGGCGGCACGACGCCCGCGCGGCCTCGCCGGCGCGCGTGCCCGTGGCTGGACGACGGTCCTTGCGTCTCGATGATCCGTCTGGGCGTCAGCGAATGTCCCACTCGTCGAACGGGACACAGTCATGCAGCGTGTAGGCCCAGTCCTGGAAGTCGGCGACGAAGAAGGCTCGCGTCAAGAGGATGTCACCGGCCCGTTGGCCCCGGACCATCAGGCCGAGTTCCTCGGAGTGCGGTTCGCTCTCGATGAGGTGCCATCGCTCAAGGCCACGGTCCCCCGCGTACCTCTCGAACTCCTCCTCGAGCCGGGACGGCACACGGCCGATCAGGCGGACGCCCTCGACGCGGACCTGGGGTCCGCGCAGGGCGTCGACCGCGACGGCCGCCAGCTCACCGGACTCTCTGTGGTAGGCCACCACGTCGTGCTCGTACAGCGGTCCGCCCTCGGGGCGGTACCCCACACGGTGTGCCAGGGCTCCGTGCGGCCGGCCCATCGCGTCGTCGCCGCCGGAGAAGCCCCGGGCTTCCATCGCCGCGGCCACGTCCTCCAGGCCCGAACCGAAGCGGACCGACGGACTCGTACGGTACGAGGTCCCGCTGCGGACGCTCGGCGTCGTCGATGACGGTCCACATCGGTGCGCGTCCCTCCGGGGCGTCACGGAACCACGTCGAAAGCGGCCCACTGATCGGCGGCGACTGTACAACCGCCCCGTCGCACGGATCACCGGGCCCCGGCCATCGGCGCAGGCCACACCGTACGGGCACCTCACAGACCCCGGAGCGGCGGTGTGTGGAGCGCGTAACCCCCGGTGATCGAGCGGCGTGACAACCGCGTAATGGGTCCTTCGTAGCGTCGGTGGAGGAAGGTACCGATCACACGGAGGGCCGCTCGTGACCACGACCACCCAGCAGGTGCGGACGGTCTGCTCGTACTGCGGTGTCGGCTGCGGGATGGTTCTCGACGTCGGTACGGGGCCCGACGGACGGCGTACGGTCCTGAAGGCGTCCGGCGACAAGGCGCACCCCGCCAACTTCGGGCGTCTGTGCACCAAGGGCGCGACCACGGCCGACATGCTCGCCGCCCCCGGACGGCTGGCCTCGGCCCTCGTGCGCGCCGAACGGGGAGCGGAGGCCGAGCCCTCCCCGGTGGACGCGGCGATCGCCGAGACGGCCCGTCGGCTCCGCGCGGTGATCGACGAGCACGGCCCGGACGCCTTCGCGTTCTACGTGTCCGGGCAGATGAGCCTGGAGGCCCAGTACCTGGCGAACAAGCTGGCCAAGGGTTTCGTCGGGACCAACCAGATCGAGTCGAACTCCCGGCTGTGCATGGCCAGCGCGGGCACCGGATACAAGCTGTCGCTGGGCGCGGACGGCCCGCCCGGCTCCTACCAGGACTTCGAGCACGCCGACGTCTTCCTGGTGATCGGCTCCAACATGGCCGACTGCCATCCGATCCTGTTCCTGCGCATGATGGAGCGGGTCAAGTCGGGCGGCGCCAAGCTGATCGTCGTCGACCCCCGGCGCACCGCGACCGCCGACAAGGCGCACCTGTTCCTGCCGGTCCGGCCCGGCACGGACCTGGCGCTGCTCAACGGTCTGCTGCGTCTGCTGTACGAGAACGGTCACACGGACGAAGCCTTCATCGCCGCGCACACCGAGGGATGGGAGGCGATGCCGGAGTTCCTGGCCGACTACCCGCCCGCCACCGTCGCCGGGATCACGGGTGTGCCGGAGGACGACATCCGCGAGGCGGCCCGGCTCATCGGCGAGGCCGGGGAGTGGATGAGCTGCTGGACCATGGGCCTCAACCAGTCCACGCACGGCACCTGGAACACCAACGCGCTGGTGAACCTGCACCTGGCGACGGGAGCGATCTGCCGGACCGGCAGCGGCCCGTTCTCGCTGACCGGCCAGCCCAACGCCATGGGCGGCCGGGAGATGGGATACATGGGTCCGGGACTGCCCGGCCAGCGGTCGGTGCTGGTCGACGCGGAGCGGGCCTTCGTCGAGGAGTTGTGGGGACTGGCCCCCGGCACGGTCCGCAAGGACGGGGTCGGCCAGGGCACGATCGAGATGTTCCGGAAGATGGCCGACGGGGACATCAAGGCGTGCTGGATCATCTGCACCAACCCCGTCGCGTCCGTGGCCAACCGCAAGACCGTCATCGAGGGCCTGGAGCGGGCCGAGTTCGTCGTCACCCAGGACGTGTTCGCCGAGACGGAGACCAACGCGTACGCGGACGTCGTCCTGCCGGGGGCGCTGTGGACCGAGACGGAGGGCGTCCTCGTCAACAGCGAGCGCGATGTCACGCTCGCCCGGCCCGCGGTGGATCCGCCCGGGGAGGCGATGGCGGACTGGCGGATCATCGCCGCCGTCGCCCGCGCGATGGGCTACGAGCGGGGGTTCTCCTACGACAGCGCGGAAGAGGTCTTCGAGGAGATCAAGCGCGCCCACAACCCGAAGACGGGCTACGACCTGCGGGGCGTCACCTACGAGCGGCTGCGCTCCACGCCGGTGCAGTGGCCCTCCGCGCGCGAGGACGGTCCCGACCGCAATCCGATCCGCTATGCGGGCGAGGACGGCGGGGGCCCGGTCTTCCCGACGGCGAGCGGCCGCGCGGTGTTCCACGCCCGCCCGCACATCGCTCCCGCCGAGATGCCGGACGACGACTACCCGTACGTCCTGAACACCGGCAGGGTGCAGCACCAGTGGCACACCCTGACCAAGACGGGCAGGGTCGCCAGGCTGAACAAGCTCAACCCCGGGCCCTTCGTGGAACTGCACCCGGACGACGCCGCCGCGCTCGGTGTCGCCGACGGCGACTCGGTGGAGGTCGCCTCCCGGCGCGGCCGGGCGGTGCTGCCCGCGGTCGTGACCGACCGGGTACGGCCGGGCTGCTGTTTCGCGCCCTTCCACTGGAACGACCTGTTCGGTGAATACCTGAGTGTCAACGCCGTCACGAGCGACGCCGTGGACCCGCTGTCCTTCCAGCCGGAGTTCAAGGTGTGCGCGGTGTCGCTGACCAAGGTGGCGACCCCGGTGTCCGTGACGGCGCCGCGAACGGCCACGGTCACGACGGGACCCGGGAGCGGGGCGGGCGCGGTTCCGGCCCTCGCGGCGGCCGCCGCGACCGGGAGGCCGGGCCCGCCGGCCGCCCTGCCCGCGGGTCCCGCGGGCGTCTTCGGGCTCGAGCCCGCCCCGCCACCGGTCCTGGCAGAGCACGAGCGGCGGTATCTGGTCGGCTTCCTCGCCGGCATCGAACCGGGCGCTCCCGGCGTACCGGTGCTGCCTCCGGGCGCGCCCTTCAGTCCCGAACACGCCCTGTGGGTGAACGGGGTGCTCGCCGGCATGTACTCCCGGGCCGTTCGGGGAACGCCGCCCCCGGCCCCGGCGCCCACAAGCCCCGTCCGGGAGGTCGTCGTCCTGTGGGCCTCGCAGACCGGCAACGCCGAGGAGTTCGCCACGGCCGCCGCCGACCGGCTGACCACCACCGGGCACAAGGCCACGCTGGTCGGCATGCACGACGCCCACCCGGGGGAACTGCCCGCCGGCGCCGACGTCCTGCTGATCACCAGCACCTTCGGTGACGGTGACGCGCCCGACAACGGCTCCGGGTTCTGGGACGCCCTGGCCGCGCCCGACACCCCCCGCCTGGACGGCCTGCGCTACGCGGTCCTCGCGTTCGGCGACTCCTCGTACGGCGACTTCTGCGGGCACGGCCGCCGCCTCGACCGGCGCCTCGACGAACTGGGGGCCGTACGCCTCGCACCGCGCACCGACTGCGAACCCGACTACGGGCCCTCGGCCACGGCCTGGCTCGACCAGGTCCTCGCCTCCCTGACCGACGACGCCGTGGAGACGGCCGCGCCGGGAGCGTCCCCTCCCCCGGCGCCGCCGTCCGCCGCCCCGCCGAGGAGGCCGGGCCCCGTCACCGCCCGTCTGGCCGGAAACCGGCTGCTCAGCCTGCCCGGCGCGGGCAAGGAGGTCCGGCGCTTCACCTTCGACACCCGCGACAGCGAGACCCCGCTCGTGTACCGGGCCGGCGACGCCCTCGGCGTACGCCCCGTCAACTGCCCGGAGCTCGTCGCGGAATGGCTGGCCGCGACCGGACTCGCGCCGGACGGCACCGTGCGCCTGGAAGGCGGCGGGGAGGTGCCCTTCCACGACGCCCTGCACCGGCATCTGGACATCACCCGGATCACTCCCGGGATGCTGCGCTTCGTCGCCGAACGCACGCACGACCGGGTCCTGAAGAAGCTCCTGCGCCCCGACAACAAGGACGAACTGGCCCGGTGGTCCTGGGGCCGTCAGGCGGTCGACCTGATCACCGAACACCCGGTCCGGGCCGACGCCCAGGAGTGGACCGACATGCTGAGGCCGCTCCAGCCCCGGCTGTACTCCATATCCTCCAGCCCGCTGACCGACCCGCACCTCGTCTCGCTCACCGTCTCCGTCGTCCGCTACGAGAACCACGCCGGACGACCGCGCCAGGGCGTCTGCTCACCCTTCCTCGCCGACGCGGCCCCCGGCACACCGGTACCGGTCTTCGTCCAGTCCTCCCCGAGGTTCCGGCCGCCGGCCGACCCCGCCACCCCCATGGTGATGGTGGGCCCCGGCACCGGGATCGCGCCCTTCATCGGTTTCCTGCACGAACGACGCGCCCTCGGCCACCGCGCGCCCAACTGGCTGTTCTTCGGCGAGCAGCACCGGGCCACCGACTTCTACTACGAGGAGGAGCTCGCCGGCCTCCTCGCCGACGGCACCCTCGGCCGCCTCGACACGGCCTTCTCCCGCGACCAGCGGGCCAAGGTCTACGTCCAGGACCGGATGCGCGAGCACGGTTCCCAGCTGTGGTCCTGGCTCCGCGACGGAGCGCACTTCTTCGTGTGCGGCGACGCCTCCCGCATGGCCAAGGACGTCGACCAGGCCCTCCGGGACATCGCCGTCGCCCACGGCGGCCACAGCGCGGAGGGGGCCGCCGCGTACGTCAAACAACTCGCGGCCGAGAAGCGGTACGTCCGCGACGTGTACTGACCGGGGCGGGCCCCGCCGCACGCGGGGCCTCGCTCGCGCTCAGGGAGCGAGGCCGCCGTTGGGCATGAACCCGAGGTCGACGGGCGTCGCGGGCGGGCCGTCCCGCCGTACCGAGGCCAGCAGTTCCGGAAGCCGGGGCGGCCACAGCGGCTCCGCGGGGTCCGAGAGGTCGCGCGGCGACCACCATCTCCCGCCGAGAATGCCCTCCGCCGCCTGCGAGGCGCCCAGTTCGCCGCCCGGCTGCCTGCGAGGGCCGTACGCGAGGAAGATGTGCTCGTACTGCCGTACGGGGACACCGACGCGGGTGAAGTCGTGTTCCCAGAAGCACAGCGCCGTGCCGTCGGGCTCGATGTCCGTCCAGCCGGTCTCCTCCCGCACCTCGCGCACGGCGGCCTGGAGCGGGGTCTCCCCCGGATCCATTCCGCCGCCGGGCAGCGCCCAGTGGACGCCGACCTCCTCGTTGTCGTACCGGAACATGAAGACGGCGCCCGCCGGGTCCAGCACCGCGACTCTGGCTGCCTGCCTGGGTATCCGCATCGGTTCACCCTGACAGAGCCGGAACCGGCTGTCGATCAGGCCGGGCGGTGTCAGGAGCAGGGGTGCCCCGGGTAGTCGTCGCTCTCCGGGACGCCCGCCTCCCGCATCCTGCTCAGCACCTCGTCCAGAGCGGACTCGTCGTCCAGGAGCAGCGGGCCGTTGGTGTCCCGGTCGAACACCATCACCCCGGTCGGGGAGTTCCAGATCACCCAACGGAGCGGGTCCGGGGACACCTCTTCCGGATCCGTACGCGGGTCGAAACCGTCCACCCGAGCGCTCACGCCCCGGCCTCCTCTGTCTCCTGGCCGCCGACGAAGGTCGCGACCACGTCGATGTCGCCGATGCGCGAGGTCTCCACCGTCGTCGGGTCGTCCGAAAGCACCGCCAGGTCGGCGTACTTGCCCGGGGTGAGGCTTCCGAGGCTGTTCTCCCAGCGGCAGGCGAAGGCCCCGCCCACGGTGTACGCGCGCAGCGCCTCCTCCACCGTGATGCCCTCGTCCGGTCCGATCGTCCGGCCCGACGAGGAGGCCCGCTCCACCATGAACTGGACGGCGCGCAGCGGCGATCCGTCCGTCACGGGGCGGTCCGAACTGCCGACGAGCGTGATGCCGTGCCGCAGGAAGCCCTTCCCCCGGTACAGCCAGGGCGCGCGCCCCGCTCCCATGATCGCCGCGTAGTCGTCCCCGAAGGAGCGCAGGAAGTTGGGCTGGACGACGGCGATCACGCCGAGCCGCGCGAAGCGGGCCAGTTGGTCCGGGCGGACCAGCCCCGCGTGCTCGATGCGGTGCCGTGCGTCCGGGCGTGGCTTCAGGCGCTGGGCCCGTTCGAGGGCGTCCAGGGCCACGTCGACCGCCCGGTCGCCGATCGCGTGGACGGCGAGCTGCCAGCCGGCGAGATGCCCGGCGACCACGGTGTCGGCGAGCGCTTCGGGATCGTCCTGCAACTGACCGGCGTGGTCGAGTCCTTCATAGGGGCTGCTCAGCGCTGCGGTGCGGGCCATCATGCCGCCGTCGGTGTAGATCTTGAGCGCTCCCACGGACAGCCGTTCGTCGCCGAACCCTGTGCGCAGGCCGAGGTCGAGGGCCCGGGGGATGCCGTCGGACGTGTGCGCGGTGACGGGCCGCAGCCGGTCGGCCGCCACCATGAGCTGCACCCGCAGCGGCAGTCTGCCGGTCTCGCGGGCGAGTTGGTACGCGCCGAGTTCGACCGGGCTGTGGCCGAACAGGGCGCCCGCGATCCCCGCCTCCGCGCAGGCCGTCACGCCTTCCGAGAGGCATTCCCTGGCCGCGTGGGCGATGGCGTCCGCGAGGCTCTCCTGGGCGTGCGGGAGCCGCAGCGCGCGGGCGACGCCCATCGCCCCCTCGGCCAGGAACCCCTCCTCGTGCGGAAGTCCGGTGGGCAGCAGGTCCAGGACGGCGGTGCTGACCACGCAGCCGTGTCCGGAGTCGTGCATCAGGAAGACCTTGCGTCCGCCGCTCGCCTTGTCCAGCTCGACGGCGGTCAAGTGGCGTCCCAGCGGCCGCTGGTCGTATCCCGCGAGGTTCACCCAGCCGTCCTCCGGGACCGTGGCCGCGATGTCCGCCACGAGGGCGAGCACCTCGTCCACGGTCCGGCGCCCGGCGACGCTCGGCGTGGCCGCCTTCAACCCGGTCCAGGCCAGGTGGACATGGGCGTCGATGAACCCGGGCAGCACGGTGGCGCCCTGGAGATCCACCACCCGGCGGGCGGGCAGGGCGGCCACCTCCTCGTCCAGGCCCACGATCCGGCCCCGCCACACGCCGAGTTCACGGGCGACGGGGCGGTCGGGGTCCATGGTGAGGAAGCGCGCGTTCGTCAGTCGCGTACAGAGCATCGTCCGGGTCAGCCCGTCCGCCGCATGCTCTCCACCAGGCTCTTGGGCCGCATGTCGGTCCAGTTGGTCTCGATGTGGTCCAGGCACTGCTGCCGGGGACCCGGGCCGTGCACGACGGTCCAGCCGGCGGGCACATCGACGAAGTCCGGCCAAAGGCTGTACTGGCCCTCGTCGTTGACGAGCACGCGGTAGACGCCGTCGGGGTTCTCGAACGGGTTGGTCATCTGTCGTTCCTCTCGGTCGGGCGGTGCGGTGGGGAGGTCGGGGGTCGGATGCGGACGGGGCGTCAGGGGTCAGAGGTCAGGGTGCCCCGGTGCCGGGGCTCCGCGGGCCCGCGTCCGGGGACCCGGCCCGGACGACCAGGGCCCGCAGCGCCCGGAACCAGGTGTCCGCCAGGTCCTGGACCGACTCCTCGGGCAGCACGCCGGGGGCGAAGGTCCAGTGGGCGGACAGCTCGGGACCGGCGGGCAGGTCCTCGGTCAGGGCGTTGACGGTCAGGGCGTGGCTCAGCGGCATCCCCGGGTCTCCGTCGAGGTCGGCGGCGTCGTCCTCGGGAGCGTACGACCAGTCGGTGGCCTCGGGGACCCCGAAGCGGCCCATGTAGTTGAACTCGACCTGGGGGGCGCCGAGTCGGGCGAGCAGCGGTCCGGTGACGGGATTGAGGTGGCGCAGCAGGCCGTGGCCGACGCCCGCGGCCGGGAGGGCGGCCAGGTGGTCGCGGACCCGGGTCAGCGCGGTGTCCAGCGTCGGTCCGCCCGCGAAGGCGTCGGCCAGGTCGATCGCCCCGGGGTCGAGGCGTACGGGCACGACGCTGGTGAACCAGCCGACCGTACGCGACAGATCGGCGTCGCCGGCGAGTTCCTCCTCGCGGCCGTGGCCCTCCAGGTCGACCAGGACCCCGCCGCCGGTCTCCCCTCCCCCGCTCCGTCGGCGGCGCCAGTCGGCGAAGGCCAGGGCCAGTGCGGTCAGGAGCACGTCGTTGACGGTCGCCCCGAGGACGCTGGGAACCCGGCCGAGCAGCGGCTCCGTGACCTCGGGCGGCAGGGTGCGGGACAGGCTCCGCGAGGTGGCCGTGACGTCGAGGCGGCTGTCGAGCCCACGGAGGGTGGGAAGGGCGGGCGCGTCGGCCAGGATCCGCGTCCACAGGGGGAGTTCGTCCTCGCGTGCCGGATCGGTGGCCCGTTCGGCGAGCTTGCGCGACCAGCGGCGGAACGACAGGTCGACCGGGGCGAGGCCGGGGGTCCGTCCCGCGGAGACGTCCCGCCAGGCGGCGGCGAGGTCGGGCAGCAGGACGCGCCAGGAGACACCGTCGACGACGAGGTGGTGGACGAGCAGGAGCAGACGTCCTGGTGTCCCGCGGCCCGCGTCGAACCAGACGGCCTGGACCATGCGTCCGGCGTCCGGGTCGAGGCGGTCCTGGGCCGCGCGGGCGTGCTCGCCGACGGCGGCGCGCAGGGCGGTGGTGTCCGCGCCCGTGACGTCGACGCGTCGCAGCCACGAGGCCACGTCCACGGTGCCGGGCGGCGGCACCTGGAGCGCCCATCGTTCCCCGTCCGCGCCGCCGGTCCGCTCCAGGCGTGCCCTGAGCAGGTCGTGCCGGTCGGCGACGGACTGGAGCACGGTGCGCAGCGCGGCCGGGTCGAGGGCGGCGGGTGTCTGGACGAAGGCCACCTGGTGGTAGCCCGCGATCGGCCCGCCCAGTTCGCGCAGAGCGTGCATGATCGGGGTCGGCGCCACCGTGCCCGAGCCGTCGTCGTGTGCCAAGTGCGTGGCATCCGGGCCGAGTTCGACGGCGACGGCGGCCAGCGCGGCGACCGTGCGGTGCCGGAAGACCTGGCGCGGGGTGACCCGCAGCCCGGCGGCGCGCGCCCGGCTGACGAGCTGCATGGCGACGATGCTGTCGCCGCCGAGGGCGAAGAAGTCGTCGTCGGCACCGATCCCGGGCAGTCCGAGCACGTCGGCGAACTGGGCGCACAGGGTGCGTTCCCGGTCGTTCGCGGGTTCCCGGCCACCCCCGGCGGGGGTGAACTCGGGGGCCGGGAGGGCCTTGCGGTCGAGCTTGCCGTTGGAGAGCAGGGGCAGTTCGTCCAGGACGGTCACGGCGGCCGGGACCATGTAGTCGGGCAGGACGGCGGCCACATGGGCGCGCAGCGCCTCGGGGTCGGGGCTGCGGGCGCCCTCGACGGGGACGACGTACGCGGCGAGTTGCCTGACCCTGGGCCGGTCCTCGCGGGCGATGACGACGACCTGGCCGACGTCCTCGTGGCGGTCCAGTACCGCCTCGATCTCGGCGAGTTCGACGCGGAAACCGCGGATCTTGACCTGGTCGTCCGCCCGTCCGAGGTAGTCGATCCTGCCGTCCTCGGTCCAGCGGGCGAGGTCGCCGGTGCGGTACATGCGGGTGCCGGGGGCGCCGTACGGATCGGCGACGAACCGCTCGGCGGTCAGGTCGGGCCGGCCGAGGTAACCCCGGGCCAGTCCCTCTCCCGCGAGGTACAACTCCCCTGTCACACCCGGCGGTACGGGCCGCAGGGCCGCGTCGAGCACATAGGCGCGGGTGTTGCCGACCGGGCGGCCGACCAGGGGGCGGGCGCTCTCGCCTACGCGGGCGGCGAGGGCGTCGACCGTGGCCTCGGTGGGGCCGTAGAGGTTGAAGGCCGCGGTGGACTCCAGCGCCGCCAGCTGGCTCCACAGGGCGTCCGGCACGGCCTCGCCGCCCACGCCGACCACGGCGAGCGGGCAGGACCCGTCGCCGATCAGGCCGCTGTCGGCCATCTGGGCGAGGAAGGAGGGGGTGACCTCGATGAAGTCGAGTCCCTCGGTCCGGATCGCCTCGGCCGTGAGGTCCGGGTCGCGGCGGGTCTCGTCGTCGAGGATGTGCAGGGCATGCCCGTCGAGCAGCCACAACTGGGGCTGCCAGGAGGCGTCGAAGGAGAACGACCAGGCGTGTCCGACGCGCAGACGGCGCCGGCCGGTGGTGCGCTTGGCGAGGTCGTGGAGCATGTTCCGGTGGCTGTGGAAGAGGTTCACCACGCTGCGGTGGCAGACCACGACTCCCTTGGGGCGGCCGGACGATCCGGAGGTGTGGATGACGTACGCCGGGTGGTACGGGTCGGGTCCGGTTTCCGGGTTCCCGGCCGACTGGCGGGCCAGCCGTCCGGCGGTCTCCTCCGCGTCCAGGATCAGCAGCGGTACGTCGCTGTCCGGGAGGCGGTCCGCCAGGGCCTCGGTGGTCAGGACGAGCCGGGGCCGGGCGTCGTCGAGGAGGGTGAGGACGCGTTCGGCGGGCAGGTCGGCGTCGATGGGGAGGTAGGCGGCGCCCGCCTTCATCACCGCGAGCACGGCGGCCATGAAGTCGGCCGTGCGCGGCAGCGACAGGGCGACGATCCGCTCGGGTCCGGCGCCGTGCTCGGCCAGCAGGCCGGCCAGCCGGTTGGCGCGCCGGTTCAGTTCCGCGAACGTCCAGGTGACCGTGCCCGAGACGACGGCGACCTCGTCCGGACCGGCGGCGGCCTGCGCCTCGAAGAGCGCGGGCACGGTCGCCGGCGCGCCCGGGACGACGGGCAGGACGGTGTCGTTCCAGGTCTCCAGGACGGTGTGGCGGTCGTCGGGGCCGAGGATGTCGGTCCGGGCGAGCGGCTGTCCGGCGTCGGCGGTCATCGCCTCGAAGAGCCGGACCATCGCGGTCCGGATCCGTTCGACGGCGGTCGGGTCGAACAGGTCGGTGCGGTACTCGGCGGTGAGCGTCAGCCGTTCGCCGGGCTCGACGGCCCAGGCGAACGGGTAGTGCGTCGCGTCCTGGTGGTCGCGCACCTCGGCCCGCAGCCCGTCGTCGGCTCCGAGGCCGGGCCCCCCGGCGTCCGGGTAGGACTCGAAGACGACGAGGGTGTCGAACAACTCGCCTAGGCCCGCGCCGCGTTGGATGTCGGACAGTCCGACGTGCTGGTGCGCGATCAGCCGCGACTGCTCGTCCTGGAGGCGGTCGAGGAACGCGCCGAGGCTCTCCCGTTCGTCGATCCTGACGCGTACGGGCACGGTGTTGATGAACAGGCCGATCATCGACTCGACACCGGCCAGCTCCGGCGGGCGGCCCGAGACGGTGGCGCCGAAGACGACGTCGGCACGTCCGGTGAGCCGGGAGAGCAGGATGCTCCAGGCGCCCTGGACCAGCGTGTTGAGCGTCAGGCCGCGCGAGCGGGCGAGGCCGGTGAGGGCTTCGGTCAGCTCCGGGGTCAGTCGTGTGGTCAGGGTCTCGGGCACCGCCGGGGCGCGGCCGGGGTCGGCGGCCACGAGGTGGGTGGGTTCCTCCAGACCGTCCAGGGCGTTCGCCCAGGCCGCGACCGAGGCCTCGGCGTCCTGGCGGCCGAGCCAGGCGAGGTGGTCGCGGTAGGGCGCCGGGGCGGGCAGTTCCCGGCCCGCGTAGAGCTCGGACAGCTCGCCGAACAGGCGCGGGACGGACCAGCCGTCGAGGAGGAGGTGCTGGTGGGACAGGACCAGCCGGTGTGCCGCCGGCCCGACCTTGACGAGCATCAGGCGCAGCAGCGGCGGCTCGGCCGGGTCGAACCGGCGCCGCTCCTGGTCGAGGCAGCGGCTCCACCGCTCCTCTCGGGCGGTGTCGTCCAGGTCCGACAGGTCGACCTGGCGCCAGGGCAGTACGGCGGTGCGGGGCACGGCCGCGACGGGGCGGCCGGAGGACAGGTAGCGGAACCCGGCCCGGAGGTTGCCGTGCCGGTCGAGCAGGGCCTGGCCCGCGTTGCGCAGCCGCTCGCCGTCCAGGGGTCCGTCGAGGTCGTAGGAGACCTGCACGGTGTAGACGTCGGGGCCGTCGTCGCCGGAGTCGAAGGAGGCGTGGAACAGGAGCCCCGCCTGAAGGGGTGACAGCGGCAGGGTCTCGGCGGCGCCGAGTCCCGCGAGTTCGGCGCGCTCGTCGTCGGTGAGCGCCGTGAACAGGTCGCCGTCGGGCGCGGGGCCGGCGCTGTCCGCCAGGTCACCGGCGACGGCGGCCAGCGCGGCGGCCGTCTTGTGCCGGAAGACGTCGCGGGGGCTGATCGCGAGTCCGGCGGCGCGGGCCCGGGCGACGAGTTGCATCGCGACGATGCTGTCCCCGCCGAGGCCGAAGAAGTCGTCCTCGACGCCGACCCGTTCGAGGCCGAGGACGTCGGCGAAGAGACCGCACAGCTCGGCCTCGCGCGGGGTGCGCGGCAGGGTGCCGGTGGTGGCCGCCGCGAAGTCGGGTGCGGGCAGGGCCCTCCGGTCGAGCTTGCCGTTCGAGGTGAGCGGCAGGGCGTCGAGGGTGATGACGGCGGCGGGGACCATGTGGTCGGGGAGCAGGGCGGCGAGGTGGGTGCGCAGGCCCGCGGGGTCGGGAGTGTGGCCGGGGGCGGGGACGACGTAGGCGACGAGACGCTGCTCGCGGGCCACGACGGCGGCGTGGGCCACCGTCCCGTGCCGGGCGAGGACGGTCTCGATCTCTCCGGGTTCGACGCGGAAGCCGCGGATCTTGACCTGGTCGTCGGTGCGGCCGAGGTATTCGAGGACTCCGGCGCCGGTCAGGCGGGCGAGGTCGCCGGTGCGGTACATGCGGGTGCCGGGCGGGCCGTACGGGTCGGCGACGAAGCGTTCGGCCGTCAGGCCGGGCCGGTCGAGGTAGCCCCTGGCGAGCTGGACGCCCGCGAGGTAGAGCTCGCCCGCGACGCCCGGCGGCACCGGCCGCAGCGCCCGGTCCAGGACGTACAGGCGGGTGTTCCAGACCGGCCGGCCGATCGGGACGCGGTCGGCGCCCGGCGGGATCCGTGCGGCCGTGACGTCCACGGAGGCCTCGGTCGGCCCGTACAGGTTGTGCAGTTCGGCCGGCAGGAGCGTGTGGAAGCGTGCGGCGAGGCCGGCGGGCAGGGCCTCGCCGCTGCACAGGACGCGGCGCAGTCCGGTGCAGTGCGCGGCGGTGGGTTCGTCGAGGAAGGCGCGGAGCATCGAGGGCACGAAGTGAGCCGTGGTGACGGCCTGTTCCCTGATCAGTCCGGCGAGGTAGGCCGGGTCCCGGTGTCCGTCGGGGCGGGCGAGGACCAGGGTCGCTCCGGTGATGAGCGGCCAGAAGAACTCCCACACGGACACGTCGAATCCGGCGGGGGTCTTCTGCAGGACGCGGTCGGTGTCCGTCAGACCGTACGTGTCCTGCATCCACAGCAGGCGGTTGACGATGCCCCGGTGCGGTACCTGTACCGCCTTCGGCCGGCCGGTGGAGCCGGAGGTGTAGATGACGTAGGCCGGGGTCGACGGGTCCACGGAGGCGGGCGGTTCGCCTTCGGGGCCGTCGGGCAGCGGGCCGTCGAGCACGTACACCGGACGGGCGTCCGCGAGCATGAACGCGCGGCGCTCCGGCGGGTGTTCGGTGTCGATCGGGAGATAGGCGGCCCCGGTGCGCTGCACCGCGAGCAGGGCGACGACGAGGTCGACCGAGCGGGGCAGCGCGACCGCGACCGTGCGCTCGGGTCCCGCGCCGAACCCGGCCAGGACCCGCGCGGTGCGCTCGACCCGGGACTCCAACTCGCCATAGGTGAGCCGCTGTTCACCCTCGATCAGGGCGGTCGCGTCGGGCGTCCGGAATGCCTGGGCGCGGAACAGTTCCACGAGGGTCGTGGCCGGCACCTCGTGCACGGTGTCGTTCCACCGCTCGACCGCGTCGCGGCGCTCGTCCTCGTCGAGCACGTCGAGATCGCGTACGGGGCGGGCGGGGTCGGCGGCCACCTGCTCCAGCAGGCGGACGAGGCGGTGCGCCATCCGCTGGACGGTGCTGTCGTCGAACAGGTCGGCGCTGTACTCGATCCAGCCCTGGATGCCCGCCCCTTCGCCCTGTTCGACGAAGTCGAAGCTCAGGTCGAACTTGGCGCTCGGCGGGCCGAGCGGTTCGCGCCGTGCCGTCAGACCCGGGAGGTCCGGGACGCCGCCGGGCTCGCCCAGATGGACGACCATCACCTGGAACAACGGGTGCCGGGCGAGGGAGCGTTCCGGGTTGAGTGCCTCGACCAGCCGCTCGAAGGGCAGGTCCTGGTGGTCGTAGGCCGCGAGGTCGGTCTCGCGGACCCGGCGCAGAAGGTCGGCGAATCCGGGGGCGCCGGACAGATCCGTGCGCAGGACCAGGGAGTTGACGAAGAACCCGACCAGATTCTCCAGTCCTTCGTCGCCGCGTCCGGAGACCGGCGCCCCGAGAGGGATGTCGTCCCCGGCGCCGAGCCGGTGGAGCAGGGCGGCCACGGCGGCCTGCACGACCATGAACATGCTGGCGCCCTCGGCGCGGGCCAGCTCCCGCAGCCTCCGTTCGAGGGCCGGGGAGAGGGTGAAGCCGACGGTGCCGCCCGCGTGGCCGGACTCGCGGGGGCGCGGCCGGTCGGTGGGCAGGGTCAGTTCCTCGGGCAGGCCGGCCAGCCGCTCGGTCCAGTGGGCGAGCAGTGCGTCGCCGTCGGTGGAGAGCACTTCCTCCTGCCAGAGCGTGTAGTCGGCGTACGTCGCCGGGAGCGGGGCCCAGTCGGGGGCGTGACCGGCGGCGCGGGCCGCGTAGGCGGTGCCGAGATCGGCGAGCAGCGGCCGGTCGGACCACTCGTCGGTGGCGATGTGGTGGAGCAGCAGGAGCAGGACGTGCTCGTCCGGGCCGGTCTCGCAGAGGGTGGCGCGCAGCGGGGGTTCGGTGGCCAGGTCGAAGGGGTGCGCGGCGGCCTCGGCGAGCCGGTCCGCGGATTCCGTGCGGAGGGTGATCCGTGCCTGTTCCGGTTCCAGGACGTGCTGGTGGGGCAGGCCGTCGGGGCCGGTGGGGAAGACGGTGCGCAGGGTGGCGTGCCGGGCGACGAGGTCGCCGAGCGCGGCTTCCAGGGCGGCACGGTCCAGGGCGCCGGTGAGCCGCCAGGCGGCGGGGATGTTGTAGGCGGGGGTGGGTCCGTCCACCTGGTGGAGCAGCCACAGGCGGCGCTGGGCGGAGGAGAGGGGCAGCCGTTCGGGGCGGGCCCGGCCGGCGGTGAGGGCCGGGCGGGCGGCGGTGCGTGCCGCGTCCAGGTGGGCGGCGAGGCGGGCCACGGTGGGCGCGTCGAAGACCGTGCGCAGGGACAGTTCGGTGTCGAGTGCGGCGCGGACGCGGCTGACCAGGCGCATGGCGAGGAGCGAGTGGCCGCCGAGGGCGAAGAAGTCGTCGTCGATGCCGACGCGGTCCACGCCGAGCACGGCGGCGAACTGCTCGCACAGCAGTTCCTCGCGGGCGGTGCGCGGCAGCCGTCCGCCGGGGGCCGCCGTCGTGTCGGGTGCGGGAAGGGCGGCGCGGTCCAGCTTGCCGCTGACCGTGCGGGGCAGGGCGGCGAGCGGGACGAAGGCGGCGGGGACCATGTGCTCGGGCAGGACGGCCGCGAGGTGGGCGCGCAGCGTCGCCGGATCGGTGCCGTCGGGCGTGGCGGGGACGACGTAGGCGACGAGCCGGCGCGTTCCCGGTGTGTCCTCACGGACGACGACCGCCGCCGCGGAGACGGAGGGGTGGGCGGTCGTGGCGGTCTCGATCTCGCCGGGTTCGACGCGGAATCCGCGCAGTTTGACCTGCTCGTCCGCGCGGCCGAGGAATTCGAGGGTGCCGTCCGCGCGGCGCCGCACGAGGTCGCCGGTGCGGTACATGCGCTCGCCGGACGGGCTGTGCGGGTCGGCGACGAAGCGTTCCGCGGTGAGGGCGGGCCGGCCCAGATAGCCGCGGGCCAGGCCCTCGCCGGCGAGGTACAGCTCGCCGGGGACGCCGACGGGCGCGGTGCGCAGCCGGTCGTCGAGGACGTGGGCGCGGATGTTGTCGAGCGGCGCCGCCCAGGCGGGGCGGCCGGTGCCGCCGCCGTGCCAGCCGTACGCGTCGACGGCGCACTCGGTGGGCCCGTACAGGTCGTGCGCGGCGACGCCCGGCAGAGCGTCCAGGCGCCGCCAGAGCGCGGCGGGGGTGGCCTCGCCGCCGACCGCGATGACGGCCGGTGTACGGCTGCCGGGGGCGAGGAAGCCGTGGTGGAGGAGCTCGCGCAGATAGGTCGGGGTGAGGTCGACGAAGTCGATGGCCCGCTCGTCCAGGGTGGCGAGCAGTGCGGCCGGGTCGAGCAGGGTGGCCTCGTCGACGACGTGCAGTTCGTGTCCGGCGAGCAGCCACAGCAGCGGTTCCCAGGACCCGTCGAAGCTGAACGAGGCCGCGTGCAGGGCCCGCAGGACGCCCCGGCCGGTGTCCTGGACCGCGGGTGCGATCAGGTCGCGCCGGTGGGAGGCGAACAGGTTGGACAGTCCGCGGTGGGTGCCGGTCACGCCCTTGGGGGTGCCGGTGGAGCCGGAGGTGTAGATCGTGTAGGCGGCGGACAGCGGGTGGTGGGTGCGCGGCGGGACCGGGTGGGCCGCCGGGAGCGGGGCGTCCAGGAACAGTCGCGGCAGGCCCGGCTGTTCGGGCAGCCGGGCGGCCTGCCCGGTGGTGGTGAGCACGCAGACCGGGGCCGCGTCGGTGAGCATGTGCTCCAGCCGGTGGGCCGGGTACGCGGGGTCGAGGGGCAGGTAGGCGGCGCCCGCGCGGAGCACACCGAGCAGGGCGGGCACCATCGCGTCCCGGGGCAGGGCCAGGGCCACGACCGTGCCCTCGCCCGCTCCGTGCCGCAGGAGCAGTCCGGCGACGGCGTCGACGCGGGCGGACAGCTCGGCGAAGGTGAGGCTGCCGGTGGCGGTGACCAGGGCGGTCCGCCCGGGGTGCGCGGCCGCCGCGGCGGCCAGGATCTCCGGAACGGACCGGGTCTCCACCGGGTGGGCGGTGTCGTTCCAGGTGTGCGCGGCGGCCGTCCGCTCGGTGTCCGTGAGCAGGTCGATCGCCGCGAGGGGCAGGTCCGGGGTGCCGGAAGCCTGGCGCAGCAGCAGGACGAGGCGTTCGGCGAGGAGTCCGGCGGTGGCCGGGTCGACGAGATCGGTGGCGTACTCCAGGAGCAGGGTGACGCGGCCGCCGGCGCCCTCGTCGACAAAGGTGAGGTCGAGGTCGAACTTGGCGGTGCCGGTGTCCATGTCGTACCACTCGGTGGGCAGGCCCAGCAGGTCCGGGTCGCCGTCGGGGCGGTGGTGATAGCCGAGCATGACCTGGAACAGCGGGTTGCGGCCCGCCACGCGCGGCGGGTTGAGGGCCTCGACGACACGGTCGAAGGGGAGGTCCTGGTGCTCGAAGGCGGCGAGGTCCGACTCCTTGACCCTGGCCAGCAGTTGACGGAACGACAGGTCGGGGCCGGAGAGGTCCGTGCGCAGGACCAGGGTGTTGACGAAGAAGCCGACCAGGTCGTCGAGCGCGCTGTCCGTGCGTCCGGCGATGGGTGCCCCGAGCGGGATGTCGTCACCCGCGCCCAGGCGGTGCAGCAGGGCGGCCGTGGCGGCCTGGAACAGCATGAACATGCTGGTGCCGGTCGTGGCCGACAGCTCGCGCAGCGCCTCCCCCAGCTCGCGGGGCAGTTCGCGGCGCAGGGTGGCGCCGCGTCCGCTGGGCTCGGCCGGGCGCGGCCGGTCCAGGGGCAGCGTCAGTTCCTCGGGCAGGGCGCGCAAGGTCTCGGTCCAGTAGGCGAGTTGGCGCTCGCCCACCTGGGCCAGGAGCTCCGTCTGCCAGAGCGTGTAGTCGGCGTACTGCACCGCCAGGGGCGCGAGGGCCGGGGCGGTGCCGGAGGTCCGTGCCCGGTAGGCGGTGTCCAGGTCGGCCAGGAACGGCCGGTCGGACCATTCGTCGGTGACGATGTGGTGCAGCACGAGCGCGACGACGCAGCCGTCGTTCCCGCCGCCCGGCACGGGGCGGAACACCGTGGCCCGCAGGGGCGGTTCGGCGGCGAGGTCGAACGGCCGGCGCTGCTCCGCCTCGATCAGCGCGGGCAGTTCGGCCTCGGCGCAGTCGGTCACCGTGAACGGGACGACGGCCTCGCGCGCGTCCAGCACGCGCTGGTACGGCTCGCCGTCGTGCTCCCCGACCAGCGTGCGCAGCGATTCGTGCCGCGCCACCACGTCGTGCAGGGCCTCGCGCAGGGCGTCCGGATCGAGTTCGCCGCGCAGCCGGAAGACCAGCGGGAAGTTGTAGGCGGCGCCGCCACCGGTGATCCGCTCGACCAGCCACAGGCGGCGCTGAGCCGCGGAGAGCGGGACGCGTCCGGGGCGTCCGGCCACGGCGGTGACGGTGGGACGGGCCGGCCGTCCGCCGTCGGCGCGGGCGGCGAGCAGTTCCGGTGTGGGTGCCTCGAACAGGTCGCGGATCGCCAGTTCGGCGCCCAGTTCGGTGCGGGCGCGGCTGATCAGCCGGGTGGCGAGCAGGGAGTGGCCGCCCAGGTCGAAGAACCCGTCCTCGGCGCCCACCTCCGGCAGTCCGAGGACCTCGGCGAAGAGGCGGCACAGGACTTCTTCGCGGGGGGTGCGCGGGCCGCGGCCGGTGCCGGGCGCGGCGGCGGGTTCGGCCTCGGGCAGCGCGCGGACGTCGAGCTTGCCGTTGTCGTTCATGGGCAGCCGGTCGAGGACGACGAAGGCGGCGGGCACCATGTAGTCGGGCAGCCGTGTCTTCAGGTCCTCGCGCACCCGCCGGATCAGGGTGTCCCTGTCACGGGCGGCCGTCGGCGCGTTGGCGTACGGGGGTTCGCCGCCGCCGGGCCGGTACAGCCCGGTGACGGGCCGGGGGGCCGGGCGGGCGGCCGCGGCTCCTCGGTCCCGGCCCTTTCCGTCCGCCCGCTCCTCGTCCGCCCGCACGAACACGGCTTCGTAGCGGCCGGGTTCGGCCGACCAGGTGGTGAGCACCCGGTAGCCGAGGGCGGCGCCGAGCGCGTGCAGGTCCTCCGGGTCCACTCCCCCGCCGACGGCGTCGGGTCCGACGACGCGGCCGTCCTGCAGGGCGCGCAGTGCCGCGCGTTCCCCCGCGGTGCGCGCGTCGGGCACCTCGGTGACGCGCAGCCGTCCGGGCCGCTGTTCGCCGAGCCAGGTCACGAGGTCGGCGGACCACGGGACGGCGGGCACGCGGGACAGGTCGAGCGGGTCGGCGCCCTCGCGGTACAGGACGGCGTCGTAGCGGTGCCGGGAGAGTTCGTTGTGGTGATGGCCGCGCTTGGTGCGCAGGTCGACGTCGTGTCCGAGGGTGGTGAACCAGTCGGGGTCGACGAGGAGTTCCTTCTCCAGCCGCAGTCCGCGCCCGGCGGCCCTGCGGACGTCCTCGGGGTCCGCGTCGGCGGCCGCCCGGGTGAGCTGGACGGCGGTGTGGAAGACGGGGGCGAGGCGGGGGTTGCGCACGTCGCCGACGAACAGCGCCCCACCGGGCCGCAGCAGCCGCATGGCTCCTTCGACGACCTCGGTGAGGTAGTCGATGCCGGGGAAGTACTGGACGACGGAGTTGATGACGACGGTGTCGAACCAGCCCTCGGGCAGGCCCGTCAGGTCGTGGGCGGGCCGGCAGCGCAGTTCGACCTTGGCGGCGAGCGCGGGATCGCGCCCCAGTTCCTCGCCGAGCTTGCGGATCACGGGGGCGGCGAAGTCCGTCGCCCAGTAGGCCTCGGCGTCGGGAGCCAGCCGTGACAGCAGCAGCCCGGAGCCGACGCCGATCTCCAGCACGCGGCGCGGGTTCAGTTCCCGGACGCGCTCGACGGTCCGCTCGCGCCACTCGCTCATCTCGGCGAAGGGGATCGGCCGGCCGTCGTAACTGCTGTCCCAGCCCGCGTAGTCCTCGGTGAACAGGGCGGTGCTGATCCGCTCGTACTCGTCGGAGTAGACGTCCTGCCACTCACCGACGTGTTCGCGCGCCACCCACTCCCGTTCCTCACCGCTGCGTTCGGCGGGGACCACATAGCCGATCAGGCGCTGCGTGCCGGGGACCGACGCGTCGTCGCGGGCGATGACGGCGGCCTGGGCGACGGCGGGGTGCTGGGCGAGCGCGGTCTCGATCTCGCCCGGTTCCACGCGGTAGCCACGGATCTTGACCTGGTCGTCGGTGCGGCCGAGGAAGTCCAGGTTGCCGTCGGGGTTGCGGCGGACGAGGTCGCCGGTGCGGTACATGCGTTCGCCCGGTTCGCCGAACGGGTCGGCGACGAAGCGCTCCGCGGTCAGGCCCGGCCGGTCGAGATAGCCGCGGGCCAGGCCGATCCCGGCGATGTACAGCTCGCCGGGCACGCCGTCGGGCACCGGCCTCAGCCAGGCGTCCAGGAGGTGCGCGCGGGTGCCGCGGATGGGGCGGCCGACGGTCGGAGCGGCGCTGTCGAGGGTGCCGCCGCCGAGCGTGTTGATCGTGTACTCGGTGGGGCCGTAGAGGTTGTAGCCGTACGTGCCCTCGGTGTCCCTGAGCCGGTTCCACACCGCCTCCGAGACGGCTTCGCCGCCGAGCAGGACGAGCGGGGGACGGTGTTCCTCCAACAGGCCCTGCTCCATGAGGAGATGGGCGTAGGTGGGGGTCACGTTCACGACGTCGACACGGTGGGTCTCGCAGTACGCGACCAGCGCCTCGGCGTCGCGCCGCAGTTCCTCGTCGCAGATGTGCACCTCGTGGCCCTCGACGAGCCAGAGCAGTTCCTCCCACGACATGTCGAAGGCGAAGGACACGGTGTGCGCGATCCGCAGCCGCCGTCCTCCGGCCGAGGCGATGGCCGGGGTGAAGATCTCCTTCTGGTGGTTGAGCTGCATGTTCGTCAGACCGCGGTACGGGGTGACGACGCCCTTGGGCCGCCCCGTGGAGCCGGAGGTGTAGATGACGTACGCGGGGTGCTCCAGGCTGAACCGCCGCCGGGTGAAGTCACCCGGGAAGGCGGCCAGTTCGGCCTCGACGGCCGGATCGTCCAGCAGGACGCGGGGTGTTCCGGCGGCCGCGCCCGGGAAACGGGCGGCGACGGGGGCCGTGGACAGGATCAGGGCGGGCCGGGCGTCGTCGAGCATGGCCGCCAACCGGTCGTCCGGATGGTCCAGTTCGAGCGGCAGATAGGCGGCGCCCGCCCGCAGGACGGCGAACAGGGCGACGACCATGTCGGGCGAGCGGGGCAGGCCGAGTGCCACGACCCGCTCGGGCCCGGCACCCCGGGCCAGCAGAAGCGCCGCCGTCCGGTTGATCCGGGCGTCCAGCTCGGCGTACGTCAGGGTGCTGTCGCCGAAGACCAGGGCGACGGCGTCGGGGGTCGCGGCGGCCTGGACGGCGAGCAGGTCGGCGATGGTGTCCTCGGGGGCCGGGACACGGCTGATGGCGTGTTCGGCGGCCAGCGCGGCGTGCTCGTCCGGCAGCAGCGGGTCGAGTCGGCCCACGGGAGCGTCCGGATCGGCGGCCAGGCGTTCCAGCAGCAGGGTGAAGCGGTCCAGGAGGGCCTGGGCCCTCGGACGCGGCACGACGTCGGGGCGGTGGGTGAGCATGACCTGGATGCACCGGCCGGGGGTGACGACCAGGTTCACCGGGTAGTGGGTGGCGTCGACGTTGGCGACGGCGGTGGCCCCGTGCCGCTCCGCCAGTTCCGCGAGCCGCTCCTCGGTGTCGCTGTTGCGCAGCACGAAGAGGGTGTCGAAGAGCCTGCGGTGACCGGTCTCGGCCTGGAGGACGCCCAGGCCCAGGTACTCGTACGGCATCACGGCCAGCCGCTCGTCCTGCACCCGGCGCAGCAGTTCGAGGACGGACTCGGCCGGGTCGTACGCGATACGGGCGGGGACGGTGTTGAGGAACATGCCGATGACGTGCTCGATGTCCGGCACCTCGCTGGGCCGGCCGGCGACGGTGGTGCCGAAGACGACGTCGGTGCGGCCGGTCGCGGCGGCCAGGGTCAGGCCCCAGGCGGCGGTGAGCACCGAGTTGAGGGTCAGGCCGTGGCGGCGCGCCTGCCCGCGCAGCCGCTCGCCGAGTTCCGCCGTCAGGACCGCGTCGAGGCGGTCCGGGATGCCCGGTTCGAGGCCCTGGTCGGCGGCGGCGAGCAGGGTGGGTTCGTCGAGGCCGGCGAGCGCGGTCCGCCAGGCGCCGGTGGCGACGGCGTCGTCCTGCGTCTCCAGCCAGGTCAGGTAGTCGCGGTACGAACCGGGCGCGGGCAGCGATCCGGGGTCGCCGCCGGACTCGTACAGGGCGAAGAGCTGGTCGAGGAAGGTCCAGGCGGACCAGCCGTCCCACAGCAGCAGATGGCGGCCGATGATCAGCCGGTCGCCGCGTCCGGCACCGAGCCGCACGAGGAGCACGCGGAAGAGCAGCGGGCGGGTCAGGTCGAAGCGCCGGGCGCGCTCGGCTTCGGTCAACTCGACGAGCCTGGCGTCCTGTTCGCCGGCCGTCAGGGCCGACAGGTCGACCTCTTCGAGCGGGACGGGCGGGTCCGCGACGATGAACTGCACCGGCTGGCGCAGTCCTTCGCTGGTGAATCCGGCGCGCAGGCCCGGGTTGCGCTCCAGCAGGACGGCGACGGCCGTGCGCAGCCGGTCCGTGTCGAGCGGGACGGCGAGGTCGAAGGACTCGTGGACCGTGTAGACGTCGAGGGCTCCGCTGTCGTACGTCGAGTGGAAGAACAGGCCTTCCTGGAGCGGGGCGAGGGGCCAGATGTCCTCCACCGGGCCGGGGCTGAGCCGGTGGACGCGCTCGGTCTCCTCGGGGGTGAGGGCGAAGGCGGAGCGGGCGGCGCGGGCGGGTCCGGCGCCGGGGACGGCGGCGGCCGCGAGGGCGGCCGGGGTGCGGTGCTCGAAGACGTCACGGGGGTTCACCTCCAGTCCGGCCCGGCGGGCGCGGCTGGAGACGCCGATCGAGGTGATGCTGTCGCCGCCGAGCATGAAGAAGTCGTCGTCGATCCCGACCTCGTCGAGCCTGAGCACCGCCGCGAAGATCTCGGTCAGGGTCCGCTCGCGGTCGCCGCGCGGGGCGCGCGGCTCGGCGCGGACCGTCGTCGGGGCGGGCAGGGCCGCCCGGTCGAGCTTGCCGCTCGGGGTCAGGGGCAGGGTGTCCAGGACCACGCAGGCGCCGGGGACCATGGGCGCGGGCAGCGACTCCGCGAGCCGGGCGAGCAGTTCGGCCGGTTCCGGGGCCGCTCCGCGGGCGGGGACGGCGTAGGCGACGAGGGTGCCGTCCGCGACGGTGACGGCGGCCTGGGCGACGGCGGGGTGCCGCGCCAACGCGGCCTCGATCTCACCGAGTTCGATCCGGTTGCCGCGGATCTTGACCTGGCGGTCGGTGCGCCCGAGGTACTCGACGACGCCGTCGGCGCGGCGGCGCACCAGGTCCCCGGTCCGGTACATCCGTTCGCCGGTACCGCCGTAGGGGTCGGCCACGAACCGCTCGGCGGTCAGGGAGGGCCGGGCGTGGTAGCCGCGGGCGAGCTGGACGCCGGTCAGGTAGAGCTCCCCGGGGACGCCTTCGGGGACCGGGCGCAGGCAGGCGTCGAGGACGCGCAGGCCGGTGTTCCAGACCGGGCGGCCGATGGGCACGGTCGTGCCGGGGGTGCCGTCGTAGGGATGGTGGGTGACGTCGACGGCGGCCTCGGTGGGGCCGTAGAGGTTGTGCAGGGGCACGCCGGTGAGCTCGCGCCATTCGGCCGCGGCCGAGCCGGGCAGGGCCTCGCCGCTGCTGAAGGCGCGGCGCAGGGAACGCGACCAGGTGGGGTCGGCGGTGATCTCCTCGGACCGCAGGAAGGCCTCCAGCATGGAGGGCACGAAGTGCAGGGTGGTGACGCGTCGCTCGCGGACGAGCCCGGCGAGGTAGGCGGGGTCCCGGTGTCCGTCGGGGCGGGCGAGGACGACGCAGGCCCCCTCGCACAGGGCCCAGAAGAACTCCCAGACGCTGACGTCGAAGCTGGCGGGGGTCTTCTGGAGCACCCGGTCGTCGGCGGTCAGCCCGTACTGGTTCTGCATCCAGGCGAGCCGGTTGACGATCGCGCGATGGGTGACGACGACGCCCTTGGGGCGGCCGGTGGAGCCGGAGGTGTAGATCAGGTAGGCCGGATCGTCGGGGCCGGCCGGAGCGGGGGGCGGCACGCTCGCGGCCGCGGGTTCGGTCGGGGCGTCCACCAGCAGGGGGGCCAGGCCCGGCACCGACGGCAGCCGGGGCGCGGTCCCGCTGGTCGTGACGACGGTGGCGGTCCCGGAGTCGGCCAGCATGTGGGTCACCCGGTCGGCGGGGTAGTCCATGTCGACCGGAAGATAGGCGGCGCCGGACTTGAGCACACCCAGCAGGGCGACGAGGAGGTCCGTCGAGCGCGGCACGGCGACCGCGACGACCGTGCCGGGACCGGCGCCGCGGGCGCGCAGCCGCCGCGCCACCCGGTCGGCCCGCAGGTCGAGTTCGCGGTAGCTGAGGGTCTCGCCCTCGTCGACCGCGGCGGAGGCCTCGGGGGTACGGGCCACCTGGGCCTCGAAGGCGGCGGCGAGCGTGGTGTCCGGGACGGGGACGGACTCCCCCGCCAGATGGGCACCGGCCCGCTCCGCCTCCGTGAGCAGGCCGATGTCGGCGGCGCGCTGTCCGGGGTCGTCGGCCAGGGCCCGCAGCACCAGGGTGAGCCGGTCCGCGAGGCGCCGCGCCTCCTCGGTGCCGATCCGCCGGGTGTGGTGCTTGAGCCGCAGGTCGAGCCGGCGGCCCGGCTTCACGACGAGGGCGAGCGGATAGTGGACGGTGTCGTGGAACTCGTGTCCGGTGACGCGGACGGTGCCGGTGGGGTCGGCGAGGCCGCTCGCGGCCGGGTAGTTCTCGAAGACGACCAGGGTGTCGAAGAGTTCGCCGCCGCCGGCGTGCCCGGCGACGCGCTGGATCTCGGCGAGGCCGAGGTGCTGGTGGTCGAGGAGCCGGGCCTGTTCGTCCTGGAGGCGGCCGAGCAGCCCGGCGAGGGTGTCGGCGGGCTCCCAGCGCAGCCGGGTGGGCAGGGTGTTGATGAACAGACCGACCATCGACTCGATGCCCTCGACCTCGGCGTCCCGGCCGGAGACCGTGGTGCCGAACAGCACGTCCTGACGGGCGGTCAGCCGGCCGACGAGCAGGCCCCAGGCGCCCTGCACGACCGTGCCGAGCGTGACGCCCAGTTCCCGGGCGCGGGCGGTCAGCCGTGCGGTGACCCGCTCGGACAGTTCGACGCGGACCTGCGCCGGCTCGACCGGGCCGCCGTCGGCGGGGGTCTCGACCAGCCGGGTGGCGTCCTCGGTCCCGGCGAGGGCCGCACGCCAGGCCGTGCGGGCGGCGTCCCGGTCGGCGCCGGCCAGACTTCGCAGGTACGAGGCGTACGGGGTGACCTCGGGCAGCGGGGCGGGGGCGTCCCCGTAGCCCGCCATCAGCTCGCGGTGCAGCACGGGCAGCGACCAGCCGTCAGCGACGATGTGATGAAAGGTGAGCAGCAGGCGGCAGTTCTCCCCCGCCATGCGCACGAGGGTGCAGCGCATCAGGGGCGGGTGGGCGAGGTCGAAGCGGCGGCCCCGCTCGTCGGCGGCCACGGCGTCGGCGAGCGCGTCCGCGATCGGGCCGTCCTGGAAGGAGAGGTCCACCTCGCGCCACGGAAGTTCCACGCCGGCGGCCACGATCTGCACGGGCCGGCCGTCGGGGAGCGTGCGGAAGCAGGAGCGCAGCGGGGCGTGCCGGTCCAGGACCCGCTGGACGGACCGGCGCAGCGCCTCGGCGTCGACCGGCCCGGCCAGTTCGAGGGCCTGCTGCACCACGTAGGCGTCGCGGGCCTCCCCGTCCACGACGGAGTGGAAGTAGAAGCCCTCCTGGAGCGGGCTCAGCGGCAGCAGGGCTTCGACGGGGAGGGGGTGTTCGCCCTGGAGGGCCGCGCGCTCGGCCTCGGTCAGGTCGAGCAGGGGGGCCTCGGACGGGCCGCCGGTGCCGTCGGTCCGGTCGGTCCGGTCGACGGCCACCTCGGCGAGTGCGGCCACGGTGCGGTGCCGGAACACGTCACGGGAGCTGAGGCGCAGGCCCGCCGCGCGGGCGCGTACGAGGAGCTGGATGGCGGTGATGCTGTCGCCGCCGAGCGCGAAGAAGTCGTCGTCGACGGTGACGGAGTCCAGGCCGAGCACCTCGGCGTAGGCCGCGCAGAGCAGTTCCTCGCGCGCGTCCCGGGGGCGGCGTCCGGAGCTGAGGGCGGCGTAGTCGGGAGCCGGGAGCGCGGTCGCGTCGAGTTTGCCGCTCGGGGTGACCGGCAGGCGGTCCAGGGGGACGAGGGCGGCGGGGACCATGTACTCCGGGAGCTGTCCGGTCACGTACGAACGCAGCGTCTTCATCAGGGAGTTCACGTCCCTGAAGGGTGCCGGGCGGTTGGCGCGGGACACTACGCCGTTCACCTCGTACGGTCCGGGGAGCGGTGTCCCGGAGGGGGCGAGGAGCACGTCGAGGCCGCCGTCGTCGGAGCCGCCGTTCCAGGTGACGGCCACGCGCAGACCGTGCCGGGCGCCGAGGGCGTGGAAGGCCTCGGGGTCGGGGGCGTCGACCGGTGCCGGGGTGCGGCTGCTGTCGTCGAGGGTGGCCAGCGCGGCCAGGTCGCGGGCGAGACGGGCGTTGGGCACGCCCGTGATCCGCAGCGGGGCACGGCCGTCGGCGAGCAGCGCGTCGACGGCGTCGAGTCCGTTCAGCTTGGACCACGCCGTGGTGTGCGGGGCGGCGGGGGCGGCTGTCGTGGTGGGGGCGCCGGACCGCTTGCGCAGGACGACGTCGTACCGGTACCGGGTCAGTTCGTTGTGGTGGCCGCCCCGCTTGACGCGGATGTCGGCGTCGAAGCCGTCCAGGGTGGCGAAGAAGTCGGGGTCGAGGAGCAGTTCGCCCTCCCAGGCGACCGACCGCTCGACGGCGGCGCGCAGGGCCTGCTTGTCCTCGGGGTCGGCGGCGCGCCGGATCTCCACCGCGGCGCGCAGGCACCGGAGCAGGCGGGCGTTGCGGACGTCGCCCACGAACAGGCTGCCGCCCGGCGCCAGCAGTTCTCCGGCGGCCCGGAGCACGTCGGCGAGATAGCCGGCGCCGGGGAAGTACTGGGCGACGGAGTTGAGGACGACGGTGTCGAAGTGGCCGCGCGGCAGACCGGTGGTGTCGTGCGCGGGGCGGGCGTCGAGCCGGACGCGTCCGGCGAGCTCCTCGGCGGACGCGACCTGGGCGCGCAGGGCGCGCACGGCTTCCTCGGAGAGGTCGGTGCCCCAGTACTCCTCGCAGGCGGGCGCCAGGCGCGAGAGGAGGAGACCGCTGCCGACGCCGATCTCCAGGATCCGGCGCGGCCGGAGTTCCCGGACGCGGTCGACGGTCGCGTCGCGCCACTCCCGCAGCTCCCGGACCGGGATGGGCAGACCGTCGTACATGCTGTTCCAGCCCGCGAAGTTCTCGCGCAGTCCCCCGGTGCCCCGGTCGTGGGCCGTGGTGTCCTCGCGCCGGCCCTCGGCTCCCGCGGCGGAGTACAGCAGTTCGTGGAGGTCCTTCCACTCCCGGACCCGTTCGTCGGCACCGGCGCCCGCTCCCGCGTCGAGGGAGGGGACGACATAGGCGGCGAGCCTGCGGTCGCCCGGCCTGTCCTCGCGGATGACCACCGCGGCCTGGTCGACGGCGGGGTGGGCGCGCAGGACCGACTCGATCTCGCCCGGCTCGATGCGGAAGCCGCGGATCTTCACCTGGTCGTCCGCGCGTCCCAGGAACTCCAGGCGTCCGTCGGCCTTCCAGCGCACGAGGTCGCCGGTGCGGTACAGCCGCTCCCCCGGGTCGCCGAAGGGGTCGGCGACGAAGCGTTCGGCGGTCAGGCCGGGCCGTCCGAGATAGCCGCGGGCCAGTCCGGCGCCGCCGAGGTGGAGCTCGCCCGTGACACCGGCGGGGACGGGCCGCAGCCGGGCGTCGAGGACGTAGGCGCGGGTGCCCGGGTCGGGCACGCCGATGGGCACGACGGTGCCGGCGGGGGTGTCGGGGTCGCACAGGCCGAGCGTGGAGTTGGTGGTGGCCTCGGTGGGGCCGTAGGCGTTGAACATCATCCGGCCGCGGGCGTAGCGGCCGACGAGCTCGGGCGAGACCCGTTCGGTGCCGGCGAGCAGGGTGGCCGACGGCAGTTCGACGTCCTCGGGCATGGCGGCGAGGAGGGCCGGCGGGAGGATCATGAAGGTGATGCCGTGGGCGTGGGCGTAGTCGGCGAGCGGAGCGCCCGGGACGCGCAGTTCGGTGGGCACGACGACGAGGCGGCCGCCGGAGAGCAGGCCGAGGCACAGGTCCCAGAAGGCGACGTCGAAGCTCGGTGAGGCGAACTGGAGGACGCGGCTGTGCGGTCCGATCCCGAACCGCTCGGTCTGGGTGGCGACGAGTTTGGCGACACCGGCGTGGGAGAGCACCACGCCCTTGGGGCGGCCGGTGGAACCGGAGGTGTAGATGACGTAGGCGGCACCCGCGACGGCCAGCGGACCGCGGTCGGACTCCCCCGGGTCGTGGACCGGGCTCGCCGCCAGCTCGCTCCTCGTCCCGGGCGCGTCGAGGACCAGGACGTCCGTGCCCGGGCACGGCGGGATGTCGCCGGCCACCTCCGCCGTCGTGATCAGGCAGACGGGTGAGGCGTCGGCCAGCATGTACGAGACGCGGTCGGCCGGGTAGTCGGTGTCGACGGGGAGATAGGCCGCGCCCGCCTTGAGCACCGCGACCTCGGCGACGATCAGCTCGGCGGAGCGGGGGACGGCGAGGGCCACGACCCGTTCGGGTCCGGCGCCGCGCGCGATGAGGGTGTGGGCCAGCCGGTTGGCGCGTTCGTCGAGTTCGGCGTAGGTCAGGCGGACGTCCTCGAAGACCAGCGCGACGGCGTCCGGCCGCAGGCGCACCTGTTCGGCGAACATCTCCGGCCAGGTGCGGGAGGCGACGTCGTGCCCGGTGTCGTTCCACTCCAGGAGGACGCGGTGGCGCTCCTCGGCCCCGAGCAGTTCCAGCTCCCCGACGAGGGTGTCGGGGCGGGCCAGGGCGTCGGCCAGCAGGGTGGCGTAGTGGTCCGCCATCCGGTGGGCCGTGGCGTCCGTGAACAAGTCCTGACGGTAGGTCAGCCGCAGCTCATCGGGGCCGACTTCGAGGGTGAGGTCCAGCGAGGGGTGGAGGGCGTCCGGGGCGGCGGTCGGCACGGGCTCACCGGCTCCGGCCGCGCCCTCTGACGCTTCGCCGGTCTCAACGGCTGCCGTCTCCGTGCCCCTTGACGCCTCGCCGGTCGCGGCCCGGAAAGCCGTGTTGAACAGCAGGCCCCCGCCGCGGGTCGGCTCCGGAACCAACTGGGCGATCAGCAGGTCGAGTTCGACCCGGTGGTCGCGGGCCTGCGCGAGCGCCCCGGCCACCCGGTCCGCCAGTTCCGCGAACGCGGTGCCGCCGTCCAGCGCGACCCTGACCGGCAGCCCCTCGACCCCGACGGTGACGTCGTGCGCGCCGCCGTAGCGGTGCAGCAGAGCCGCGTACGCGGCCAGCAGGGTCGGTTCGCCGGCCGTGCGGGCGAGCGCGCGGCGCAGCGTCCGCCGGTCGCCGCCGGACCGCGCCGGATACGGGAAGTCGACGGGCAGCGAGGCTTCTTGAGGGAGCGGATCCAGCCGCCGGCGCCAGTACGCCGCGACGCCGTCGTCGACACCCGACACACGATCTTCGATAGCGGACACAGGTGACCGTGCCTCCCGAATGCGCGGAACCGGCTCAGCCGGAGGACTGCGGCCATACTAAGGTAAGGATTACCTAACCAAAAGGCCATGGCCTCGGAGATTGCCGAGTCGCCCACTACGCTTAAGGCCTGCCTAACCTAAGGGAGTTGGCCGTTGGAGACCGCAAGGTGACCGGGAGCAAGCGCGTCCGCCCCGTCGTTCTGGTGACACTGCTGAGCACGGTCCTGGCCGGGCTCTGCCTGGTGTCCATCGCCGTCGGCGCGGCCGGAATACCGCTCGACGACGTGGTGCGGGCCCTGTTCGGCCACCCGCCGAGCCGGCTCGTCGACAACATCGTCTGGACGGCGCGGGTCCCCCGCACCACGCTCGGCCTCACCGCCGGCGCGGCACTGGGCCTGGCCGGGGCGCTCATGCAGGCGCTGACGCGCAATCCGCTCGCCGACCCGGGAGTCCTCGGGGTCAGCGCGGGGGCGTCGTTCGCCATCGTGGTGGCCGTGGGGGTGTTCGGGTTCGGCTCGTTCTACGGATACGTCTGGTTCGCCTTCGCCGGCGCCCTCGCGGCGAGCGTGCTGGTCTACTTCCTGGGCGGGCTCGGCCGTTCCGGGCTGACGCCGGTCAAACTGGCGCTCGCCGGCATCGCGGTGACCTCGATGCTGTCCTCCCTTACCAGCGCGATCGCGCTCACCGACCCGGACGCGCTGGACCGCTACCGCTTCTGGTCCGCGGGCTCGATGGCCGACCAGGACTCGGCCACCGTCCTGCGCATCCTGCCGTTCCTCGCCGTGGGCGCGGTACTGGCGCTGGCCTGCGCGCCCGCCCTCAACAGCCTGGCCCTGGGCGACGACGTGGCCGCCTCGCTCGGGCGCCGGCTGGGTCTGGTCCGCCTCCAGGGCGTCACCGCGATCACCCTGCTCACCGGCGCCGCGGTCGCGGTGATCGGCCCCGTCGTCTTCATCGGGCTGGTCGTGCCGCACATCGCCCGGGTGCTGGCCCGCTCGGCGGGCCTCGGCCCGGACCACCGCTGGCTGCTGCCGCTCTCCGCCGTCCTCGCCCCGTGTCTGCTGCTCACCGCCGACATCCTCGGCCGGGTCGTGGCCCGGCCGACCGAGGTCCAGGCGGGCGTGATCGTCGCCTTCATCGGCGGCCCGTTCTTCATCGCCCTGGTCCGCCGCCAGCGCTTGGCGGAGGTGTAGCGTGCCCGATCCCGTGATCACCGGACCGACCGTGAACTCCACCCCCAACCCGAAGGCGGGCGGCGCCGGTTCGGGCCGGCCGCCGCTGTCGTCCTCCTTCCGCGCCTACCGTCTCGCCGTGCCGCCCGTCTCGGGGATCCTGCGGCCCCGGCTCGTCGCGCTGTGCTCGGTGCTGGGCGTCGGCACCTTCCTGCTGTTCTGCTGGGGCCTGACGATCGGCGACTATCCGATCGGCTTCGCGGACGTCGTACGTGCCCTGGGCGCCTCCGGGGATCCCGGCACCGTGCTGGTCGTCCAGGACCTCCGGCTGCCGCGCGCGCTGGTCGGGCTCCTCGCCGGAACGGCGTTCGGCGTCTCGGGCGCGCTGTTCCAGACGATGACCCGCAATCCCCTGGCCAGCCCGGACATGATCGGCCTCACGCAGGGCGCCGGCACCGCCGTCGTCGCCGGCCTCGTGCTCGGCTGGGACGCGGGGCTCGGGACCCAGTCGCTCGGCCTGCTCGGCGCGCTGGCCACCGCCTTCCTCGTGTATCTCCTCGCCTGGCGGCGCGGCACCACCGGGTACCGGATCATCCTGGTCGGCATCGGCGTCTCCTGGATGTGCGCGAGCGCCACCGACTACCTGATGGCCAAGGGCGGACGCTTCGAGGCGCAGGCCGCCCTCGGCTGGCTGGTGGGCAACCTCAACGGCCGCACCTGGGAGGAGACCCGGCCGCTGGCCGTCGCGCTGGCGGTGCTGCTGCCGGCGGCCCTGCTGCTCGGCCGGCTGCTGCGCACCCTCCAGCTCGGGGACGAGGTCGCCACCGGCCTGGGCACCCGGGTGCAGCTCGTCCGGCTGTCCATCCTGCTCACCGGGGTCGGCCTCATCGCCTTCGCCACCGCCGCCGCCGGCCCCGTCGCCTTCGTCGCGCTGGCCGCCCCGCAGATCGCCCAGCGTCTGGCCCGTACCGCCTGGCCCCCGACCGTCGCCTCCGGGCTCACCGGAGCCCTGGTGGTCCTGGGCAGCGACCTCATCGCCCGCACCCTCGTCTCCGGCACGGAACTCCCGGTCGGCATCGTCACCGGCGTCCTCGGCGCGCCGATCCTGCTCTGGCTGCTCGTCCGCGCCAACCGCGCGGGTTCAGGAGGTTGATCCCATGTCGGCGAATCCCCTGTCGGCGGGCGCCCCGCCGGCCGACCGCGTGCCGGCCGACCGCGTGCCGGGAGCGGGCCCGGACCTGCGGGCCACCGGTCTGCACCTGGCCTACGACAGCCGGACGGTGGTGGACGGTCTGGACCTCGTCGTCCCGCCGGGCCGGATCACCGCGATCGTCGGCGCCAACGCGTGCGGCAAGTCCACGCTGCTGCGCGCCCTCGCCCGGCTGATGACACCCCGTACCGGAACCGTCCAACTGGACGGCAGGGCACTGCACTCCATGCCGTCGCGGGAGCTCGCGCAACGGCTCGGCATCCTGCCGCAGAGTCCCGTCGCGCCGGAGGGGCTGACCGTCGTCGACCTGGTCAACCGCGGCCGCTCGCCGCATCAGACCTGGTGGCGGCAGTGGTCGAGGGCGGACGAGCAGGCCGTGCGGGCGGCGCTGGCCGCCACCGGCATGACGGAACTCGCGGACCGGCCCGTCGACGAACTGTCCGGCGGACAGCGCCAGCGCGCCTGGATCGCCATGGCGGTCGCCCAGGGCACCGAGATCCTGCTCCTGGACGAACCGACGACCTATCTGGACCTGGCGCACCAGATCGACGTGCTGGACCTGATCACCGATCTCAACCGGCGGGAGCACCGGACCGTCGTGATGGTGCTGCACGACCTCAACCAGGCGTGCCGGTACGCCGATCACGTCGTCGCCATGAAGGCCGGGCGGATCGTGGCCGAGGGCCCCCCGGCCGAGGTCATCACCGTCACGACCGTCGAGGACGTCTTCGATCTGAACTGCGCGATCACCACGGACCCGGTGAGCGACACCCCGCTGGTCATTCCGATGGGACGGCACCACGGCGCGCCCGCCCTGGAGACCGCGGCACGGGCCGACTGAGCGGTCCCCGGCCGCCGTCCGGGCCCGCTCCGGGTCCGGGCCCTCCGGCTCCGGCCGGCCGCGCGAAACCGTCCCGTGCGGCCGGTGAACCGGCGGTCGCCGGCCGGGGGTGAGGGACTACCGCCCGGCGTCCGGCACGATCGTGGTGCCGCGGCCTCCGGCGAGCCCGTGGAGGAGCGCGTGCGGCGCACGGCCGTCGAGGACCCGGGCCGTGGCCACCCCCACCCGGACGGCCCGCAGGCACGCCTCCATCTTGGGCGCCATGCCGCCGTCGAGCCGGGGCAGCAGCGACTCCAGCTCGGCGGCGGTGACACGGTCGACGACTCGGTCGCTGTCCGGCCAGTTCGCGTACAGGCCCGGCACATCGGTCAGGACGACCAGCGCGTGCGCTCCGAGCGCGGCGGCCACCGCCCCGGCCGCGGTGTCCGCGTTGACGTTGTAGACCTGGCCGTCCTCGCCACGGCCCACGGAGGACACCACGGGAATGTGACGGTGCTTCAACAACAGTGTGAGAACAGCCGTGTTGACCCGGACAACGTCTCCGACCAGTCCGATGTCCACGCGCTCGCCGCCCACTTCGGCGAACCGTTTCACGGCGGTGAGCGTGCGCGCGTCCTCGCCGCTGAGCCCGACGGCGTACGCGCCCCGCTCGTTGAGCAGTCCGACCAGTTCCTTCTGGACCTGTCCGGAGAGCACCATCCGCACCACGTCCATGGTCTCGGGCGTGGTGACCCGGAGCCCGCCCAGGAAGGCGGACTCGATGCCCAGCCGGTCCAGGTGGGCGCCGATCTGCGGGCCGCCGCCGTGCACCACGACCACCCTGACCCCGCCCCGGCGCAGGGAGAGGACGTCCTGGGCGAAGGCCCGCCGCAGCGGCGCGTCCGCCATCGCGTGGCCGCCGTACTTGACGACGACCGTGCGGCCGCGCAGCCGCTCGACCGGGACAAGCGGGGCGAGCGGGTCGGCGAGGCCGGGCGGAGCGCTCACGGACGGGCCGTGAGGTAGCCGCCCATGGTACGGAAGTAGTCGGTGGCCGCGTGCTCGGCTCCGTCCTCGGTGCGCACCCGCCGGACCAGCAGCCCGGGCAGCCGACCGTTCCTGGCCTGCGCTCCGGCCACGACGACGATCCCGTCGTCCTCGCGGATGAAGATCCGCCCCGGAGTGCCGCCGTAGCGCCCGCGGGACACGACGGCGTCGACGACGCGGATCCGCTCGCCACGATGGTGGGTGAAGGCGTTCGGGTACGGGTCCGACTGGGCCCGCACCAGGCGCTCCAGGTCCTCGGCCGGCCAGGTCCAGTCGATCCGGCTGTCCTCGGCGGAGCGCTTGTGGAAGAAGCTCGCCCTGCTGCGGTCCTGGGGTATCCAGCGGGCCCGGCCGGAGGCGATCAGGCCGAGGGACTCGGTCACGACCGGCGTGATCAGGTCCACGGTGCGGTGGAAGAGGTCGGTGACGGTGTCGGTCGCACCGACCGGGACCGCGCGCTGCAACAGGATGTCCCCGGCGTCCAGTTCGGCGTTCATGCGGTGCGCCGTGACACCGACCTCGCGCTCGCCGTTGATCAGCGCCCAGATGAGGGGCGAGAAGCCCGCGTAGGCCGGCAGCAGCGAGTCGTGGATGTTGAGCGTGCCGTGCGGGGGGAGGTCGAAGACCTCCGGGGGAAGCACGGTGCGCCAGTTGTTGGCGACGATGATGTCCGGAGCCGCGTCCCGCAGCGCGGCGAGGAGTTCGGGGTCGTCGGGCCGGTTGCGCAGCAGCACCGGGATGCCGTGCTTGTCGGCGAGGTCGGCCACGGAGTCGTCCCAGATCTTTTCGTAGGCGTGCTCGCTCTTGGGATGGGTGACCGCCAGCACCACCTGGTGGCCGGACTCCAGCAGGGCCTGGAGCGTGCGATGCCCCCAGGTCTGGTAGCCGAACATGACGACCCGCATAGTCGATCCTCTCTTGGAGACCACCATTGCAAGGTAAGGCTAACCTTATTTACCATCAGGGGCGCCCAAGGGAAGGGAAGTTGCGGTGAACGCACTGCACGACGAACCGGACGCCATACACGACGTACTCGGGATCGGTTTCGGCCCGTCAAATCTCGCACTGGCCATCGCCATCGAGGAACACAACGCCCAGGCATCGGCCGAGGACCGGATCCGCGCGGAGTTCCTGGAGCGTCAGCCCTCCTTCGGCTGGCACCGCGGCATGCTGATCGACGACGCCACGATGCAGGTCTCCTTCCTCAAGGACCTGGTCACGATGCGCAACCCCACCAGCGACTTCACCTTCCTGTGCTTCCTGCGGGAGCGGGGCAGGCTGGTCGACTTCCTCAACGCGAAGACGCTCTTCCCGCTGCGGATCGAGTTCCACGAGTACTTCGCCTGGGCCGCGTCCCGGCTCTCGCACCTCGTCCGCTACGACTCCGAGGTCGTCGCCGTCGAACCGGTGACCTCCGAGGACGGCGAGGTCCGCTGGTTCGACGTGACCAGCCGGGTGCCCGGCGCCCCGGAGCGCACCATCACCCGGCGAGCCCGCAACCTGTCGGTGGCGGTCGGCCTGGAACCGCATCTGCCGCCGGACACGACGCTCTCCGACCGCGTCTGGCACAACAGTGAACTGGTCCCCCGGGTGGCCGAACTGGCCGGCTCCGGCGCTCCCGTCGAGCGGATCCTCGTCCTCGGCGCGGGCCAGAGCGGGGCCGAGGCGGTCGACTACCTGCACCGGTCCTTCCCCGCGGCGGAGATCTGCGCGGTCTTCGCGAAGTACGGCTACACACCGGCCGACGACAGTCCCTTCGCCAACCGGATCTTCGACCCCGAGGCGGTGGACGTGTACTTCCGGTCCACGCCCGAGGTGAAGCAGTCCCTGGTGGACTACCACCGCGGCACCAACTACTCCGTGGTCGACATGGACCTCATCGAGTCGCTGTACGCCACCATGTACCGCGAGAAGGTGCTGGGCAAGGAGCGTCTGCGCCTGCGCAACGTCTCGCGCATCCGTGACGTGCGGGCCCAGGACGACCTGCTCGACGTCACGGTGGAATACCTCCCCACCGGCGAACGGGAGACCATCTCCTGCGATCTGCTCGTCCACGCGACCGGCTACCGCCCCCGGGACCTGGACACGCTGCTGGGCCGGGCCGGGAAACTCTGCCTGCGCGACGACAAGGACTCGCCGCTCGTCGGCCGCGACCACCGGGTGGAGTTCTCGCCCGAGGTGACGGCGGGCGTCTACGTGCAGGGCGCGACCGAGCACACGCACGGTCTCACCTCGACCCTGCTGTCCACCACCGCCGTCCGCTCCGGGGAGATCCTCGATTCCCTGCTCACCCACCGCGCGGCGGAGACGGTCCCGGCGACCGACTGCCCTGCTTGAACTCGGTTAAGCCGTAAGGCAGTTGCGCCGGACAGGTCGACGCACGCCGTTACGCCGACCTGTCCGGCGCCACCGAGAAGCCATCCGCGTCTTCACGGCATATCTCGCCGCAACTTAAGGTAGCCTCACCTAAGTTTCCGTCGTCCGTCCTTCCCGGAGGGGTATGGATGAGTGCCGTACATCCGTCGGGGCGCAGCGTCCTGAGAGGCTCGGTCGAGGGACAACGCGCACGCGTGGCGCTCGGCACGCTCCTCGCCTCCGGACACCAGATCGGCGAGGCCCTCGTCCCCACCCTCATCGGCGTCGTCATAGACCGCGCCGTCACGGGATCCGACTCCGGCGCGCTCGTGCTGTGGCTCGCGGTCCTCGCGGCCGTCTACGCCGGACTGGCCCTCAGCTTCCGGATCGGCGCCCGGTCCGGTGAACTGGCCGCGGTCCGGGCCGAACACACCCTGCGGGTCACCCTCGTACGGCGGGTCCTGAGCCCGGGGGGCGGGACCGAGGAGGGCAGGCTGCCCGGCGCTCTGGCCAGCATCGCGACCGAGGACGCCAAACGCGTCGGCGCGGTCAACCTGGCGCTGACGCTGGGCTTCTCCTCGCTCGTCGGCATCGCCACCTGCGCCGTCGTCCTGCTGCGCACCTCGGTCTCCCTGGGACTGGTCGTCCTGGTGGGCACCCCGGTCCTGCTGTGGCTCGGGCACCTGCTGAGCAAGCCGCTGGAATCACGCAGCGAGGCCGAGCAGGACCGGGCGGCGCACGCCTCGGCCATCGCCGCGGACCTGGTCACCGGGCTGCGGATCCTCAAGGGCATCGGGGGCGAGCCGGCCGCCATCGAGCGCTACCGCGCCACCAGCCGCGACTCGCTGCGCGCCACCCTGCGCGCGGCCCGGGCACAGGCCTTCCAGAGCGGCATGGTGCTCGCGCTGACCGGCTGTCTGATCGCCGCGGTCGCCCTGGTCGGGGGCCGGCTGGCCGCCCAGGGAAGCATCAGCCTGGGCCAGTTGGTGTCGGCGGTCGGGCTCGCCCTCTTCCTCGTCGGCCCGCTGGAGGTGCTCGCCTGGGTCAACGCCGAGCTCGCCCAGGGCCGGGCCTCGGCCACCCGGATCGCGGAGGTGCTGGCCACCGCGCCCGCCGTCACCGCGGGCGGCAGCCCCCTGCCCCAGCCGGTACGGGGCGCCGTACGGCTGGTCGGTCTGCGCCACGGCGGACTACGCGACGTCGACCTCGACGTCGACCCCGGCGAACTGGTCGGCGTGGTGACGACCGATCCGGCGCACGCCGCCGACCTGCTGCGCTGTCTGAGCCGGCGCAGCGACCCCGACGCGGGATCGGTCGAGCTGGACGGGGTGCCCCTGCGCGACCTCGACCCGGCCGAGATCCGTACGGCGATCCTCGTGGCCGAGCACGACGCCGACCTCTTCGAGGGAACGATCCGCGGCAACGTCACGGCCGCCGCTCCCGGGACGAGCGCTCCCGAGGCGGCGATGACGGCGGCCGGGGTGACCCAGGTGTCCGAGACCCTGCCCGACGGCGAGCACACGGCGGTCAGCGAACAGGGCCGGTCGCTGTCCGGCGGGCAGCGTCAACGGGTCGCCCTGGCCCGCGCGTTGGCTGCCGACCGGCCCGTCCTCGTGGTCCACGAACCGACCACGGCGGTCGACACGGTCACCGAGGCCCGCATCGCCGCGGGCATCCGTGAACTCCGCAAGGGCCGCACCACGTTGCTCGTGACGACCAGCCCCGCGCTGCTCTCGGTCACCGACCGGGTGCTGCTCATCCACGAAGGCCGGGTCACCGACACGGCCCCGCACGCCGACCTGGTGCGCCGCCACGAGATCTACCGTTCGGCGGTGCTGGTATGAGCGCGGAAGCGGCGACCGTGACCGACGGGACCACGACCACTCGCGAACTCCTGCCCACGGCGACCCCGGCCAGGACGCGGGCCGCCCTGCGCGAACTGGTCCGCCCCCACCGCCGTACGGCTCTCGCCTGCCTCGCCACGATGGTCGCCGCCACCGCGGTGGGACTCCTCGTCCAGCCGCTGCTGGGACACATGGTGGACCTCGTCGCCGGCCACCGGCCGCCCGGCGACCTCACGCTGCCCGCCGTCCTGCTGGTCGTGGTGGCGCTGGTGCAGGGCGGCGCGACGGCGCTCGGGCTGTCCCTGGTGTCGCAGCTCGGCGAGAGCGTCCTCGCGCGGCTGCGCGAGCGGTTCGTGGACCGGGCGCTGCGACTGCCGCTGGAACAGGTCGAGAAGGCGGGCACCGGAGACCTCAGCGCTCGCGTCACCCGGGATGTCGCACGGGTCGGCGAGGCCGTCCGTTCGGCCCTGCCCGAACTGGTCCGCTCGGTCCTCGCCATCGTGCTCACGCTCGTCGCGATGGCGGCGCTGGACTGGCGTTTCCTGCTCGCCGCCCTGATCGCCGTCCCCGTACAGGCGCACACCGCGCGCTGGTACGTCCGCAACGCCGTGCCCCTGTACGCCCGCGAGCGGATCGCCACCGGGGCCCAGCAGCAGCAGCTGCTGGACACCATCGCGGGTGCCGGCACCGTACGGGCGTACCGCCTGGAGGAGGAGCACACCGCGCACGTCACCGAACGCTCCTCGGCGGCCGTGGGGATGACGATGCGCGGGGTCGAGCTGGTGCTGCGGTTCTACAACCGGCTGCACGTCGCCGAGTACACGGGCCTCGCCGCCGTGCTGGTCACCGGCTTCTTCCTGGTGCGTGCCGGTTCGGTGAGCATCGGCACGGCCACCGCCGCCGCCCTCTACTTCCACAGCCTCTTCTCGCCGGTCAACTCCGCCCTCGTCCTGCTCGACGACGCCCAGACGGCCACGGCGGCGCTCAACCGGCTGGTCGGCGTCACGGACGGCCCCGCCGGCGGACCGGCACCGGCCGGCGTCGACTCCGGCACCGACCCCACCGACACCGACACCGGTTCCGCCGGCAGGAACACCGGCAGCGAACCATCCGCTCCGGACACCGAACCGTCCGGCGCCGTCGCCGTGGTCGGTGTCCACCACGCCTACGAGCCGGGCCGGCCGGTGCTGCGGGACGTGCACCTCACGCTGCGGCCCGGGGAGCGGGTGGCCCTGGTCGGCCCGAGCGGCGCGGGCAAGACCACCCTGGCCAAGCTCATCGCCGGTGTGCACCGGCCGGCCTCCGGGTCCGTCCGCCTGCCCGGCACGCGGGCGACGGGCGGGCTGTCCGTCGCCCTGGTCACCCAGGAGACGCACGTCTTCGCCGGGCCGCTCGCCGCGGACCTGCGGCTGGCCCGGGACACGGCCGACGACGACGAACTGCGCGCCGCGCTCGCCACCGTCGACGCGCTCGACTGGGTCGAGGCCCTGCCCGACGGACTCGCCACCGTCGTGGGCGAGGGCGGCCACCGGCTCACCCCCGCCCAGGTCCAGCAACTCGCCCTGGCCCGTCTGGTGCTGGCCGATCCGCCGGTGGCCGTCCTCGACGAGGCGACGGCCGAGGCCGGCAGTACCGGCGCCCGGCTGCTGGAGAGGGCCGCGGCCCGGGCGATCGAGGGGCGCACGGCCCTCGTCGTCGCCCACCGCCTCACCCAGGCCGCCGCCGCGGACCGGATCGTCGTCATGGAGGACGGCCGGATCGTCGAGAGCGGCCACCACGACGAACTGTGCGCGGCGGGCGGGACCTACGCCTCCCTCTGGCAGGCCTGGTCCGGCACGCGCGCGCACGCCGACCACCCCCCGCACACCAACACCGCTCCGACCCCGAAGGACCACTGATGCTCGGCTCTTTGAGAGGCACACGGCTCGCCGCGGCCCTCGCCTCCGTCCTCATGCTCTTCAGCACCGTCGCGGCCTGCGGCTCCTCGGGGAGCACCGACGACGCCGACTCCGCGAAGCCCGCGGCCTCGGGCAAGGCATGGCCCGTCACCATCGCGCACAAGTACGGCGGCACGACCGTCACGTCGGAACCGAAGCGGATCGTCACGGTGGGGCTCACCGACCAGGACGCCGTGCTCGCCCTCGGCAAGGTGCCCGTCGGAACCACCGAATGGCTCGGCGGCTACAAGGGGGCCATCGGCCCCTGGGCCGCCGGCAAGGCGGCCGGCGCCACGACCCCGACCGTCCTGAAGGACACCGGCACCGGCCCGCAGACGGAGAAGATCGCGGCACTGCGCCCCGACCTGATCCTCGCCGTCTACGGAGGCCTCACCAAGGCGCAGTACACGACCCTGTCCAAGTTCGCCCCCGTGGTGGCCCAGCCGAAGGAGTACAACGACTTCGGCGTGCCGTGGCAGAAGCAGACCGAGATCATCGGAAAGGCGCTCGGCCAGGAGTCGAAGGCCGAGTCGCTGGTCTCCGGCGTCGAGGCCGGCATCAAGGCCGCCGCCGTGAAGAACCCCGCGTTCGCCAAGTCCAGTGCCGTCATGGCCACCCCGTACGAGGGCATCTTCGTCTTCGGCAGCCAGGACCCCCGTTCCCGTCTGCTCACCGGCCTCGGCTTCACCCTTCCGGCCGACCTGGACAAGGTCATCGGTGACGAGTTCGGCGCCAACATCAGCAAGGAGCGCACCGACCTGCTGGACACCGACGCCATCGTGTGGATCGTCTCGGACCCCGCCAAGGACGAGGCCAAGCTGCACAAGGACGCCCTCTACGCGGACCTGAAGGTCGCGCGGCAGAGCCGCGAGGTCTACATCGAGGAGACCAGCGACTACGGCAACGCGGTGTCCTTCGTCAGCGTGCTGAGCCTGCCGTACATGCTCGACCGCCTGGTGCCGCAGCTCGCCGCCGCCGTCGACGGCGACCCCGCGACGAAGGTGCCCGCGCCGGCTGTCTGACGACCGTTTCCGGCGGGCCGCGCGTGCCCGCCGGACGGCTGAGATCTGGATCACCGACAGCAAGAGGTCAAGGTCACAGCCTGGGCCTCTGCTGTCGCCCTAGCGGTCTGACCTAGCATCCGAGCATGACAGTCCTGCCCAACGACGGGCTCGCGCTGGCCGCCGAGTTCCCTTCCGCGACCCATGACCAGTGGCAGCTCCTGGTAGAAGGCGTGCTGCGCAAATCGGGCAAGGAGGCCTCGGGCGCGGCAGCCGAAGACGTGCTGACCACGACGCTCGAGGACGGTCTCGCCTCCAGGCCCCTCTACACCGCGCGTGACACGGCCGCCGACGCCGGTTTCCCCGGCTTCGCCCCGTTCGTCCGGGGCAGCAGGCCCGAGGGCAATACCGCGGGCGGCTGGGACGTACGGCAGCGGCACACGGCGGCGGACAACGCCCTGGTCCTCGGCGACCTGGAGAACGGCGTCACGTCGCTGTGGCTCACGGTCGGCGAGGGCGGCATTCCGGTCCCCTCGCTCGAAGCGGTCCTGGACGGCGTCTACCTCGATCTGGCGCCCGTCGTCCTCGACGCGGGACCTGACGTCGAGGCGGCGGCCCGGGAGTTGCTGCGGCTGTACGCGGCACGAGGCGTCGCGCCGAGCGCCGCGCGCGGCAACCTCGGCGCGGACCCGCTCGGCCACGAGGCCCGTACGGGATCCCCGATGGACTTCGCCGCGGTCGTCCCGCTCGCCGCGCGCTGCGCCGCCGAATACCCCGGACTCCGGGCGCTGACCGTCGACGCGCTCCCGTACCACGAGGCGGGCGGCTCGCCCGCGCAGGAGCTGGGCGCCTCCCTGGCGACCGGTGTCGCCTATCTGCGCGAGCTGACCGAGGCGGGCCTGTCCGTCGAACAGGCCTGTGCGCAGCTGGAGTTCCGGTACGCCGCGACCGCCGACCAGTTCCTGACGATCGCCAAGCTGCGGGCGGCGCGCAGGCTGTGGGCCCGGATCGCCGAGGTGTGCGGGGCGCCGGGCGCGGGTGCGCAGACGCAGCACGCCGTGACCTCGCCGGTGATGATGTCGCGCCGCGACCCGTGGGTGAACATGCTGCGCGCGACCATCGCGACGCTCGCGGCCGGCGTCGGCGGCGCCGACTCCGTCACCGTCCTGCCCTTCGACCACGCCCTCGGCCTGCCGGACGCGTTCGCGCGGCGCATCGCCCGCAACACCTCCACGATCCTCATCGAGGAGTCGCACCTGTCCCGGGTGATCGACCCGGCCGGCGGCTCCTGGTACGTGGAGAAGCTGACCGACGAACTCGCCCACGCCGGCTGGGAGTTCTTCCAGGGGATCGAGCGGGACGGCGGCCAGGCCGCGGTCCTGCGCTCGGGCCGGCTGGCGCGCGACCTGGCGGACACCTGGGCGGCCCGTTCGGTCAAGCTCGCCAAGCGGCGCGAACCGATCACCGGCGTCAGCGAGTTCCCGCATCTGGCGGAGCGCCCGGTGGAGCGTGAGCCCGCTCCCGAGGCACCGTCCGGCGGACTGCCGCGGGTGCGCCGCGACGAGGCGTACGAGGCGCTGCGGGCCCGCTCCGACGCGCATCTCGCCGCCACCGGGGCCCGCCCCCGGATCTATCTCGCCACGATCGGCCCGGCCGCCGCGCACACGGCGCGGAGCACCTTCGTCGCGAACCTGTTCCAGGCCGGCGGCATCGAGGCCGTCACGGACGGCTCGTTCGAGGACAGCGGTGCCACCGAGGCGGTCCTGTGCTCCAGCGACGCGCTCTACGAGGAGCAGGCCGTGAGCACCGCCGAGGCCCTCGCCGCGGCCGGGGCCCGGCACGTCTTCCTGGCCGGCCGCCCCGCGGACCACGCCGGTGTCGACTCCTACGTCTTCGCGGGCTGCGACGCCGTCGCCGTCCTCTCCGCCACCCTCGACCGCATGGGAGTGTCCTGATGGGAATCCCCGACTTCTCCGGAATCGAACTGGGGACGCCCACCACCGAAGGCAGCGCCGACGAGTGGAGTGCCGCCGCAGAGAAGGCCACGGGCGGGAGCGAGGCGTTCTGGGAGACCCCGGAGGGCATCGCGGTCAAGCCGCTGTACACCGGCCGTGACACGGAAGGCCTGGACTTCCTGGACACGTACCCGGGCATGGCACCGTACCTGCGCGGTCCGTACCCGACGATGTACGTCAACCAGCCCTGGACCATCCGCCAGTACGCGGGCTTCTCCACGGCGGAGGAGTCCAACGCCTTCTACCGCCGCAACCTCGCCGCGGGCCAGAAGGGCCTGTCGATCGCCTTCGACCTTCCCACGCACCGCGGTTACGACAGCGACCACCCGCGCGTGACGGGCGACGTCGGCATGGCGGGCGTGGCCATCGACTCCATCTACGACATGCGGCAGCTCTTCGACGGCATCCCGCTGGACAAGATGACCGTGTCGATGACGATGAACGGCGCCGTACTGCCCGTCCTCGCGCTGTACATCGTGGCGGCCGAGGAACAGGGCGTGCCGCCCGAGAAGCTGGCCGGAACCATTCAGAACGACATTCTGAAGGAGTTCATGGTCCGCAACACCTACATCTATCCGCCGAAGCCGTCGATGCGGATCATCTCCGACATCTTCGCGTACACCTCGCAGCGGATGCCGCGCTACAACTCCATCTCCATCTCCGGGTACCACATCCAGGAGGCGGGCGCGACGGCCGACCTGGAGCTGGCGTACACGCTCGCGGACGGTGTGGAGTACATCCGGGCGGGCCGTGAGGCGGGGCTGGACGTGGACGCGTTCGCGCCGCGGCTCTCGTTCTTCTGGGCGATCGGCATGAACTTCTTCATGGAGATCGCCAAGATGCGGGCGGCGCGCCTGCTGTGGGCGAAGATGGTGAGGCAGTTCGACCCGAAGAACTCCAAGTCCCTTTCCCTGCGCACCCATTCGCAGACGTCCGGCTGGTCGCTGACCGCTCAGGACGTGTTCAACAACGTGACGCGCACGTGTGTGGAGGCCATGGCCGCCACCCAGGGCCACACCCAGTCGCTGCACACCAACGCCCTGGACGAGGCGCTCGCCCTGCCCACCGACTTCTCCGCGCGGATCGCCCGCAACACCCAGCTGCTGATCCAGCAGGAGTCCGGTACGACCCGGGCCATCGACCCGTGGGGCGGCAGCGCGTACATCGAGAAGCTGACGTACGACCTCGCCCGCCGCGCCTGGCAGCACATCGAGGAGGTCGAGGCGGCGGGCGGCATGGCGCAGGCCATCGACGCCGGTATCCCCAAGCTCCGGATCGAGGAGGCGGCGGCCCGCACCCAGGCCCGCATCGACTCCGGCCGCCAGCCCGTCATCGGCGTGAACAAGTACCGCGTGGAGACCGACGAGCAGATCGATGTCCTCAAGGTCGACAACTCCTCCGTACGCACACAGCAGATCGAGAAGCTGCGGCGGCTGCGGGCCGAGCGCGACGAGCGGGCGTGCCAGGACGCGCTGGACGACCTGACACGCGCTGCCGGCGGTGAGGGCAACCTGCTGGAGCTGGCCGTGCGCGCGGCCCGCGCGAAGGCCACCGTGGGTGAGATCTCCGACGCCCTGGAGAAGGTGTACGGGCGGCACGCGGGCCAGATCCGTACGATCTCCGGGGTGTACCGCAACGAGGCAGGGGAGTCCCCGTCCGTGGACCGCACCCGCACCCTGGTGGACGCGTTCGAGGAGGCCGAGGGCCGGCGCCCGCGCATCCTGGTCGCCAAGATGGGCCAGGACGGTCACGACCGCGGCCAGAAGGTGATCGCGACCGCCTTCGCCGACCTGGGCTTCGACGTCGACGTCGGCCCGCTGTTCCAGACGCCGGGCGAGGTCGCCCGTCAGGCGGTGGAGGCGGACGTGCACATCGTGGGCGTCTCGTCGCTGGCCGCAGGACACCTCACCCTCGTGCCGGCGCTGCGCGAGGAGCTGGCGGCTGAGGGCCGCGAGGACATCATGGTCGTGGTCGGCGGGGTGATCCCGCCGCAGGACGTGCCGACGCTGCTGGAGATGGGCGCGGCGGCGGTCTTCCCGCCCGGGACGGTGATCCCGGACGCGGCGTACGACCTCGTCCAGCGGCTCTCTGCCGACCTCGGGCACGACCTGTGATCCAACTCGACACCTATGTCAAGGGTGTGCTCGACGGGAAGCGGGCGCTGGTCGCCCGCGCCATCACGCTCGTCGAGTCCACCCGGCCCCAGCACCGGGCGCTGGCGCAGGAGTTGCTGACCGAGCTGCTCCCGTACAGCGGGAAGGCCCGGCGGATCGGCGTCAGCGGGGTGCCGGGCGTGGGCAAGTCGACGTTCATCGACGCGTTCGGCACGATGCTGACCTCGCTCGGGTACCGGGTCGCGGTGCTCGCCGTCGACCCGTCCTCCACCCGTACGGGCGGCTCGATCCTCGGTGACAAGACCCGTATGGAGCGCCTGGCCGTGGACCCGGCCGCGTTCATCCGCCCCTCCCCCACCGCCGGCACGCTCGGCGGGGTGGCGAAGGCGACCCGCGAGTCGATCGTGGTGATGGAGGCGGCCGGCTACGACGTGGTGCTCGTGGAGACCGTCGGCGTCGGCCAGTCGGAGACCGCGGTCGCGAACATGGTCGACTCCTTCCTGCTGTTGACGCTGGCGCGTACCGGGGACCAGTTGCAGGGCATCAAGAAGGGTGTCCTGGAGCTGGCCGACGTGATCGCCGTCAACAAGGCGGACGGTCCGCACGCGCGCGACGCCCAGTCCGCCGCGCGTGAACTGGCGGGCGCCCTGCGGCTGATGCACGGCAGGGACGCGGCCTGGACGCCTCCGGTGCTGAGTTGCAGCGCCCGCGAGTCGGCCGGCCTGGACACGGTCTGGGACCGCCTGGAACAGCACCGGGCGCTGCTCGACTCGACCGGCCGTCTCGCCGAGAAGCGCCGTGACCAGCAGGTGGACTGGACCTGGACGATGGTCCGGGACGAGCTTCTGGGCCGCCTGCACTCCGATCAGGCCGTCCGGGCGCTCGCCCCCGACCTCGAACGGCAGGTACGGGAGGGCGGGTTGACGGCCACGCTCGCGGCGGAACGCATTCTGAAGGTGTTCGGCGGCGAAGGCCGCTGAGTCGGACGGCGGTGGCGGGGCAGGTCGGAGCCCGGTCACCGCTCACACCCGCGGTGACCCGCGACGGGCCCGGCTCCCCGCAGCCGCCCGTCGCGGGCCCGTACAGGACGACAGGCCCCCGGAAGGATTCCGGGGGCACCGCGTGCCGCGTACCTGGCCAGGACCGCGCCGACCGGGGTGGTCTTCCTCCCGTCCCAGGTGAGGCGCCGTGCTCAGTCCCGCCCCGCCGTGTCCCCGCCGGTGCCGGACTCGTCGTCGGACAGCCCGAGTTCACGCTCACCGAGGGGAGAGAAGAAGCGCTCGACGTCGGCGTCGGTGACCTCGGCGAGCGTGGCCGGGGACCAGCGCGGCTCGCGGTCCTTGTCGATGATCTGGGCCCGGACGCCCTCGACCAGGTCGGGTGCGGACAGGGCCGCGCAGGAGACGCGGTACTCCTGGTCCAGAACGCGCTCCAGGGATCCGAGCCGCCGGGCCCGGCGCAGGGCGGCCAGCGTGACCTTCAGGGCGGTGGGCGAGTTGCCGAGGAGGATCTCCGCCGTCTCCTTGGCGGCCGGGTCGTCCGCCGCGAGCAGGCGCCGGATGATCTCCTCGACGGTGTCGGCGTTGTAGCAGGCGTCGATCCACTCGCGCCGCTCCGCGAGTTCCGCCGGTGGCGCGGGCCGCGCGTGAGCCGCCACGGCCTCCGGTACGGGCCGGTCCGCGAGGTCGGACACGAACCGCCGGAGCGCGGAGGACGGCAGGTAGTGGTCGGCGAGGCCGCACGACAGCGCGTCGCCGGCGCCGATGGAGGCGCCCGTCAGGGCGAGGTGGGTGCCCAGTTCGCCCGGGGCGAGGGCGAGCAGGTAGGTGCCGCCGACGTCGGGGACGAAACCGATGCCCGTCTCGGGCATGGCGATACGCGAGCGCTCGGTGACGATCCGGACGCTGCCGTGGGCGGAGACGCCGACGCCGCCGCCCATGACGATGCCGTCCATGACCGCCACGTACGGCTTGGGACAGCGGGCGATACGGGCGTTGAGGTGGTACTCGTCGCGCCAGAACGCGGCGGACGCGGTGCCGTCCCCGTCGCGCGCGTCGTCGTGGACGACCCGGATGTCGCCGCCCGCGCACAGCCCGCGTTCACCGGCGCCGGTGATGACCACGGTCTCGACGGCCGGATCGTGTTCCCAGGCGGTGAGCGCCTGGTCGATGCGGCGCACCATCGCGTGGTTCAGGGCGTTCAGGGCCCTGGGCCGGTTGAGGGTGATGTGGGCGGCCCGCCCCTCGGTGTGCAGCAGGACGGGTTCCCCGGCGGCGCCCGGTGCCTCGGTGCCGCTCATCCGAACGCCTCCGTCGGGCGGCGGGCCACGATGACGCGCATGATCTCGGTGGTTCCTTCCACGGTCCGGTCGAGTCGCAGGTCACGACGTCGTCCTCGCCACCGTACCCACCGAGTGGTCGAACGGCCCGTGCCGTCAGCCCTCTTCCCCGTCCCGCAGCACGTACAGCCCCGGCAGGTTGACCACGATCGCCTCCTGGGTGCTGCGGGCGATGACGACGACGGCCTCCTCGGCGGGGTCCGGGTTCTCCTCGCGGTGCGGCACGAACGGCGGCACGAAGATGTAGTCACCGGGTGAGGTGCGCAGCCGCACTTCCTCGGGTTCTTCCCCCGAGTCGTCGAGGAAGACGAACTCGGGGTGTCCGCTGACCACATAGATGGCGGTCTCGGAGGCTCCGTGGTGGTGGTCCGAGGAGGCGGTGGAGGGGGCGACGTGGGTCTGGCCCATCCACAGCTTCTCGGAACCGACGGTGGTGCCGCTGACGGCGGCGAATCTGCGCATGCCACCGGTCTGCGCCGTGTCGCCGTCGAGGGCGTCGGCGCGGATGTGGTGCAGGCGGGTGCGCAAGGGGCGTACGGACTGCGCTTCGGCGTCCGGGAGATGGGGGTGGAAACCTTCGCCGGGGGTTGTCGACGGCTCGCTCATGGAGGGGGACGCTAGAGCGGCCCGGAAAAGGATGTCAAGAGGTATCCATTGCGCTTCACCTGCGGCAATGTTCCCGCAATGTACGTGGGGAACCGGTGGAGACCCCGCCGGCGCACACCTGGTCGGGCATCATGGGCCCATGCATATCTCCGCGAAGGCGGACTACGCCACGCGAGCTCTGCTGGAGCTCGCCCGCGAACCGGCCCGCCCGCTCACCTGTGAGTCCATGGCCTCCTCGCAGCATGTTCCGTTCCGCTTCCTGAAGTCCGTGGTGGGCGAGTTGCGCAGGGCCGGCCTGGTACGCAGCCAGCGCGGCTGCGAGGGCGGGTACTGGCTCGGCCGGCCCGCCGACGAGATCACCCTGCTGGACGTCGTACGCGCCGTGGACGGTGAGCTGATCACCTTGCGGGGCGAACCGCTGGCCGGCCTCGACTATCCGGGGCCCGCCTCCGGACTGCCCGGGATCTGGCGCCGTATCGAGGCGGACGCCGCGGCGGTACTGGGCGGGACGACCCTGGCCGCGCTGCTGCCCGCCGGGACGGCCGGGCGGATGGGCCACAAGGGAGCCGCGTGACCCGCCCGCCGGACCGGCCGATCGTGGAGGCGGTGGAGGCGGTGGAGGCGGTGGACACCGTGGAAGCGGTCGAGGTGGTCGAGTACACCGACCCGCTGTGTCCCTGGGCCTGGGGATCGGAGCCGGTGTTCCGCGGGCTCCGGGCCGCGCTCGCGGGCCGGGTGCGCTGGCGGCGCGCGTACTGCGTCCTGTTCGACCACGACGACGACCCGCCACCCGATCCCGCCGCGGAGACCGCCTGGTACACGCGGTACGTCGAGGACATCAGCGCTCACACGGGGGCACCGCGGGCGCGGCGGCTCAGCCGGGTCGCGGCGAGTTCGTGGCCGTCCTCGCTGGTGGCCAAGGCCGCGGAGCGTCAGGGCGACGAGGTGGCCGGGCGGGTGCTGCGGCGCCTGCGGGAGAGCGTGTTCGTGCTCGGTGAACCGGCGGACACCCCGGCGCTGGCGTTGTCCGCGGTCCGGGGTGTGCCCGGCCTCGACCCTGAGCGGCTGGCCGCCGACGCGGCGTCGGCGTCCGTACGGGAAGCGGTACTCGCCGACCGCTCCGAGGCGCGTCGGCCGGTCGGCGAGGTGCTGTCGGTGCGCGGTGGTTCGCCGCATCCCGGTGCCGCCAAGGAGACCGCCGACGGCGGGTACCGCTACGCGCTGCCGACGCTGCTGGTCCGCGCTCCCGCGGGGCGGCGCGTCGTACCGGGCTGGCGGTCGTACGAGGAGTACGCGTCGGCGTTCGAGGAGCTGAGCCCCGGGCTGCTGACGGAGCCCGCGCGGCCGGCTCCCCCGGAAGCGCTCGCGCGGCACCGGAGCCTGACCGGCCCCGAGGCGGCGGTGCTGAGCGACGGACCGTGGCCTCCCGGGGACGCCGTGCGCGTCGAGACCGGCAACGGCCCCCTGTGGCTGCACCCGGACGAGGCCGCCGCACACCCGGCGCTCGACCGCGGCGCTCCCTCCGTTCCCTGAGGGCCTTCTGACGGAGGATCAGGGCGGCGGAGGGTGGCCGTGGAGCCCGCTCCCGTCCCCGCCGGTGCTCTGATCAGCGGTCAGAACCCGTCCCGCCCAATGAGACACCAAATGGTGTCCATTGACAGCCGCCGAGAACCGGCCCCAGGATGTGCACCATGCTCACGACGCACCCCGGCGTGGTGTGCCGCTACGTGGACCTGCGGCGCACCTGCAGCGCACTCTGTCGCTGACCGCCCGCCAGCCGCGGCCCCCAGGCGCCTGACGCCCGTCCCGCCGACTCCGGCACCGGCCCCGAGCCGACCCGCCGCCCGGCCCCCGTCATCGCGCGCCGCTCTCCCAGCGTTTCGTCGTTTCCGCTCCCCGGCCCCCCGGCCCTCCCCGCGATCCGCCGACGCCTCCTGCCCTGAACGCGGCATGCCCCCGTGCGCACCGAAGCACACCCAGGCATGCGCGTCTTCGGCCTGCGTGGCGTCCGTCCGCGGGGCGGGCCGCCCTCGCTCCCCGCCACGCCGCCCCGGCGCGGCGGGAGCCTTCGCAGAAAGCAATCCGATGCCCGGACGCCTCACGCCCCGCACCCCCGCCACGGCCTTCCGTTCCGCCCCCCGACCCGGCCGGCTGCGCGCCGCCGCCCTGGGCACCGCCCTCGCCACCGTGCTCGTCCCCGCGCTCAGCGCCTGCGGCGGCGAGACCTCCTCGTCCGCCGGCTCCGCCGCGCTGAAGTGGACCTCCTCCTACTTCCCCGCCCACTGGGACCCGGTCGTCAGCGGCAGCGGCGCCCAGTTCCGTGAACTCGCGCTGGTCTACGCCTCGTTGACACGGACGGACGAGAACGGAAAGGCCGTCCCCGACCTGGCCAAGAGCTGGGACTACAACGCCGAGGGCGATGTGGTCACCTTCCATCTGCGGCCCGGCCTGAAGTTCAGCGACGGCACGCCGGTCGACGGTGCCGCCGTGAAGGCCGCGATCGAACGGGCCAAGAAGCAGAAGAACTCCGCCCTGTTCGGCGACCTGACCTCGATCACGTCGGTGGACGCCAAGGGCCTCGACGCGGTGATCCACCTCAGCCAGGTCGACTACCAGATCCCCCAACTGCTGGGCGAGCGCGTCCTCCAGATCGCCAGTCCGAAGGCGGCGGCGTCCCCCGCCGAGCTGGACCAGGGCCCGGTCGGCGCCGGCCCGTTCACCGTCACCCAGCTCGTCCCGGGCACCAAGGCCGTCCTGAAGAAGAACCCGGACTACTGGGACGCCGAGAACATCCACATCGACACCGTCGAGCTGAGCTCCGCCCCCGACGCCTCCACCGTCGTCTCCGGACTCCAGACCGGCGTCTACAACTTCGCCGACATAGCCCCGAGTCAGGCCGACGCGGCCAAGAAGGCCGGACTCGACGTCTTCGTGCAGCCCGGCTTCAACGCCTCCAACCTCAGCCTCAACACCAACAAGGCGCCGTTCGACAACGACAAGGTCGTCGACGCCGTCCGCTACGCGGTCAACCGTCAGGAGTTCGTCGACAAGCTGACCTTCGGCTACGGCTCGGTGACCAACCAGCCGTTCCCGAAGGGGTACATCGCCTTCGACCCGGAGTCGGCCGACGCCTACGCGTACGACCCCGCGAAGGCGAAGAAGCTTCTCGCCGAGGCCGGTCACAAGCCCGGCGACCTCAAGCTCAACCTGGTCATCCCGGCCGAGGACCCCCAAGCCGAGATCGTCCAGGCGCAGTTGGCGAAGGTCGGCATCACGGTCACGATCAAGATCGACAAGAACTGGGCCACTCCGTTCTTCGCCAAGGACCTGACGTTCTCGCTGTACGGCACCACGGGCCGTGACTCCGCGGCGCAGACGCTCACCGCGCACTTCGGCCCGAACGGCCCGCTCAACCTCAGCTCGCCCTACGAGCCGTCCGGCTTCGAGGCGGCCATCGCCAAGGTCCGCCGGACCCCGCTGGACTCGCCCGACTACACGAAGGTCCTCCAGGCGGCGACCCGGGCCGGCCTCAAGAGCAAGGCGCTGGTCTTCACGTACTCCTCGCCCAACCTCATCGCCAAGAGCAAGAGCATCTCCGACCTGCCGAAGAACCCCGCCCACATCGACTGGACCGGCGTGACCATCGCCGGCGGCAACTGACACTCCGTCCATCACAGAGAGGGGGCAACCCATGACGACGACGGAGGCAACGGCCCCGCCCGACGTCCGTCTCCCGGCCGCCGCGGCCAGGACCCGGCACACCCTGGGCCGCGTCCTGGCCACCCTCGCCCGGTCGGTCGCGATCTTCGTGCCCGTCTTCCTGGTCGCGACGTTCGTGACGTTCGCGCTGCGGTCGCTGAGCGGACTCAGCCCGGCGCGCATCCAGCTGGGCGAGGAGGCGACTCCCGAGGCGGTCGCCCGTGTCGAGGCCCACTGGGGCCTCGACCGGCCCTTCCTCGTCCAGTACGGGGACTGGTTCGGTGACGTCCTGCACGGCCGGCTCGGCACGAGCTGGACCAACGGCGCCGACATCTCCACCCTCATCGGCCTCGGCCTGGGTGTGAGCCTGTCGGTGGCGACCTTCGCGCTGGTCATCGGTGTCGTCGCGGGCTTCGGTCTCGGCACGCTCGCGGCGGTGCGCCGCACCACCTGGGTCGACCGCGCGATCACCGGCTTCGTGACGGTGATCTCGGTGATGCCGGCCTTCGTCGTCGGCATCGTGCTCGTCGCCGTCTTCTCGGTGGGGCTGCACCTGTTCCCGTCCGCCGGATACGTACCGGCGGAGCAGGGGTTCGGGCCGTGGCTCGCCCACATCACCCTGCCCGCCGTGGCGCTGAGCTTCGATGTCGTCGCCGATGTCGCCCGTCAGCTGCGCGGAAGCCTCGTCGGGGCCTACCGCGAGAACTACGTGACCGGCGCGGTGGTCCGCGGGCTCGGTCCGCGCCGGATCTTCTTCGGCCACGTGCTGCGCAACGGCCTCGGACCCGCGCTCGCCACCCTCGGCCTGAAGTTCCCCGCCCTGGTCGGCGCCTCCGTCGTCACGGAATGGATCTTCGGACTCCAGGGTTTCGGACGGTTCGCCAACGACTCGGCGCAGGCCGGGGACGTACCGGCCGTGCAGGGCGTCCTCGTGGTGTCGATCGTCCTGGTCGTCGCCTTCAACCTGCTCGTCAACCTGGTGCTGGCCCGCGTGACGCCGGCCTCCCGGCGGGGGGTGTGACCATGGTGCGCCGCGTCCTCGCCCTCACCTCCGGCCGGATCGCCCTGGCCGTCCTCACCGCGATCGCCGTGCTCGCCGTGTTCGGTCCGCTGCTCGCTCCGCAGAGCCCCCTGGCGACCAGCGACCATCCGCTCGCCGCCGCCTCCGGCGCCCACTGGCTGGGGACCGACTACCTCGGCCGTGACGTGCTGAGCCGGCTCCTCGACGGTTCCCGCGTCAGCGTCCTCGGCTCGCTGGAGGTCGCGTTCACGGCCCTGGCCATCGGCGCCGTCCCCGGGATCCTGTCGGTCCATCTCGGCCGGGTCTTCGAATGGGTCACCCTCCGGCTCGCCGACACGCTGGTCGCCCTGCCGTTCCTGCTGTTCGCCGTCGCCGTGGTCGCCCTGCTCGGCAACGGTCTCACCCAGGCGATGCTGGTCACCGGCGCGCTGGTGTCCCCGCTGTTCTACCGCGTGGCCCGCGCCGCCACCCTGGCCGTCGCCCGCTCGCCGTACGTGGAGGCCGCGATCATCGCGGGCGCCTCGACCGGCTGGATCGTACGCCGTCACATCTGGGGCAAGGTGCTTCCGCCGATCGCGGTCGCGCTCGCGCAGACGGTCGGGGTCGGCTTCGTCATCGTGTCGAGCCTGACCTTCCTCGGGATCGGGGTCCAGCCTCCCGCACCCACCTGGGGCGGCCTGCTCGCCTCGGATCTGGGCTACCTCAGCCATCAGCCGTGGGCACCGCTCGCCCCCGCCCTGCTGATCATGGTGACCGTCTGGGCCTGCAACCTCCTCGCCGACGCCGTCCGCGACGTCTCCGGCGAGGCGGGCCGCACGCCGGCCGGCGGCCGTGACACACGCGCCGGCCGGCGCACCGAGGCCGACCCCGCTCCCGCTCCCGCTCCCGCTCCCGCTCCCGCTCCCGCCGGAGGTGCGCGATGACCGCCCTGTCCGAGAAGCTCCTCCCCGAAGCCGGGAAGACCGCGGAGACCGAGAAAGCCGCGGAGACCGCAGAGGCCGCCGCGCCCGGTCCCGGAGAGCCAGCCCGGTCTCCGTCCCCGGTGCTGGCCGTACGCGATGTGCGCATCGGCGACCCGGCCACCGGCCGGGAGATCGTGCGCGGTGTGAGTTTCGCGCTCACGCCCGGCCGTGCCGTCGGCATCGTCGGCGAGTCCGGCAGCGGAAAGACCCTCACCTGCCGTGCCGCGCTGGGCATCCTGCCCGCCCCCTTCGAGATCACCGGTGGCTCGGTGGAGATCGACGGCAACGACATCGCCGGACTGTCCCCGGCCCGGTGGACGGACCTGCGGGGCGCGACGATCAGCGCGGTCTTCCAGGACCCGGCGTCCTATCTCAACCCCTCGATCCGGGTCGGGGCGCAGATCGCCGAGGTCGTCCGGGTCAAGAAGGGACTGAAGCGGCGCGCGGCCCGCCGCCGGGCGGTCGAACTGCTGCGGTCCGTCCATCTGCGGGATCCGGAACTCGTCAGCGCCCAGTACCCGCACGAGCTGTCCGGCGGCATGCTCCAACGGGTCCTCATCGCCGTGGCGATCGCCGCGGGACCGCGGATCCTCGTCGCCGACGAGGCCACCACCGCGCTCGACGTCACCGTCCAGGCCGAGATCCTCGACCTGCTCGCCGATCTGCGCGAGCGGACCGGACTCGCCCTCGTCGTGGTCTCCCACGACCTCGCCGTCGTCGCCCAGCTGTGCGACGAAGTCCTCGTCATGCGCCACGGCGAGGTGGTCGAACAGGGCCCGACCGAGGACGTGCTCCACCGTCCGCGGCACGAGTACACCCGGCTGCTGATCGCCGAACACCAGCAGTACGGCCTGGAGAAGTTCCTCGCGCCCGAGGAGGACGCATGAGCACGGAGACCGCGAGGACCGAAGCCGCGGACACCGAGACCGTGAAACCCGGAACCGCGAACGCCCAGGCCGTGGACGCCGGAGCCACCGACACCCGGGCCATGAACACCGAGACCGTGAAACCCGGAGCCACGGACACCCGGGCCGTGAACACCGGCCCGGCCGCGGGGGCCACCGCCTCCGGGGAGCCGACGCGGCCCGTCCTGGAGGTCACCGACCTCGAAGTGCGCTACGGACCGCGCCGACGGCGCCGGCACGCGCTGCGCGGTGTCTCGCTGCGCGTCGTGCCCGGCGAGACCGTCGGGATCATCGGCGAGACGGGCTCGGGCAAGTCCACCCTGGCGCGGGCCGTGCTCGGCCTGGTGCGCGCCTCCGCGGGGTCCGTCGTCGTCGACGGTGAGGACGTCACCGCCTACGGCGGGCGCCGGTGGCGCGCGCTGCGCCGCCGCGGTCTGGTCCAGTACGTCTTCCAGGACCCGCTGCGCAGCCTCGACCCGGACCTCACGATCGAAGCCTCCCTGGCCGAGCCGCTGCTCGTCCGGGGTGTGTCCCGCGACGAGGCCGCGCGCCGGGTCCGCGCGTTCCTCGCCCGCGTCCAGCTGTCCGAGGACCTGCTCGACCGGCTGCCCGGTGAACTCTCCGGCGGGCAGCGCCAACGTGTCGCCGTGGCAAGGGCGTTGGTCACCGAACCGCGTCTTGTCATCCTCGACGAGCCGGTCAGCGCCCTGGACTCCGCCAACCGGGTCCAGATCCTGCGGATCCTCCAGGAACTCCGCGACGAGGGTGTGGCCCTCGTCTTCATCTCCCACGACCTCGGTTCCGTCGCCGGGATCGCCGACCGCATCGCCGTGCTGTACCAGGGCGAGCTGGTCGAGACCGGCGCCGCCCGCGATGTCATCGGCCGGCCCCGGCACCCGTACACCCGCCTGCTGGTCCGTTCCGCGCCCACGCTGCACTCGGCCCCGGCCGACCGGGCCGAACGCGCCGCCCTGCGGGCCCTGCTGAACGTCTGACCCCCACGAGAGACAGGAAGAAACGCCATGCCCCGCACCATCCATCTCGCCCTGCACCCCTACGGCGTCGGCGGTCCCGGCCAGCACGGTCTGTGGAAGGACCCGCGCGTGGCGAAGAACGCCAGCATCGACATCGACTACTACATCCGGCTGGCGAAGGCGGCCGAACACGCCCTCTTCGACGCGCTGTTCATCGTCGACAGCCAGTTCATCAACGCCACCTATCCGGCGCACTACCTCAACCGCCTGGAACCGCTGACCCTGTTGTCCGCGGTGGCCACCCACACCCGGCACATCGGCCTGGTGGGCACGGCGAGTTCGACGTACAACTCGCCGTTCAACCTGGCCCGCCGGTTCGCCTCCCTCGACCACATCAGCGGCGGCCGGGCCGGCTGGAACGTCGTCACCAGCTTCGACACCGGTACGTCCCGGAACTTCGGGCTCGACGAACACCTCGACTACACCACCCGCTACGGCCGCGCCCTGGAGTTCGTCCGGGTCGCCCGCGGCCTGTGGGACTCCTACGAGGACGACGCCTTCCCCGCGGACGTGGCCCGGGGCGTCTTCCTCGACCCGGCCAAGCTGCACGCGCTCGACCACGAGGGCGAGCACTTCAAGGTGGCGGGACCGCTCAACCTCTCCCGCTCCCCGCAGGGCCAGCCGGTCATCTTCCAGGCCGGGGTCTCCGAGGAGGGCCGTGACCTGGCCGCGCAGGTCGCCGAGGGCATCTACGCACCGGGCGGCACCCTCCAGCAGGCCCAGGAGTACTACGCCGACATCAAGAAGCGCACCGCTTCCTACGGCCGGAACCCCGACCACATCAAGATCTTCATCCACGGGAGTCCGGTCGTCGCCGCCACCGACGAGGCGGCCCGGCGCCGCGAACGGGAGATCTTCGAGGAGGACAACGACTTCGACCGCAACCTCGCCCTGCTCGGCCGCTCCTTCGGCGCCTACGACTTCAGCGCGCACGACCTGGACGCGCCGTTCCCCGATGTCGCGCACCTCGCGGAGAAGGGCGGCCGCACCGGAGCGTCCGCCCTCATCGAGCGGGCCCGGACCGAGGGCCTGACCCTGCGTCAAGTCGCCGAGTCCGTCAACCAGTTCCGCGGCTCGCCGTTCGTCGGCGCCCCGGAGACCGTCGCCGACACCGTGGAGAAGTGGTTCGACGCCGGCACCTTCGACGGCATCAACCTCGCCTTCCGCACCGAGGACGAACTGAACCTCTTCGTCGACGGTGTCGTCCCGATCCTCCAGAAGCGCGGGCTGTTCCGCACCGAGTACGCGGCCGACACCCTGCGCGGCAACCTCGGCCTGCCCCTCCCGGCCAACCGCCACACCCGCGAGCCGCAGCTCGTGAGCGACTGAGATCCGCGCCGTGACCGGCCGGTGGACCACGCCTTCGCCTCCACCGGCCGGGTCCACCGGCCCGCTCACCCGACAACCGGCCGGCACGGCGGCCCGACACCGAAAGGCCGACATCCCATGACGAGCGAGCGACCACGTCTCAGGCTCGGCTTCCTCACCCATGTCCAGGGACGCGATCCCGACATCGCCCGCACCTACCGCAACGCGCAGGAACTCTTCACCGTGGCGGACGAACTCGGCTTCGACGTCGGCTGGGTCGCCCAGCACCACGTCTCCCTCGGGGGCGGCGGACTGTCCTCGCCCTGGACCTTCCTCGCCCACGCGGCCGCGCGGACCACCCGGATCCGGCTGGGCACCGCCGTCACCGTCCTCCCGCTGGAGGATCCGGTCCGGCTCGCCGAGGACATCGCCACCGTCGACGCCCTCAGCGGCGGCCGCGTCGAGATCGGCGTGGGCAGCGGATCGAGCGCCCTGGAGTACGCCGCGTTCGGCAAGGACGCCGGCCGCAAGCGCGAACTGACCAGCGAGAACCTCGGCGTCCTGCGCCGGGCCCTGGCCCACGACGACGTGGGCACACCGGGCTTCCGCGTCCAGCCCCGCCCCGGCGACTTCGGCCGCCGCTTCTGGCAGGGCGTCTTCAGCGCGCGGGGTGCCGAGTACGCCGCGCGCAGCGGCTCGAACCTGCTGCTCAACCGGGCGGCCTACGGGTTCGACGCCCCCACCGACGAGGTGCAACGCCCCTGGGCCGACGCCTTTCTCGCCGCCTGGGACCAGCCGCACCGCCCGCGCATCGGCCTGTCCCGCTTCGTCTTCCCGGCCAAGGACCGGCGCACGGCGCTCCGCGCGATCGGCGACGACGTGCACCGGGCGGCACTGCGCATGGCCGGGAGCGGCGCGTTCCCGGAGGGCCTCGGCCCGGACGAGGCGCTGCGCCGCTTCCACGCCTTCTACGGCCATCCCGACGACATCGTCGCAGCCCTGGGCCGCGAGAGGGTCCTGCCCGTCGCGACCGACCTGATCACCCAGTTCAACCCCGCCGTCCCCGACCACGACGCCTCCGTCCGTGCCCTCGAACTCATCGCGACCGAGGTGGCACCCGCGCTGGGCTGGAAGCCCGCGCACGAGGACGAGCCCGCATCCGCAGGAGTATGAGATGACCCAGTACAGCGACCATCACGGGCCCGAGGGGCTCCTCGTCCGCGGCACGATCATCGTGGTGCCCGGTCGCGGCGAGACCCGGGCGACCTACGCGCGCTTCGGCGGACGGCTCGCCGCCGACGCCTACCGCGTCCGGGTGATCGACCCCCCGGCCCTCGACGCCGGGGACCCGACCGCGTCCCTGACCGAGCTGGAGGCCCGGCTCGCCGAGGCCGTCGGGGACACCGCCGCGGAGGACGGTGTCGTACGGCCGGTCGTCCTCGTCGGCGCGGACTCGGGGGCCGTCGCGCTCGCCGCGCTCCTCGGCGGGGCCCGGACTCCGGCCGCCTGGTGGCCGGACGCCCTGGTCCTCGCCGGTCTTCCCGGCCCGTCCGCCGAGACCGGCGCCGCCGGCGGGACGTGGGACGACGAGCTCGACGTCCGCACCTCGTGCCCCACTCATCGGGGCAACCTCTCCCAGGACCCCCAGGTACGGCGGGGGTCGCTCAACGACGCGATACCGGAACTCGTGCTCGGCGCGGCCTACGACAGCGAGACACCCGTCCCGGCCCTGCTGCTCGTCGGCGACTCCGATCCGCTCGCCGACGACGAGGCGCTCGCCCGCCTGGCCAAGTCGCTGCCCCTGGCCCGCCTTTCGGCCGTGCGCGGCGCCCACCACGACGTCCTCAACGACCTCCAGCACCGCTCGGTGGCGGCCGAGGTCATCACCTTCCTCGAAGCACTGCGGGGTGGTGACCCGCGGCCGCTGATCACCGTGCGCTCGAGCGCCTGGTGAGGGCTCGGGGGGGGGGGGGGGGGGGGGGGGGGGGGGGGGGGGGGGGGCCCGGCGCCCCCCCCCCCCCCCCCCCCCCCCCCCCCCCCCCCCGCCGCCCCCCCCCCCCCCCCCCCCCCCGTCCGCCGCACACCCGCTTCACGTAACCGAATCCCGACCCGGAAGGTCCGCCATGGCCACGATCGTGTCCGTCTCCGGAAGCCCCTCCCCCACCTCCCGCACCACGCGTCTCCTGCGCCACCTGGACGACCGGCTCCGTCTCCAGGGCCATGAGGTCATCCCCCTGGAGGTACGTGCGCTTCCCGCCCACGCGCTGCTCGGGGCCGACTTCCAGCACCCCGCGATCGTCGAGGCCGCCGCCCTGATCGAAGGGGCGGACGGGGTGGTGATCGGCACGCCCGTGTACAAGGCCGCCTACTCGGGCCTGTTGAAGTCGCTGCTCGACCTGCTCCCGCAGTACGCCCTGGCCGGCAAGACGGTACTGCCCCTCGCGACCGGCGGCAGCACGGCCCATGTCCTCGCCATCGACTACGCGTTGCGCCCGGTGCTCACTTCCATGGGCGCGTCGCACATCGTGCCCGGCTGGTTCACCCTCGACAAGGAGGTCACCGCCGGCGAGGACGGCACAGCCGTGATCGCGCCCGCCGCGGCCCAGGCGCTGGAGCAGGTGACGGACCACTTCTCCGCCGCGCTGGGAGGCCGTACGACCGCCCTCGCCTCGACCGGCTGAACGGGACCGCCGCACGAAGCCCTCCACAGGGATCCGGAGGGCTCGGGCGAGCTGCTGAACGGAGCGGGGCCGGCCGGCCTGTCCGCGGGACACCACGACTCCGCGCTGGAGCGCGGAAGGACCGGCCGCGGCCGCCGGACCGTTCACGGAAGCCGCCGAACACCTCACCGCCTACAGGCCGACACCGGCAGGCAGTCCGTCTCGCCTTCAGCGCGGGCCGCATGTCAGCCGGTAGGCCTCCTGGATCCAGGACTCCTTGGTGCGGGGGTTCACGCCGCAGGCCAGGGACGCACCCGTGTCGCCGAACCAGGTGCTCACGCTGCCGTAGACGTCACGGCCGGGGCAGGTCACGGTGAAGCTCGCGTCGACGGCCTGGACCCCCTCGGCCTCGACGAAACGCCCCGCGTGCCCGAGGAAGTCGACCTTGACGGGAGAGCGCGGACGATCGACGGACTCCTCCCCCGGAGCGGCCAGTTGCTCAAGGTCCCACCGCTTGAGGCGTTTGGCGAGCGCGGCGAGGACCTGACGCTCCGATACGCGGTCGTCGCTCGTGCTGACCTGGGGCACTATGTTGCGCACGAGCCCGGGGTGAAACGTGACCCAGCCGTCGCTCTCGCCGACGTTCACGACCGGTGAGACTTCGGTGAGTCGCCGCTCCCGGTGCACCGAGGTCCACCGGACCGCCCCGCCCGCACAGGACGGCGTGGACGCGGTGGCCTTCGTCCCGGCCTCGGGCGTCTTCCTGGCCGCCGGCTTCCCGGTCGGCGTCGTACAGGCCGTCGCGAACGGCACCGCCGCGCACAGCAGTGCCACCGTCGCCCACCCGTGAAGTCGGGTCATCCCGCCGCGCGCCATTCGCTGTCGTTCCGCTCGCTCAAGTGCCGGACCCGGCCGTTCGGGCCATGAGGCTCCAAGATCCGGGAGTCTGCGACTATAGGCTCTCTGACCAGCCGAAACAGAGTTCGTGACGCAGTCGTAACGCCCCGGCGCGGTGTCCCCGGAGGCGGCGGGGCGGAGCGACACCGCGACCGTGCTTCTCGACCGGTGCCCCGCTGATCGCTTCCCCACCCGAGCACTCCCCTCGCGGAACGGGGAGGACGAGACGAGCGGTGGGCAATCACGGCTCGTCTCGTCCTGACCGTCTCCCGGAAGGCCGACGCCGGGTCACCGCGTGCGCCACTCCTCGGCCAGCAGCTCGTACGACCGCACCCGGTCCGTGTGCCCGTGAGTGATGGTCGTGATCAGCAACTCGTCCGCTCCGGTGGCTTCCTGGAGCTGCTCCAACTGGTCGGCGACGCGGCGCGGTGAGCCGACGAACTGGGTGTCGAGGCGGTCCTGGACGAGTGCCCGGTCGGCGTCCGACCAGACGTGGGCGCGTGCCTCGTCCGGCGTGGGGAACTCGATGGCCCCCTCCGCCGTACGGATGCTGCGGACCCAGAGGCCGTATCCCGTGGCGAGTTCACGGGCGGTCTCGTCGTCCTCGGCGACCACGACGTCCGCGGACACGCTGACGTACGGCTTGTCGAGGACCTCGGAGGGCTGGAACGCCGCTCGGTAGCCGTCCACCGCCTCCAGCACGGTGGCCGGACTGACGTGGTAGTTCGCCGCGAACCTGAGCCCGCCCCGGCCCGCGACCTCGGCGCTCGTCCCACCGCTGCTGCCCAGGATCCACAGTTGCAGGTCCGCGCCCTCACCGGGGACGGCGCGCGCCTGCGTGCCGTCCGCCGAGCGGTAGGTGCCCGCGAGCAGCGCCAGGATGTCGTCGATCTGCTCGCCGTAGTCCTGCGACTGGGCGTTGGGCTGCTGGAGGAGGGCGCGCTGGACGGCGACCCGCGGTGAGCCCAGAAGGTGTTCGAAGGAGAAGCGGGGTGGAATGCGGAGTCCGTTCGGGGCGCGGCCGTCGACCACGGGGGTCGCGGTCACGGGCGGGACGGAGGGCGGGCCGGACGGTTTGCCACCGGAGCGCCCGAGGCCCAGGTCGAGGCGCCCGGGGTGCAGCGCGTCGATCAGGCCGAACTCCTCGACCGTGGACAGGGCGGTGCGGTGGCCGAGTTGCACGGCACCGGAGCCGAGGCGGATGGCCGAGGTCGCGGAGGCGGTCAGGGCGAGGACGACCGCGGGCGAGGTTCCGGCCACGCCCGGGTTGAGATGGTGTTCGGCGAACCAGTAGCGGGCGTACCCGAGACTCTCGGCCCGCCGGGCCAGGTCGATGGAATTGCGCAGCGCGTCCGCGGCGGTGGAACCCGAGGAGATCGGGATCAGGTCGAGGACGCCGAGAGGGATTTCGGACATGTGCGGAGGCCTCCTCAGCGCTCGGCGGATATGCGGATCGGTTCGAGAACGGGCGGCGCCGGGGACTTCACGACGCCGCCCGGCCGGCGTACGCCTCGGCGTCGGGGTGGGCGAGGCCGAGATGGTCGCGCAGGGTGGTGCCCTCGTACTCGGTGCGGTGGACGCCGCGTTCCTGGAGGAGCGGGACGACCTTGTCGGCGAAGGCGTCGAGGCCGCCCGGGGTGATGTGCGGGACGAGGATGAAGCCGTCGGAGGCGTCCGCCTGGACGAAGTCGTTGATGGTCGCGGCGACCGTGGCGGGGCTGCCGACGAAGGCCTGCCTGCTGCCGGTCTCGATGACGAGGTCGCGGATGGACCACTTGTTGGCGGCCGCCCGCTCGCGCCACTCACGGGCGACGGCCAGCGGGTCGCGGTACATCCGGACCTGCGCGCGGCCTCGTGCGACGGTGTGTTCGCCGAGGTCCGGGTCGATGTCGGGAAGCGGGCCGTCCGGGTCGTAGGCGGACAGGTCGCGGTTCCAGACGAATTCCAGGTGCTTGATGGCGGTGGCGCCGCTGACCTGGAGGCGCCGCACCTCGCGGGCGTGCTCCTCGGCCTCGGCGTCGGTGTCCCCGAGCACGAAGGTCGCGGCGGGCAGGATCAGCAGCTGGTCGGAGCGACGGCCGTAGCGGGCGAGACGCGCCTTGACGTCCGTGTAGAAGGCCTGGCCCTCCTTGAGCGTGGAGTAGCGGCTGAAGATGGCGTCGGCGCCGGAGGCGGCGAACTCACGGCCTTCCTCGGAGTCACCGGCCTGGAAGATCACCGGGCGGCCCTGCGGGGAGCGCGGGACGTTGAACTGCCCCTCGATGTCGAAGTGCTGCCCGTGGTGGACGAAGGCTCCGGCCTTGGCGTCGTCGAGGAACGTGCCGCCCGCCCGGTCGGCGACGATCTCGTCCCCCCGCCAGGAGTCGAAGAGTTCGTTCGCCGTGGCCAGGAACTCCTTGGCCCGCGAGTAGCGCTCCTCCTGCGGCAGGAAGCCGCCGCGGCGGAAGTTCTCGCCGGTGAAGGCGTCCCAGGAGGTGACGACGTTCCAGGCGGCTCGCCCGTCGGAGAGGTGGTCGAGGCTGGCGAACTGGCGGGCCACCTCGTAGGGCTCGTTGAAGGTGGAGTTGATGGTGCCGGTCAGACCGAGGTGTTCGGTGACGGCGGCGAGCGCGGCGAGGACGGTGAAGGTGTCGGGCCGTCCGACGACGTCCAGGTCGTAGATGTGTCCGCCCTGTTCGCGCAGACGCAGGCCTTCGGCGAGGAACAGGAAGTCGAACCTGGCGCGCTCGGCGGTGCGCGCGAAGTGCGCGAAGGAGCTGAACTCGATGTGGCTGCCGGCCTCGGGGTCGCTCCACACGGTGGTGTTGTTGACGCCGGGGAAGTGCGCCGCGAGGTGGATCTGCTTGAGCGGCTTGCTCATGGTCGGGGGTCCTTCCGGCTCAGGCGGTGGTGGCGTAGCGGTTCGCGGGGTGGGCGAGTCCGAGCAGCCCGCGCAGGGTGTCGGCCTCGTAGGCCCGCCGGAAGGCGCCCCGGCGCTGGAGTTCGGGCACCAGGCCTCGGGTGATCGCGGGGAGGTCGTGCCCGACGACGGCGGGCCTCAGCCGGAAGCCGGACAGGCCCGCCTCGCTCAACTCCTGGAGGAGATCGGCGAGTTCGGCGGGCGTTCCGGTGAAGATCCGGGCGTCGCTCGTGTACGGGTGACCCGCGAGGGCGTCCAGTCGCTCACGGCGGGCCTGGGCGGCACCGGGGTCGTCGTCCAGGAAGACCACGAGGTCGCCGAAGACGTGCACGGTCTCGTCCCCCCGGCCGGCCGCGGTCTGTTCGGCGCGGATCTCCTCGACGACGGCGCGTGCCTGTCCGGCGTCGTGAGGGGTGACGTAGCCGAGGTCGGCGGCCCGGGCCACCAGCCGGTACGGGACGGTGGCGTGGGCCAGGGCGCTGACGATCGGCTGGCCCTGGGGCGGCCGGGGGGTGATGGAGGGGCCCTTGACGCTGAAGCGGCCGCTCTCGAAGTCGATGTAGTGCAGCTTGTCGCGGTCGATGAAGCGGCCGGTGGCGACGTCGCGTATCTCCGCGTCGTCCTCCCAGCTGTCCCAGAGCCTGCGGACCACCTCGACGTAGTCGGCGGCCTCCTCGAAGAGGTCGGTCACGAGCTCCTGCCCGGCGGGCGTGAGGTAGTCCTCGACGCGGAACGGCGGGAGGGTCCGGCGTCCGAAGTGCGCGGCCTCGTTCTGGCGTGCCGTGACCTGGACGCGCACACCGGCACGGCCGGTGCTCACATAGTCGAGGGTGGCTATGGCCTTGGAGATATGGAACGGCTCCGTGTGGGTGGTCACTACGGTCGGCACGATGCCGATGTGACGGGTCAGTGGCGCGATCCGCGCGGCGATGAGGACGGCGTCCAGGCGTCCGCGGACCTGGTCGGTGCGGCCGTCCGGTTCCGTGGGCGAGGAGGACTGGAGGCCGAGCGCGTCCTCGATGGTCACGAAGTCGAGCAGACCGTGCTCGGCCTCGGTGACCAGACCGGCCCAGTAGGCGGCGGTGAGCAGTTCACCGGGGCGGGCGACCGGTTCGCGCCAGGCGGCCGGGTGCCAGCCGGCGCCGTCGAGGGCGACGGCGAGGTGCAGGGGAGAGCGTGACGAGGACACGGGAGGTGCCTTCCTGATCGGCCGTACGAGGAATCCCGCCCCGGCGAGCGGGGCGGGGCTGCGTGGAGACGGGTCAGGGGCGACAGAGCGCGCCGGCGACCCGCTGCAGATCGATGTGCGGCCGGCCGTACAGGTGCAGGGGGCGGGGTGCGAGCGGCCTCGGCACGCGGCGGGACACACGGCGCATGTGCCTCACCTCCGCCCTCTCGGCCCGGTGCTCCCGGGTCTCTCGTCCGCCCGGCCCTCGCGGTTCCCCGACGGGGCGCCGCACGGTCGTGAACAGTCCCAACCTCACGGGTGTGTCTTTTCTTCCGGCTGCCCGGCCTCTTCCTGTCCGGCGTGCGCCGACTGCTGTCCGCCGGGTGTGCGGACGAGCACGAAGCGCGTGCGGCGGCGCAGGGTGAACCCGATCGACTCGTAGAGCCGGATCGCGTTCGTGTTGTCGGCGGCGGCGTGCAGGAAGGGGATGTCTCCGCGCTCCCTGATCCCCGCCGCGACAGCGCGGACGAGACGGGTGGCCAGGCCCCGGCCCCGGTGGCCGGGGTGGGTGCACACCGCGCTGATCTCGGTCCAGCCCGGCGGGCGCAGGCGCTCGCCGGCCAGGGCGATCAGGCGGCCGCCTTCCCGGATGCCCAGGTAGGTGCCGAGTTCGACGGTTCGGGGCAGGAAGGGGCCCGGCCGGGTGAGGGCGATCAGGCCGAGGATCTCGGGCACGTCGGCGGGGCCGAGCCGTACCGCTTCGGGCGCGGGCTCGGAGTGCAGCGTGGTGGCGGTCAACTGAACCCCGTCGCCGCTGTGTTCGATCGTCCAGCCGTCGGGCACGGCCTGCACGGCGGTGACGGGGGTGACCGCGCCCGGACCGACCAGTGCGGCCAGGTCGTCCCACGAACGGGGGTCGGCGGGATCGGCGAGGGCGGTGAACGGGGACACGTCCGTGGGATAGCGGGCGGCCCGGCCGACGCGCTCGGCGAGGTGGGCGTGCGGACCGGTCAGCGCGGCCCACGCCGCGTTGTCGAGGACGTGCGGTGCGGCCGGACTCGGGGAAGGGACGGGGGCGGCGTGGACGCTGGTGGACATGGCGGTGCGGGTTCTCCGTATCTGGAACGCGGCCGGACGCGCCCCGGGACTTCGCCGCGCACGGCGAAGTCCCTCGGGCGCACGGTGGTTTCAGGAGTTGTCGAGCGGCAGGCCGGGCGGGTTGACCTGGGAGGTCTCCACCGCCTCGTCGGAGAGGTTCCAGGCGGCCAGCCACTTGGCGTACTGGCCGTTCTCGATCAGGTGGTTGATGGCGTCGGCGACCGGCTTGGCGAGCCCGCTGTCCTTCTTCGCGGTGGCCGCGATCAGCCCCTGGATCGTCTCGCCCGCGCCGGAGAACTGGCCCGCGTTGCGGGTCGGGTGGGAGGACTTGGCGTTCTGGGTGGCGCGGTAGGCGACGGCCGGGTTGGGGCCGAAGAAGGAGTCGATCTTCCCGCTGTTCAGCGCCAGGGACGTGGCGTTGTTGTCCTGGTAGTACTTGACGGTGAGCTTCTTGCCCGCCTTGGCCAACTTGTCCTTCCACTCCAGCAGGATCTTCTCCTGGTTGGTGCCGGCCCCCACCGCGACGGTCTGGTCGGCCAGGTTCCGGTAGTCGCCGTCGAAGTTCCACGTGCTCTTCTTCAGGACCTCGAAGGCGAGGTTGTCCTGCCGGTACGAGGCGAACTCGTACTTCTTCTTGCGCTCCTCGGTGTCGGTGACGTTGGAGAAGGCGACGTCGACCTTGCCGCTGTCGACGCCGACGAACAGGTTCTCCCAGGTCGAGTTCTTCACCACCGGCTTCAGCCCCAGGACCGCGGCGACCAGCTTTCCGAGATCGGGTTCGCTGCCGGTGAGCGTCTTCTGGTCCTCTCCGACGAAGTTCAAGGGCGGTGACCCGGCGGGCAGTGCGCCGATCCCCACCACCAACGTGCCTCTCTCGGCTACGGACTTGGGCAGCTCATCGCTGATCGACTTCACCTCGGAGACCTTCAGAACGGTCTCCTTGGCGGCCCCGTTGGAGAGCGCGCCCACGGTCACGGTGCCGGCCGCGTCGGTCCGCGTACGGGTGGCGGCGTCGCTGTCTCCCCCGCACGCGGCGAGGGAGGCCGCGAGGGAGGCGACGGCGGCGGTGGCGGCGACGCCGCGGAGGGCCTTGCGGTTCAGGCTGAAGGTGGGCATGACTGTCCTTATCGGGTGTGCGGTGAGAGGTGTGGGGGAACGGTCCCGGCGGGCCGCCGAATCGGGGAGGAGTCGCCCCCGCCCCGGGTCGGGGCGGTGAGGCGGGAGCACCTCGGCGAGGGGTTTCTCGCTGTGCGTCGAGAGGCAGCGGTCAGAGCACCTTGCTCAGGAACTCTCTGGTGCGCGCTTCTCGCGGATGGTCCAACACCTGCTCGGGCGGGCCCTGTTCGACGATGCGGCCGCCGTCCATGAAGACCACCCGGTCGGCGATCTCGCGGGCGAAGCCGATCTCGTGGGTGACGATGATCAGTGTGGTGCCGCTGTGGGCCAGATCCTTGATGACGGCGAGGACCTCGCCGACCAGTTCGGGATCGAGCGCCGACGTCGGTTCGTCGAAGAGGATGACTCCGGGCCGCAGGGCGAGCGCGCGGGCGATGGCCACGCGCTGCTGCTGACCGCCCGACAGCTGCCGGGGGTAGGCGGCCGCCTTGTCGGCCAGGCCCACCCGGGCGAGCAGATCGCGGGCCAGTTCCCGCGCCCCGGCCCTGGACAGCCGCCCGGTCGCCACGGGAGCGGCGGCCACGTTGTCCAGCACGGTCAGGTGCGGGAAGAGGTTGAAGTTCTGGAACACGAACCCGATCCGGCTGCGCTGGGTCAGGATGGCCCGCTCGCTCAGCTCCTTGAGACGGTCGCCGTGCCTGCGTACGCCGATGAGCTCACCGTTCAGGCTCACATGGCCGATCTCGGGCTTCTCCAGGTGGTTGATCACCCGCAGGAGGGTGGACTTCCCGGAGCCGGACGGGCCGAGGACGACCGTCACCTCGCCGGGCCGCACCGTCAACTCCACACCGTCCAGAACCCGTTGGGCTCCGTACCACTTGTGCACATCGTGCACCTCGACCGCGGCCGGCTCGACCTGGAGCGCTCCGGCGCTCTCGGCGGCCGCCGCGGCGCCCGCCGCCGGGGCGGAGGAGGCCGACGCCGCTTCCGCCGCGTCGGCGGCCTGGGCCGTCCGAGTCCTCACTGTCGTCAGATGGGTCTCGCCGCTCATATCGCCGTCTCCCTCCGGAACCGGGCCCGCACGTCACGCAGAGCGTTCCGCGCCTTCTGCAACGGGGTCGGCGGCAGGGTGCGCAGCGCGCCCCGCGAGTAGTACCGCTCGACATAGAACTGGATGACGGACACGACGCTGGTGAGGATCAGGTACCAGGCGGTGGCCACGAGGAGCAGCGGCACGATGTCGCCGGGGTAGGTGCTGCCCATGCTCTGCACCGAGCCGAACAGGTCCAGCAGGGACACGTAGAAGACCAGCGAGGTGCCCTTGATCAGGCCGATCAGCTGGTTCACGTAGTTGGGGGTGATGGAGCGCAGTGCCTGCGGGAAGACGATCTTCGCGAACTGGTACCGCTTCGGCAGTCCCAGGGCGGAGGCCGCCTCGTGCTGGCCCTGGTCGACGGAGAGAACGCCGCCGCGTACCACTTCGGAGGCGTACGCCGCCTCGTTCAGGCTCAGTCCTACGACGGCGACGGCCATGTCGGTGGCCAGGCGGGACTCGTCGAAGGTGAAGAAGGCCGGCCCGAACGGAACGCCCACGCTCAACGTCTGGTACAGCGCGCTGAAGTTGTAGAGGAACAGCAGGACCACGATCAGCGGCACCGACCGGAACAGCCAGGTGTAGACCCAGCTCACCGCGCGCAGCACCGGGCTCCGGGAAAGTCTGGCCAGAGCCAGCACGATGCCGCCGAGCAATCCCAACACGGCGCTGTAGAGAGCCACTTCGAGGGTGATGAGCAGGCCGTCGAGAATGGTCGGGCGGAAGAACCAGTACTGGAACCGATCCCACTGGTAGAAGGGGTTGGTCACCAGGCCGTGGAGGATCTGGGCGGCCAGCACGAGCACGACGGCCGTGATGATCCAGCGGCCGGGACGCCGGAGCGGAAGGACCCGCTGGGCCGCCTGAGGCTTGGGCGCGGCGGGGAAGCCGGTACGGGGGATCGCCTCGGCGGGCGTCGCTGATCCCAAGGACACAGCGCTGCCGGGAGGTTGACTCATGGAGAGCTCCAGCGGATTCGGACACCCCGGACCACGGAGCGGCAGCGCCGGGCCGAGCGGGACGGCTCAGTACGCGGCGAGGCGCGGGCACACGTGGAAACGGGGGCTGGACGGGAAAGGACACATCGCGACAGCGGTGGTCGTCGAAGACTCGAAGAGCCGTCAGCCTGCGGTCGTCAAAGACCCGAAGAGGCGGTCAGCCTCGGCTGAGGGAGCGGCACACGCCCGTACAGAGGGCGCTGTTGACGCGCAGCAGGTCCACGGAGCGGTCGGCGCACAGCACATCGCGGCCGAGGCGCCGCCATGCGGCCGTCCCGTCAGCTGTGTGCATCGCCGTCACCATTTCCACTCCGGCCGAAAAGGCATCCCCTGGTGGGCCGCAGGTTAGGCCCGCCCCGAAAACAATGTCAATGCGGGTGACCACCAGGTGAGACCGCGCGTGCGGCCTTCTTGACGGCGCAACAGAGCGCACCGAGACTGGCATGGACGGTCACGATTGTCAGCGCCCACGGTGCGGGTCCGCCCGCTCCGTCGGTCATCGGCCCCGGCCCGCTGACAGGCAACCCTTCCACCGCGACGGGGTGCCCCGGGTGACGACCGGGTCCCGCCGGCGCGGCGGGGCAAGTGCGGTCTCGCGTCTCGCGAGCCCCGGAGTCGGGACCGGTGGGAATGCCAAGGAACGGCTTGACGAGGCGCCTGCACATCGATCTGTTGCGTGTCTCCAGCGCTTACTGATCCGCTGCCGGTCCGTGCGATCCGGACCGGTGCGACCAGCGCAGTCAATCCGCATTCGGCCGCCGGTGCCCACAAAGCGGCGGCGGCTTCCTTCTTCCCCCAGGGAGAGTCATGCCCGAGACAGTTTCGCGCACGTCCAGCACTGCCGACGCACGCCCCTGTGAGCAGATTTCGTTCCCCTCGGCCCTTCGCCTCCAGCCGGCGGCGACACCGTCCGCCCTCCCCCACCGCGTCGACAGCCGCATCGGTGCCGGTCTCGCCGGCGGCTTCTACCCGGCTCCACACCGCTACGAGCTGTACCTGTCGCGGAGTTGTCCGTTCTCGCTGCGGATCGCCATCACCCTCGAACTGCTCGGCCTGCGGGACTCGGTCGCCACCACACTCCTGGCGGACCCCGCGCGGACACCCGACGCCTTCGCCTCACTGCGCCGCGCGTACGAGGCCACCGAGTACCACTTCGACGGACCGCTCACCGCCCCCGCCCTGTGCGACCGGTGGAGCGGACGCATCGTCAGCAACCACCCGCCCGCCATCCTGCGCGATCTGGCCGGACTGTTCTCCGGTCACGCCACGACGAGCCCCTCCGCGATCTGCCCGCCGTCCCTCGCCGCCGACATCGAAGCCCTCCGCGATCTGCTCGACCGCGATGTCACCCCGTCCGCCCCGGCCTCGGAACTCGCGGCCGCCCTGGAACTGCTGGACTGTCAACTCGCCGCGAGCGCCTACGTGTTGGGCGACTCCCTCACGGCGGCGGACGTGGACGTATGGACGGCTCTCACCGGGCTGGGCCCCTGCGACGCCCTCCGCTCGCATCCCCGGCTCCTGGACTACGTACGCCGTCTCGGCGATCACCCCGCCTTCCGGCACGGTAGTGATGTGGTGCCCCTGGCGGCGGCGGACGTCTGACGCTCCCGCCGGAACCGGGCGTGCCGGGCAGGCCGACGGCCTCGCCCGGACGGCGGCCGCCGGGCCGGAAACACCGGCCCGGGCGGCCGCGCGGATCACTCGCGCGGAACCAGCAGAATGCTCACGCCCCTCAGGGTGGAGGCCCAGTGCCGGCCCTGCCCCAGGACCTCGCGCCCCGGCCCCAGAATCTGCTCCTGGAGGAGCAGCGCCGACTCGCGGAGTTCCTCCCACGGCTCCGGTACCTCGAAGGCACGCCGGGACCGCTCCACGGAACCGATCAGGGCCCGGCAGGCCGCCTCGACGTCCGCGACGTTCTGGCCGGCCGATCCGACACCCTCCAGCGACCACGTCATCCACAGGCGGCCCATGGCATCACTCTGTCCCATCCCCGGATGCGACGCATGCCCGATGCCACCGCTCGCCGCCGCGGCTCTCCTCCCCGGGCCGCCAGAAGCCGGACCGGTCCCTGCGTCCACGTGAAGCCCACGACGCCGGGCAGCGCCCGGCCACAGATCCGCGGCGGGCTCCGCGACCCGGTCGGCCTGCGCGTCGCCGGAACACGCGGCCGGCCGGCGCGTAGGCAATCCCGGCGAAAGCCGTCTCCTGAGGGCGTGTCCCGTACCGCGCCGCGGCGTGTCCGCACTTCGATGTGGATTCCAGGCCTCGCGAGCCGAGCGCCGGCGGATCGCGGACCGGGCCGCCCCGCGCCCGCTTCCCGGCCGGCCCGGCGCACCCGTCACCCCACAGGACCCGGTCCAGGCAGGCACCATCATGGAACCCGCACCTCCCGCTCCCCGGCCGCCCTCACACCGGCCGTCCCCGGCGTCAGGTCCACCCGTGTCCGGCGGCTCCGCCGGTCCCCCGCGGCTGGGCTGGCTGGACGCCCTGCGCGGGATCGCCGCGCTCCTCGTGGCGGTCGACCACTCGTCGTACGCCTTCATGGCGGAGTTCCGTGGGCAGCTGATGCCCCAGCTGAACATCGGCCGGTACGGCGTCATGGTGTTCTTCCTGGTGAGCGGCTACGTCATCCCCGCCTCGCTCGAGCGCCGGAACTGTGTGAGGACCTTCTGGATCGGACGGGCCTTTCGCGTCTACCCGCTGTGGGCCGCCGTGGTGGGCTCGGTCCTCGCGCTGGATCTGCTGGGCGTCGCGCACCTGGGGGCTCGCTTCGACGGGCGGAATCCCGTCACGGTGGCCGTCGCGCACGTCACCCTGCTCCAGGAACTGCTGGGGACGCCGAGTGTCGTCCTCGTCCTGTGGACGCTGTCGTACGAGCTGGCGTTCTACCTGCTGGTCGTCGCCCTGTTCACGGTCCGGCTGCACCGGCGCTCGGCGACGGTCGCGGTGGTTCTGGGAGCGCTGGCCGCCGTGAGCGCGACGGCGGCGTTCGTGCCGCCGGCGTCGGCGCTCTCGTCCGCGGTCGGTACCGGACCGCTCGTCGCGCTCGCCGCGACGGCGCTGGTGTTCGCCGTCCTCTGCGGAAGTTCCGCGACGTCCGCGCTGCGTGTGCCGGGGGCCGTGGCGGGAGGCGTCCTCGCGCTGGTCCTGGTCCCCTTCAACGGCACCGTTCCCCTCTGGGAGGGCCTGGTGATCCTGGCCGTGATATTCCTCGGCACCGCCGTCCGGCGGGCGGAAGGCGGGGAGATCACCTGGCCGTGCGCGGCCCGCACCGCCGCCGTCGTGCTGATCTGCGCCGTGGGCAGTGCGTACGGGCACGGCGCGGCGGCCCACTTCGCACGGCGCGGCTGGATCACCGCGTTCCTGCTGGCCGTACTCACCTTCGGTGTGGCCCTCGCGCTGCGCCGCCGGAGATTTCCGCGCGCGCTGACCTGGCTGGGGACGGTCAGCTACTCGGTGTACCTGGTGCATCCGGCCCTGCTGGCGGTGAGCGACGGTGTGATCGGCCGGTACCGCCGCGACAGTCCCGTACTCGAAGCGGCGTTCCTCGCCGTGCTGCTGCCGTTGGCGGCCCTGACCCATCACCTCGTCGAGGTGCCGGGCCAGGCCCGGGGCCGGAAACGGATCCGCCGCGCGCGGTCGACGTGACCCGGTCCGGGCACGGCCCGCAGGAGAGATCTCCGGGGAACGGGCGGCAACCTTTCCGCTTCCGGCGGCCACTGATGGACACATCACCGGCTCGATCCCCCGAACGGAACGCGCATGAAGGAAACGAGGCAGGCCGCGCGACGGCGCGGACGCCGGCGGACGCTGTGGGCCCTCACCCCGGTCGCCCTGGTCGCGGCCGGTGCTCTGGTCTGTGCGGCCGTGGTGTTCCGGCCCGGCCACCAGGCCGGTACCGGGGACACGGCGGCCTCGACCGCCGCCGGTTCCCGGGGGACCGCGGTTCCCGGCCCGGGGGCCTCGGCCGGATCGACGTCCCCCACGGCGACCCGGTCGCGCGGCTCGGGCGGCTCCCCCGCCCCCCCCGCCCCCCCCCCCACGGCGGCGGCGCGGCCGGCGGGCCCGGCCGCCGCCCGGCCCCCCACCACCACGGCCGCGCGGGCGGGGCGGGTCCGCCCGG